>DAIDKZ010000144.1 GCA_027449745.1 Acetobacteraceae bacterium | reverse complement strand
CCAAGCTGGTCGCGCTGAACGCCAAGACCGGCAAGGTGGCCTGGCAGAGCGACATCGCGGATCCCGAGCTCGGCTATTCGGAAACCATGGCGCCGACCGCGGTGAACGGAAAGATCCTCGTCGGCACCAATGGCGGCGAGTACGGCATCCGCGGCTTCGTCAAGGCGTTCGATGCCGCCACCGGCAAGCTGCTCTGGACGTTCAACACCACGCCCGAGAATTCCGTCGGCGTGTGGGCGACGAAGGACGCGAGCGGGCAGGACCTGCATCGCGACATCGCGGCCGAGAAGGCGGCGCTGGGCAAAGTCGGCGACCCCTACAAGACCCTCGGCGGCGGCGTGTGGCAGAACCCGGCCGTCGACATCAAGACCAACCGGATCTATTTCGTCGTCGGCAATCCCTCGCCGGATCTCGACGGGTCGAACCGGCCCGGCGACAATCTCTACACGGACTCGCTGGTCTCGGTCGATCTCGATACCGGCAAATATGCCTGCCACTTCCAGTACGTGCCGCATGACGTGTGGGACGTGGACTCCGTCAGCCCAGCGGTTCTCGTCGATGCCGTGGACAATGACGGCAAGCTGGTGCCGGCGGTGCTGCATGGCGGCAAGACCGGGTTCGTCTACGTCAACGACCGGCGCGACTGCCACCTGATCCGCGTGTCCGAAGCGATGGTGCCGCAGGAGAACATGTATGCGCTGCCCACGCACGGCGTCGGCACGCGCATGTTGCCGGGGGCCAATGGCGGCGTCGAATGGTCGCCGATGACGGTGGATCCGGGCCTCAGCCTCGCCTACGCGATCAACCTGCACCAGCCGATGCACTATTCGGTGAAGGAGGCGGCGTACCCGGCGGGCAAGCTGTGGCTCGGCGGCGCCTTCTCGGTCATTCCCACCGAACAGCAATGGGGCAACGTCACCGCGGTGGATTACAACACCGGCCGCATCCGCTGGCAGGTGAAGACCGCCCAGCCGATGATCGGCGGCATCATGGCAACCGCGGGTGGCCTCGTCTTCACCGGCGAGGGCAACGGGCTGTTCAAGGCGTATGATTCGCAGACCGGCTCGCAGCTCTGGCAGTTCCAGGCCGGCGCCGGCGTCAACGCCCCGCCTGCCGCCTACAGCGTCGACGGTAAGGAATACATCGTGGTCGGTGCCGGCGGGAACGCGCAGCTGGACTACAAGCGCGGCAACGCGATCATCTCCTTCACCCTGGACTGATCCTCCCTTGTGATCGGGACGAGGCGGAATCTCATTGGTTCCGCCTCGTTTTTTTGTAGAGCCGGAGACCGTGCCTGATGAGTCCTGCCCGTTTCGTGCTGGCCGCGCTCCTTGCCGCGACCCTTGGCGCACCGTGCGCGCGCGCCGATACCCCGCCGGAGAAGGCCGCGCTCTGTGCTGCCTGCCACGGCGAGAAGGGCGTGCCGATCGACAAGGCGATCCCGGTGATCTGGGGCCAGAACGAGGGCTACATCTATATCCAGCTGCGCGACTTCTCGCGCGGGGCGCGGCAGAACGAACAGATGGCGGCCATCGTGGCGCAGCTGTCGCGCGAGGACATGAAGGCGCTGGCAGCGTATTTCTCGACCCTGCCATGGCCGAACCTGCTGCAGAAATCGGCCCCGGATGATGTCGTGCGCCGGGCCGAGACGGTCGCGGCGTCGGCGCAGTGTCCGCAATGCCATCAAGGCGGCTATATCGGCGCCAGCGTGCAGCCGCGGCTGGCCGACCAGAGCGAGACCTATCTGCTCGCGACCATGCGCGCCTTCCGCTCCGGCGCGCGCGCCAACAATGACTGGATGACGGCGCTGCTGAAAACCTATTCCGATGACGATCTGAAGACACTGGCGTCCTATCTCGCCGGCCTGTAACGCCCGCCCGCGGCGAGGCGGCGCCGGTTCAGAGTGCCATGCCGCTCTCGACGGTGCCGATGCCGGCGAACTCGGCGCGAATGCGATCGCCCGGCGTGATCGGGAATTGCCGCGTGAAGGAGCCGGTCATGATCAGGTCGCCTGAGCGAATGCCGCGGCCGAACGCGCTCAGCTTGCGCGCCAGCCAGACCACGGAGGCGAGCGGATTGCCGAGCACCGACGCACCCTGGCCGGTGGCGACGGTCTCACCGTTGATCGCGACGCTGACAGTCACTTCGTCCAGCGCCAGGTCGCCGGGCGGCACCGGATCGCCGAGAATGACGGTCTTCTGCTGCGCGTTGTCGGCCAGCGCGAGCGGCAACTGGCCGCGGAAATCGCCGCGCGTCTCGATGATCTCCAGCGCCGGATGAACGCGCTCGACCGCGGCCCGCGCCTCGGCCATGTTGATCGCGCCGGCCAGCGGGCGGTTCACGCGCAGGCAGAGCTCGTTTTCGAACCCGGGGCCGATCAGCTCGTCGCGGCGGAAGACATGGCCGGAGGGCCGTGTCTCCAGGAGGCAGCCGAACACCGGCTCGTCGAAGCCGAACTGCTCCTGGATCGGCTTCGCCGTCAGCCCCACCTTCCAGCCGATATGCCGCTCACCGGCGGCGCAGCGCCGCGCGATCAGGCCGAGCTGGATGCGGTAGGCCTGCTCCGCGGTCAGCCGATCGAACCAGCCGGCGGGGAAGAACTCGCCCCGCTGGCGCGCCTGCCAGAAACTCTCGATCGCGGCCGCTTCATCGAATCCCATCGCTGCGCCCCTCCCTGGTCCCGCCGCCCGATGGAACGGGCTACGCGCGCAGCGTACCACCGGCCTGGAGGGGGGCCAACGCCCGTGGCGTCATCGGCCGGCAGCGTGCGCGGCGGTGACGAAGGCGGCGATCCGTGCCGCGTCCTTGACGCCCGGCGCGCTTTCCACGCCCGAGGAGACATCGACGGCCTCCGCGCCGGTCGCGCGGATGGCCGCGGCGACGTTCGCGGGGGTGAGACCGCCGGCGAGCAGCCAGGGGGCGGGGGCGTTCCAGCCGGCGAGCAGGGACCAGTCGAAGCGGCGCGCATTGCCGCCGGGGCGGGTGGCGTCCGCGGGCGGCTTGGCATCGAGCAGCAGCGCGTCGATGCCGGGCGCGGCGGTGGGAAGGTCCGTGGCGGTGGCGATCTCCACGGCGCGCCAGACCGGGCGGACGAAGCGGGTGCGCAGCGCGGCGGCGCGGGCGGGATCGACGCGGTGGAGCTGCAGGATATCGAGCGCCAGGGCGGCCAGCGCGGCCTCGATCTCGGCATCGGTGGGGGCGACGAAGAGCCCGACGCGGGGCGGGCCTCCATCATGCCGGGCGGCGAGCGCGGCGGCCGCAGCGGGGGTGATGGCGCGCGGGGAGGGGGGAAAGAAAACGAACCCGATCCAGTCCGCCCCCGCCGCAACCGCCGCGTCGATCGCATCCGCGCTGTTCAGGCCGCAGATTTTGGCGCGCGCCATCAGCCGGCCGCGGCGTCCATCTCGCGCCGGATCGCGGTGGCGGCGGCGGCCGGATCGGCGGCTTCGGTGATCGGCCGGCCGACGACGATCCAGTCGGCGCCGGCGGCGACGGCCTCGGCCGGGGTCATGGTTCGCGCCTGATCCTGGAGCTCCGCGCCGCGCGGGCGGATGCCGGGAACGACCAGCAGCGGCGCCTCGCCGAACGCCGAGCGCAAGAGGGCGACCTCGTGCGGGCTGCACACCAGCCCGTCGGCGCCGGCGGCGAGCGCCAAGCCGGCGAGGCGCAGCACCTGGTCCGCCGGACGGCCCGTGATGCCGGTGGCGGCGAGCGCCTGGTCATCGAGACTGGTGAGGACGGTGACGGCGAGAATCCGCGGCCGTGCCGCGCCCGCGGCCTCGGCGGCGTGGCGGGCAGCGGCGACCATGGCGGCGCCGCCAGCGGCGTGCACGGTGAGCAGGTGCGGCGCCAGCGGCAGGGACGCCCGCACGGCGCCGGCGACGGTGGCCGGAATGTCGTGCAGCTTGAGATCGAGAAACACCGGCTGGCCGAACCCGCGCACGCCGGCTGGGCCATTGGCGATGAAGAATTCCAGCCCGAGCTTGAACAGCCCGGCATGCGGCGTGAGCCGGCCGGCCCAGGCGGCGGCTTGGGTTGGGTCGGCGGTATCGAGGGCGACGATCAGGCCAGGGCTGCGGGCCATCGGGTTCAGCCGGGCGGCGGCAGGGGCGCGGGTGCGACCTCCGCGAGACGCGCGCGCAGGCGGTCGAGCTGGGCGGTGAGCGCCTGAATGCCGGCCTCGGCGCGCCGGGCGCGTCGCCGGGCGGCCAGGGCGCTGCCCCAGACCAGAGAGCCGCCGAGCAGGAAGGCGATGCCCATGCCGCCCAGGATGGCGAAGGAAAGCGGCAGCTCGATCGACAGGTCGGTCGGCCACAAGCCGAGCCGCACGGGGGTGGCGTTCGACAGCGCGAACAGAACGAGCAGCACGAGCAACGGGGCTCCGATGAGCCAGCGCATCATGGTCACTGGCTCAGTCGTGCTTCGCCGCTCGCCGCGACGGTGCCGACACGCCGCGATTGATGCGGTCGCGCAGCTCCTTGCCGGCCTTGAAGAACGGCACCACCTTCTCGCGCACGGGCACCGGCTCGCCGGTGCGGGGATTGCGCCCGGTGCGGGCATCGCGCTGGCGCACGGTGAAGGCGCCGAAACCGCGCAGCTCCACCCGATCGCCGCGCAGCATCGCCGTCTTGATCTCGTCGAAAATCGTGTTGACGATGAGCTCGACGTCGCGTGCCAGCAGATGCGGATGGGCCGCCGCCAGCTCGGCAATGAGTTCGGATTTAGTCATCGGCCACTCCCCGCCACGACAAAATGCCGAGAGCCTGCCTCGGTCATGATCCCGCAGGATGCCAGAGCGACCACGCTCCGTCAAGCGTAAGGCTTTGGAGCAGAACAGTTTTCGCCAGAACATGCAGGATCTGGCGGCCACCGGCGCCGAGGGCGCGCGAGACCAGATTGCTGGACGCGAGATCCTGCACCGGCAGAGATGCCCGCACGCCCTTGGCCTCGGCCAGCCAGGCGCGGGCCTCCTTCTCGCCGCCGATCTGGTCGACGAGGCCGAGCGCCAGCGCCTGCCGCCCGGTATAGGCGCGCCCGTCGGCGAGCGCCCGCACCGCATCGGGGCTCATATGCCGTCCCGTCGCCACCATGGTGACGAACTGGTCGTAGAGGTCCGCGACCAGGCCCTGCAGCACGGCACGGCCTTCGGCGGAGAGCGGATGGGTCAGGCTCGGCTGATCCTTCAGCGCGCCGGAGACCAGCGTATCGCTGGCGATTCCGAGCTTGGCCAGCAACCCCGAAAGCTCCGGCGCTTCCAGCATCACGCCGATCGAGCCGGTGAGCGTGCCGCCGCGGCAGAGAATCCGCTGCGCCGGCACCGCGATCATGTAGCCGGCCGATGCTGCCGTGCCGCCCATGATGGCGACCACCGGCTTGACCACGGCGACGCGCGCGATCGCGTCGTGCAGCGCCTCGCCGCCGGCGACCGAGCCGCCGGGGCTGTCGATCACAACTTCGAGCGCCTTCGCCGAGGGGTCGTCCGCGACGTCGGCGAGGTCGCCGGCCAGGTCGCGATCCTCGGTGATGATGCCGCTGATGGTGACGCGCGCGACATGCGCCGCCCCGGGCCGCGGCAGCCCGGCGAGGGGCATGGCGAGGATGGCGGCGACGAACACGGCCGCGACCGCGAGCAGGCGCCAAAGCAACAGGCGGCGCTTGAGGCGCCGCCTGTCCAGAAGCAGGTCGGTTTCGAGGCTCACCGCCGAACGCTCAGTCGTGTTCCTGCTGCGCCTGCTGATTGCGCCGGCGGATGGCCGCGCCGAGGATGTCGCCGAGCGAGGCGCCCGAGTCGGTCGAGCCGAACTCGGCCATCGCCTGCTTCTCCTCGTCCACTTCCTTGCCCTTGATGGTGAGCGAGAGGCGGCGGGCGGCGCGGTCGACCGCGGTGACCTTCGCGTCCACCTTCTCGCCGACGGCGAAACGGTCGGGGCGCTGGTCGGACTTGTCGCGAGCAAGCTCGGCGCGGCGGATGAACCCGATCAGCGCATCGTCGACCTTCACCTCGATACCGTTGGTCTGCACCGCGGTGACGACGCAGGTGACGATGTCGCCCTTGTGGACCCGGTCGAGGGTGCCGGCAGCCGGGTCTTCGTGCAGCTGCTTCACGCCAAGGCTGATGCGCTCCTTCTCGACATCGACGTCGAGCACCTTCGCCTTGACGACATCGCCCTTCTGGAACTTGGTGATCGCCAGCTCGCCCGGCTCGTCCCAGGAGAGGTCGGTGAGGTGCACCATGCCGTCGAGGTCGGGGCCGAGGCCGATGAACAGGCCGAACTCGGTGATGTTGCGAACCTCGCCCTCGACCGTGCTGCCGACCGGGTGCTGATCGACGAACTGCTCCCACGGATTGCCCTGCACCTGCTTGAGGCCGAGCGAGATGCGGCGCTTCGTCGAATCGACGTCGAGCACCATCACCTCCACCTCCTGGCTGGTGGAGAGGATCTTGCCGGGATGCACGTTCTTCTTGGTCCAGGACATTTCCGACACATGCACCAGCCCCTCGACGCCCGGCTCGAGCTCGACGAAGGCGCCGTAGTCGGTGATGTTGGTGACCCGGCCGCTGAACTTGGTGCCCGGCGGGTATTTCGCCGCGACGCCGTCCCACGGATCGGCCTCGAGCTGCTTCATGCCGAGGCTGATGCGCTGGGTCTCCGGGTTGAAGCGGATCACCTGCACGCGCACCGGCTGGCCGATCTGCAGCGCCTCGGCCGGATGATTGATCCGCCGCCAGGCGATGTCGGTGACGTGCAACAGCCCGTCGACGCCGCCGAGATCGACGAAGGCGCCGTAGTCGGTGATGTTCTTCACCACGCCGTCGAGCACCATGCCTTCCTTGAGGCCCTGGATCAGCTCGCTGCGCTGCTCGGCCCGCGTCTCCTCCAGCACCGAGCGGCGGGAGATGACGATGTTGCCGCGGGCGCGGTCCATTTTCAGGATCTGGAAGGGCTGCGGCGTGCCCATCAGCGGGGTGACGTCGCGCACCGGGCGGATGTCCACCTGGCTGCCGGGCAGGAATGCCACCGCGCCGCCGAGATCGACGGTGAAGCCGCCCTTGACGCGGCCGTAAATGGTTCCGGTGACGCGCTGGCCGGCCTCGAAGGCGCGCTCCAGATTGGTCCAGGTCTCCTCGCGCCGCGCCTTCTCGCGCGACAGCACGATGGACCCGTCGCGGTCCTCGTAGCGCTCGACATAGAGCTCGACGACGTCACCGGGCTTGATCTCGGGCGCGGCGCCGTTCGGGGCGAACTCCTTGAGCGGCACCCGGCCCTCGCTCTTCAGGCCGACATCGACGACGGCATAGTCGTCGGTCAGCCGAACGATGCGGCCGGTGATGACGGAGCCCTCGAACCCGGCATCGCGGCCGAGCGTGGCGTCGAGCAGGTCGGCGAAGCTTTCGCCATGGCTGGAATGGGTGGGCATGCGGGCAGCAGCGGTGGATGCCATAGGGTCGGGTATGTCCTCGGTTGCGGCGGCCGGGCCTCGCTGGGCCCGGGGCGGCGGTGCGGGCGCGCTCCCGATGCAGACGTTGATCCGGAAGCACGACTTGCCCGCGCGCCCTGCGCGCAGGCCTCTGTTGAAAGGGGCAGCAAAAACGCGACGATCAATAGGCTCTATGCCGGCGAAGTCAAGGGTTGCGAACGGTTCAGCCGCCCCGCCGCGATCGCCATCGCCGCGGCCAGCGCGGCTTCGGCGTCGAGATCGGTGGTGTCGATCACGACCGCGTCGGCCGCCGGGCGCAGCGGGGCAGCGGCCCGCGCGGCATCGCGCGCATCGCGCTCGGCGAGATCGGCCGCGACCGCCGCCAGCGTGACCGGCTCCCCGCGCGCCACCCGCTCGCGCCAGCGCCGCCGCGCCCGCTCCTCGGGGCTGGCGGTGACGAAGAGTTTCAGCGTCGCTGCGGGAAAAATCACCGTGCCGATATCCCGCCCGTCCAGCACCGCG
>DAIDKZ010000143.1 GCA_027449745.1 Acetobacteraceae bacterium | reverse complement strand
GCCTTCGGAGGGCGACGCTCTATCCAGCTGAGCTACGGGTCCCGCTGGCGGACGGTCTAGCCTGAAACCGCGGGCAGAGGAAGCCGGTTGTGCGGCTCCCTCTCTGTCGCGGGTCCGGCCGCTCAGCCCTCGACGCCGACCAGGACGTCCGAGGCCTTGATCAGGGCCGTCGCGGCGCCGCCGACGCGAAGCCCGAGCTCGTCGACCGCCTCGTTGGTGATCGCCGCCGTGATCACGGCACCGCCGATGTCGATGCGGACATGCGCCGTCGTGGCGCCCTTGGTGACTTCGACGATCTTGCCCTTGAGGACGTTGCGCGCGCTGATCTTCATGGGTAGCTCTCCTTGACCGTGGTCAACAGCTCATTCTGCGCTGCGGCGATGCGGGAGGCAAACATGGCGACACTCCACCCCGAGACCCTGGACCGGCTGCGCGGCGTCAGCACCGCGACGATCACCACCCAGCTGTTCAAGCGCGGCCTGCGCAACACCTGGATGCGGGGCGTGCGCCCGCTCGCCGCGTCCGGTGTCACGCTGGTCGGGCCGGCTTTCACGCTGCGCACCATCCCTGCGCGCGAGGACCTGGACCGGCTGGAGACGCTGGCCGATCCGGAGCACCCGCAGCGCAAGGCGATCGAGGTTACCCCGCCCGGGCATGTTCTGGTGATCGATTGCCGCGGCGTGACCGATGCGGCGGCGGCCGGCGATATCCTGGTCACGCGCCTCGCGCGCCGCGGCGTTGCCGGTCTGGTCTGCGATGGGGCGCTGCGCGACGCGGGCCCGATCGCGGCGATGGGGTTCGCAGCGTTCTGCGCCGGCCCGGCGGCGCCGCTCAGCCTGTGCGGCCATCACGCGGTGGCGTTGCAGGAGCCGATCGCGTGCGGCGGGGTCGCGGTCTTCCCCGGCGACATCATCGTCGGCGATGCCGATGGCGTGGTGGTGATCCCGGCCGATCTGGCCGACGCGGTGGCGGCCGACGGCGCCGAGCAGGAGGCGCTGGAGCGGTTCGTGCTCGGGCGGATCGAGGCCGGAGCGGCCCTGCGGGGCACCTACCCGCCCGACGCGACCGTGAAGGCCGAGTTCGCCGCCTGGCGCGCCCGCGGCGAACGATGAGCGCAGGCAATGGCCGGATGAAATCTGCTGACGGATGACGCGGCGGCCTCGACATGGGCGGCATTGAAGGACATTGAGAGCGCCGAGCGCGATGGAGGGCAACGTGTCGGAGCAGTCGATCCAGGTGGGCGGTCTCATGGTCGCCGCCAACTTGCTGGAATTCGTCAACCAGGAGGCGATCCCTGGCAGCGGTGTCTCGGCCGAGGCCTTCTGGACGGGCTTCGGGGCGCTGGTGCGCGATCTCGCGCCGCGGAACCGGGCCCTGCTGGCGACACGGGACTCGCTGCAGGCCAAGATCGACGCGTGGCACCGCGAGCGACGCGGCAAGCCGTTCGATGCCGCCGCCTATGAGGGCTTCCTGCGCGAGATCGGCTATCTCCAGCCCGAACCGAACGCGGTGAGCATCGGCACCGCGCATGTCGACGCCGAAATCGCCACCATCGCCGGGCCGCAGCTGGTGGTGCCGGTGACCAACGCGCGCTATGCGCTCAACGCCGCGAACGCACGCTGGGGCAGCCTCTACGACGCGCTCTACGGCACCGACGCCATCCAAGAGGATGGCGGCGCGACGCGTGGCGGCGGCTACAACAAGATCCGCGGCGAACGGGTGATCGCCCGGGCGCGGCGGTTTCTCGACGAGAGCTTCCCGCTCGCCGAAGGCAGCCATCGCGAGGCGACGGGCTATGCCGTGGCCGGCGGCCGGCTGACGGTGAGCCGCGCCGGCGGCGTGACGGGCCTCGCCGATCCCGCACAGTTCGCGGGTTTCCAGGGTGAGGCCGGCGCGCCCCGCGTGGTGCTGCTGCGCCATCACGGCCTGCACGCGGAGCTTCATATCGACCGCGCCCGGCCGATCGGCCGCGACGACCCGGCGGGGCTGGACGATGTGGTGATCGAATCCGCCATCACCACGATCATGGACTGCGAGGACTCGGTCGCGACGGTGGACGCGGCCGACAAGATCGAAGCCTATCGCAACTGGCTCGGGCTGATGCGCGGCACTCTGACGGCTTCGTTCGAGAAGGGCGGGCGCACAGTGGAGCGCGCGCTCAACAAGGACCGCGTCTACACCGCGCCGGACGGCGGCACGCTGACCCTGCCCGGCCGCAGCCTCATGCTGGTGCGCAATGTGGGCCACCACATGTACACGGACGCGGTCCGCGACGCGGCCGGCGAGGAAATCCCTGAAGGCATGCTGGATGCCGCCGTCACCGTCCTGATCGCGCTGCACGATCTCCGCGGCGACGGGCGGGTTCGCAACAGCCGGGCGGGTTCGGTCTACATCGTCAAGCCGAAGATGCATGGGCCCGAGGAGGTCGCCTTCGCCGGCGAGATCTTCGCGCGGGTCGAGGCGTTTCTTGGCCTGGCGCCGAACACCGTGAAAATGGGCATCATGGACGAGGAACGACGAACCAGCGCCAACCTCAAGGCCTGCATCGCCGCCGCGCGGGAACGGCTCGTGTTCATCAACACCGGGTTCCTGGACCGCACCGGCGACGAGATGCACACCTCGATGGAAGCCGGGCCGATGATCCGCAAAGGCGACATGCGGGGCACGGCCTGGATCCGCGCCTACGAAGATCGCAACGTCGATATCGGCCTCGCCTGCGGGCTGCGCGGCCGGGCGCAGATCGGCAAGGGAATGTGGGCGGCGCCGGACCGCATGGCCGAGATGCTGGAGCAGAAGATCGGCCACCCACGCGCCGGCGCCAATACCGCCTGGGTGCCCTCGCCCACCGCCGCCACGCTGCATGCGCTGCACTATCACATGGTCGACGTCGCCGCCCGGCAGACGGAGCTGGCCACGCGCGCACCGACGCCGCTCGGCCCGCTGCTGACCATCCCGGTCGCCGACCGGCCGAACTGGTCGCCCGCAGACGTGCAGCAGGAGCTGGACAACAACGCGCAGGGCATCCTGGGCTATGTCGTGCGCTGGATCGACCAGGGCGTCGGCTGCTCGAAAGTGCCGGACATCCATGATGTCGGGCTGATGGAGGACCGGGCGACGCTGCGCATCTCCAGCCAGCACATCGCCAACTGGCTGCACCACGGGATCGTGTCCGAGGCGCAGGTGCTGGCGACGATGCAGCGCATGGCGGCGGTGGTGGACCGGCAGAATGCCGGCGACCCCGCCTACCGCCCGATGGCGCCCGGGTTCGACGGTGTGGCGTTCAAGGCCGCGTGCGACCTCATCTTCAAGGGCCGGGTGCAGGCCAACGGCTATACCGAGTGGATCCTCACCGCGCGGCGGCGCGAGGCGAAAGGCTGAGCCGGAAACGAGCCGCCGGCGCCTCCGGCGCTGGCGGCTGTGTCAGCCGACCAGCGGCAGAGGCACGCCGAAGGTCTGCAGGATCAGCACCGCGTTGAGCAGCAGGATCGCCACCCCTGCGCCCACCGAAATGGCAAAGAGCACCGGGCCTGGCCGGTAGGCGCCCATCACATCGGCACGGCGGACGAGGACGAGCAGCGCCACCATCGGCAGTGGCAGCAACAGGCTGAGCACCACCTGGCTGACCACCAGCGCCTCGGTTGGGTTCACGCCGAGCGCGATGACGACGAAGGACGGCGCCATGGTCACCAGCCGGCGCAGCCAGAGCGGGATGCGGAAGCCGACGAAGCCCTGCATGATCACCTGGCCGGCCATGGTGCCGACGGCCGAGCTCGACAGACCGGACGCGAGCAGCGAGACCATGAACACGGCCGCCGCGCCGCCGCCGAGCAACGGACCGAGAGTCCGGTAGGCGGTCTCGATTTCGGCGGTGGCGTTGTGCGTGCCGTCATGAAACACCGCCGCGCTCATCGCCAGCATCGCCATGTTCACCAGGCCGGCGAATCCGAGCGCGACGACCACCTCGATGTCCGAAAAGCGGAGCAGACGGCGCCGCTCCGCCTCCCCGCGCGCGATCACACGGTCCTGAGTCAGGCCGGAATGGAGATAGATCGCGTGCGGCATGACCGTCGCCCCAACGATGCCCACGGCGAGCAGAATCGCGTCCGCATCCGGCAGGCTCGGCAGCACGGAATGAACCGCGACGGCCCGCCAATCCGGCGGCGCGATCGCCAGTTCGATCAGATAGCTGGCGCCGATCACCGCGACGAAGCCAGCGATGGCCAATTCGACCGGGCGGAAACCCGCGCGCTCGAGGGCGAGCACGACATAGGTCGCGGCCGCCGTCCCGCCCATGCCCGCCATCAGCGGCAGATGCAACAGGATGGACAGACCCACCGCGGCGCCGATGAACTCGGCGAGATCCGTGGCCATCGCCGCGACCTCGCTGCCCAGCCACATGAACAGCACCAGCGGGCGGGGAAAGTGCTGGCGGCAGAGTTCCGCCAGGTTGCGCCCGGTGACGATGCCGAGCCGGGCCGACAGCGCCTGGAACAGCATCGCCATCAGATTCGCCAGCACCACCACCCAGAGAAGCGCATAGCCGTAGCGCGCCCCGCCCTGGATGTTCGTGGCGTAGTTGCCCGGATCCATATAGGCGACGGAGGCGATGATGGCCGGGCCGGCGAAGGGCAGCCACGACCGCAGGCCACGACGGCGGCCACCGAGAACCTCGGCAGCGGCAAACCGTGTCCGGCTGGTCAGGGAGCCGCCGGTCATACCGGTCCCCGCGCGCCCTCGGCTTGGCCGCGCGCGGCCTGTCGCGGTGCGAGGACGCATGAGGGGCAGGATTGCCACATGCCGGATAATTTAGCCTTGGCTACATGCATGTCAAGCTTGCTGTGCCTGCCGCCAGGGTCCAGATTCAGGCGCATGCAGACCGGGGATGCGGACGACACCGACGGCGCGGCTCGCCTGTCGCCGCGGCCGAACCAGGGCGCCGCCGAGCCGGGTCAGGCGCCGCAGTTGGCGACCATGGCGCGCCGGTTCGCGCGCGCCCGCGATGCGCGCCAGACGGAGATCGCCGAGGACTATGTCGAGCTGATCGACGACCTGATCGCACAGGACGGTCGGGCGAGGTCCGTGGATGTGGCCCGTGCCCTCGGGGTCTCCCACGTCACCGTTTTCAAGACGGTGAGCCGGTTGCAGCGCGACGGGCTGGTCACCACCGCGCCGTACCGCTCGATCGTCCTCACCGAGACCGGCCGGGCACTGGCCCAGCGTGCCCGCCGACGCCACCAGATCGTGGCACGATTCCTGCGTGCAATCGGTGTCGATGCCGAGACGGCCGCGGCGGACGCGGAGGGCATGGAGCACCACGCGAGCGCGGCGACACTCTCGGCATTCGAACGGATGACGGCACGCCTGACCGAGAGGTCGACCTGCGAGGACGGGGATTAGACCCAGCCAGGGACACGGCAGGAGCGGCAGGAAAGGGCGTGGCGCGATGTCGGCGGATGGACCTGGGGGCGGACCGCGGGTCGGGCATGTGCTGGAGACCTCGCTCTATGTTGACGATCTCGAAGCGTCGTGCGGCTTCTACGAGCGGCTTTTCTCGGCCCCGGTCTTCGTGCGCGATGCGCGGATGTGCGCCCTGGGACTGCCGGGTGCGCAGGTGCTTCTGCTGTTCCGCCACGGTGCCACCGCGCGGCCGGCACGCCTGCCCGGCGGCACCATCCCCGCGCATGGCGGCGCCGGCGCGCTGCATCTCTGCTTCGCCATCGCCGCCGCGGACCTCGATGCCTGGGAGCATCGCCTGGCCGCGGCCGGCGTCACGGTCGAAAGCCGCGTCACCTGGCCGCGAGGCGGCGTCAGCCTCTATTTCCGGGATCCCGACGGCCACTCGCTGGAACTGGCAACACCGGGGCTGTGGCCGAACTGGTGAGCGGCGGCGACCGCCGCGGACCGGGGGCGGGAATTTCCCCGCCGGCGCTGCGAAAATGCCACTGTATGTTTGCAAACCGTTCATGAACGGGCGCGACACTGGTCGCGCCGATGGTATCGCGACCCTCTGCCGGTTCGTCCGCCCCTTGGCGGAGCCGTGTCCGGCGACGGAAACGACACCATATTCCAGCAATGGACGGCGCTGATGCAGGCCGGCGCGGCCGGCCCGTCACGGCAGGGGACAGCGATGGTTCCGATGGCGCAGTGTCATGGCAGGACTTCGAACGAGGGTCGAATTCATTTGTGCCCGCCGTTGGTGACGCTTAGAACATATAGAGAACTTTTGAGCACGACGCGGCGCCACCTGTCGGATCGCCGCAACCCGCAGGAGACGGTTTCGGGGCTGCGTCCCCATTCATGGAGCAACCGATGAACGCCATTGACGACCTCTTCTCCCGGTCAAAGCGCGCTTACGAGGAACGGCGCGAGATGGAGATGTCGGTGCTCGACTATCTCCGTCTGTGCCGCGAAGATCCCATGGCGCACGCAACCGCGGCCGAACGGATGGTGGCGGCCATCGGCGAACCTGAGATGGTGGATACGTCCAAGGATACGCGGCTCGGTCGCGTGTTCATGAACCGCACCATCAAGGTCTACCCGAGCTTCACCGAATTCTTCGGCATGGAGGAGACGATCGAGCGGATCGTCAATTTCTTCCGCTTCGCCGCCCAGGGCCTCGAGGAGCGCAAGCAGATCCTCTACCTGCTGGGCCCGGTGGGCGGCGGCAAATCCTCCCTCGCCGAGCGGCTGAAGGTGCTGGTCGAGCAGCACCCGATCTACGTGCTCAAGGCCGGGGACGCGCTGAGCCCGGTCTTCGAGAGCCCGCTCGGACTGTTCGACCCCGAGGGGATGGGCGCCGAGCTGGAGGAGCGGTTCTCCATTCCGCGCCGCCGGCTGACCGGTCTGCTCTCGCCGTGGGCAGTGAAGCGGCTCGACGAATTCGGCGGCGACATCACCCGCTTCCGCGTCGCCAAGCTCTACCCCTCGCGGCTGCGCCAGATCGGCGTCACCAAGACCGAGCCCGGCGACGAGAACAACCAGGACATTTCGAGCATGGTCGGCAAGGTCGACATCCGCATGCTCGAGCATTACAGCCAGAACGATCCCGACGCCTACAGCTTCTCCGGCGGCCTCAACCGCGCCACTCAGGGGCTGCTCGAGTTCGTCGAGATGTTCAAGGCGCCGATCAAGATGCTGCATCCGCTGCTGACGGCGACGCAGGAAGGGAACTATGTCGGCACCGAGAACATCGGCGCGATCCCCTTCCAGGGCATCATCCTCGCCCACTCCAACGAGGCCGAGTGGCAGACCTTCCGCAACAACAAGAACAACGAGGCCTTCATCGACCGCATCTGCGTGATCAAGGTGCCGTACTGCATGCGTGTCACCGAAGAACAGCAGATCTACACGAAGCTCATCCGCGGCAGCGACCTCGCCCAAGCCCCCTGCGCGCCTGCGACGCTGGAGATGCTGGCGCGCTTCGCCACCCTCTCTCGCCTGAAGCCGCCGGCCTCGGGCAGCATCTTCTCGAAGATGCGCATCTATGACGGCGAGAGTCTGAAGGAGACTGATCCTCACGCCAAGTCCGTCCAGGAATACCGTGACCAGGCCGGCGTGGACGAAGGCATGGATGGCGTCTCGACGCGCTTCGCCTTCAAGGTGCTGTCGGCGACCTTCAACTTCGACACCCAGGAGGTCGGCGCCGACCCTGTCCATCTGATGTATGTGCTGGAGCAGGCGATCCGCCGCGAGCAGTTCGGGTCCGAGACCGAGAAGAAATATCTGGAATTCATCAAGGCGGAGCTGGCGCCGCGCTACGCCGAGTTCATCGGCAACGAGATCCAGAAGGCCTATCTCGAATCCTACAACGATTACGGACAGAACCTGTTCGACCGCTACGTCGATTACGCGGACGCCTGGATCGAACATCAGGACTACAAGGATCCGGACACCGGCCAGATGATGGATCGGGACCTGCTCAACCAGGAACTGACCAAGATCGAGAAGCCGGCCGGTATCGCCAACCCGAAGGATTTCCGCAACGAGGTGGTCAAGTTCGCGCTGCGCGCGCGGGCGGCCAACTCCGGACGCAATCCGTCCTGGACCTCGTATGAGAAGATCCGCGAGGTCATCGAGCGGCGCATGTTCAGCCAGGTCGAAGATCTGCTTCCGGTCATCAGCTTCGGCAGCAAGAAGGAGAACGAGACTGAAAAGAAGCACCACGAGTTCGTCCAGCGGATGATGACGCGCGGCTATACCGAGCGCCAGGTGCGACGCCTGGTCGAGTGGTACATGCGCACCAAGCAGTCCGGCTGATCGTGCAGCGGCGGAGCGAAGCGTGAACATCATCGACAGACGGCTGAATCCGCAGGGCAAAAGCCTTGCCAACCGGCAGCGCTTCATCCGCCGCGCGCGCAAGCAGATTCTCGATGCCGTCCGCGAGGCGTCGGCGAAGAATGGCATCGCCGACGCCGAGGGCGAGCGGATCCGCATTCGTGGCGACAGCCTGCGCGAGCCGCAACTGCATCACACATCGCGCGCCGGCCGGCGGACGCATGTCGTGCCTGGCAACAAGGACTTCATCGAAGGCGACACGATTCCGCGCCCGCCCTCGGGCGGTGGCCGCGGCGGGAGCGAGGGATCGCCCGACGGCGATTCCGAGGACGATTTCCACTTCGTCCTGAGCCAGGACGAGTTCATCGATCTGTTCCTGGAAGATTTGGAACTGCCCGATCTGCTGCGCCGCCAGATCAGCACGACGGAGGAATTCACGCCGAGCCGCGCCGGCTTCACCACCAGCGGCTCGGCCTCGAATCTCAATCTCGTCCGCACCATGCGCAACAGCCTCTCGCGCCGGATCGCGCTCCGCCGCCCGCGTCCGGAGGAAATCGCCGCGCGTGAGGAGGAGCTGGCGCGTCTGAGCAAAGCCGACGACGCTGATCCCGAGACCCTGGCGCGGCTCGCCGCCGAGATCGAGGTCAAGCGCCGCCGCTCCCGCCGCGTGCCGTTCATCGATCCCATAGACGTGCGCTACAACCGTTTCGAGGACGTGCCACGTCCGGCGGTGAGCGCGGTGATGTTTTGCCTCATGGATGTCTCGGGCTCGATGACCGCGCATATGAAGGATCTCGCCAAGCGTTTTTACAAATTGCTCTATCTTTTTCTCAGCCGACGCTACAAGCGGGTCGAAATCGTGTTCATCCGCCATACGCACGTCGCCCGCGAGGTCGATGAGGAGACGTTTTTTTCCTCGACCGAGTCCGGCGGCACCGTGGTCTCGA
>DAIDKZ010000142.1 GCA_027449745.1 Acetobacteraceae bacterium | reverse complement strand
CGGCCGAGGCGGCGGCGCGCTGGGCGCTGACACGGGGCGAGCCGGCCGGCGCCGGCACCGCGACCTTGCCCGCCGCGGCCTGGCGGTTCCAGCCGCTGACCACGGCGCGGGGCACGCTTGGGGTGATCGGCGTCGCCGGCGAGGCCCGGCTCGCCGAACCAGCGCTGCAGGCGCTCGCCGCGCTCGCCGATCTCGGCGCGGTCGCCCTCGAGCGGCTGCGCCTGGCCGGCGAGGCGGCGCGCAGTGCCGCCCAGTCTGAAACGCAACGGCTGCGGACGGCGCTGCTCTCGTCGCTATCGCACGACCTGCGCACGCCGCTGACCGCGATCCGCGGCGCCGCCGAGACCCTGCGCACGGCGTGGGATCACCTGGAGCCCGCCACACGCGCCGATCTGCTCGGCAGCATCGAGCAGGACACCACGCGGATGCACCGGTTCCTGACCAACATCACCGACATGACCCGCCTGGAGAGCGGCGAGATCGTGCCCCGGCTCGTGGCCACCGACCTCGCCGAGGTGGTGGAGGCGGCGATCGCGCGGCTCGATGACGGGCTGCTGATCTCGGTCAACATCCCGCCCACGGTGCCGCCGGTGCTGGCCGATCCGGTCCTGCTCGAACAGGTGCTGGCGAATATCCTCGACAATGCTCTGAAATACGCGCCGGCCAACAGCTTCGTCTCGGTCATGGCCCGGCGCGAGAGCGGCGAGGTGGCCCTTCGCGTCACCGATGAGGGGATCGGCATCGCCGCCGAGGACCTGCCGCACATCTTCGACAGTTTCTACCGCGCACGGCGCGGGGATCGGGTCGCGCCGGGTACCGGCCTGGGTCTCGCGATCGCACGCGGCTTCATCGAGGCGATGGGCGGGCATATCGCGGCCGCGAGCCCGCGGCCGGACGCACCGCCGGACGGGTTTCCCGGCACCGTCATCACGCTCCGCCTGCCCGCCGCCGCCCCGGAGGCGCAATGACCGCTGCCCCGCGCATATTGGTGATCGACGACGAAAGGCAGATCCACCGCTTCCTCGGCCCCGCGCTGGAGGCAGCGGGCTATGCGGTGGCGCGCGCGGAGAGCGGCGCCGAGGGCCTGCGTCTCGCCGCCAACAGCGCACCGGATCTCGTGCTGCTCGATCTCGGCCTGCCGGACCTCGATGGGCAGGACGTGCTGCGGCGGCTGCGGGACTTCAGCGCGGTGCCGGTGATCGTGCTCTCGGCCCGTGACCGTGAGGCGGAGAAGATCGCGGCCCTCGATAACGGCGCCGACGATTACGTGGAAAAGCCGTTCGCGCTCGGCGAGCTTCTCGCCCGACTGCGTGCCGCACTCCGCCGTCAGACCACGGCCGGTGGCGAAGCCGGCGTCATCCGCGCGGGGGATGTCGAGATCGACCTCGCGCGCCACGAGGTTCGGCGCAACGGCGCCGTGTTGCCGCTGGCCCGGCGGGAATTCGCGCTCCTCGCCCTACTCGCCCGCCATGACGGGCGCGTGCTGACGCACCGGCAATTGCTCGTCGCACTCTGGGGCCCGGCTCATGCCGAGGACATCAACTATCTTCGCGTCGCGATCTGGCAACTCCGCCGCAAGCTCCGCCCCGGCAATGTGATCGTCAATGAACCAGGCGTCGGCTATCGGCTGCGGTCGCCACCAGGCTGACGGTCGGCGCAGCGATCCACCTCAAGATGCCAGATGGCACTCCGCGATCATCCGCGCGATCGGCGCGCCGGAACCCAGCACGGTGAGCCGGCGGGCCGCTTGCTCGCTCGCGATCCGGAACGGCGGCACGGTGTCGAGGGTGACGATCCGCTCCAACTCGGGCAGCTCCAGCAACTCGGCCGCGCCGCCGATGAACAGGCCATGCGCCGCGGCGGCGAAAATGCGGCTGGCGCCGGCGGCGCGGCAGGCGCGCGCGGCGCGCACCAGCGTGGTACCGGTGCTGATCAGGTCGTCCACGATCACCGCCGTCCGCCCGCGCACATCGCCCACCAGGCGCCCGCCGCTGACCACGCCGGCGCTGCGGAATTTCTCCATGTAGGCGCTCTCCACCGCGCGCCCGGTCCGCTCCTCGAGGGCGACGCGGAACTGCTCCGCCCGCTTCGCGCCGCCTGCATCCGGCGAGACGGACACCACATCCGCGCCGCCGACCAGCGTCGCGACATGCGCCGCGAACAGCGATGCGCTTTCGAGATGCCACGTCGGCACACGGAAGGCATTCTCGAACGCGGCCAAATTGTGCACCTCGACCGCGATCACACGATCGATGCCCACCGCCTCGAACATCGCGGCTACGTAGCGGGTCGTAATCGGATCGTTCGGCTTCGTGCGACGGTCCTTGCGGGCGTAGCAGAGATACGGGGTCACCGCCGTCACACGCTCGGCACCGGCATCCTTCAACGCCCCACAGAAGAACAGCAGCCGGCACAGTTTTTCGGCCGCGGTCTGTTCGGCATCGCCGTGCAGCGCGTGGATCACGAACGCATCATGGCCGCGCACATCCTGCAACGGGCGGGATTTGTGTTCGCCGTCCTCGAAGCCGCGCTCCTCATGCGGCGCAAGCGGAATTTCGAGCGCCGCCGCCACCTGTTCCGCGTAGGCACGGCTCGCCTGCATTCCGAACAGCGCGAGTGGACGGAGGCTCACGGCGCAACCTCCGGCACCGGCCCGCCGCCAAAGCCTGCCGCCCGATCCAGCAGGTCCGTGACCTCCCGGTCCGACAACTGCGGAAACGCATGATAGAACTGTCCCACGGATGCGAACTCCAAGGGTGTCTGGAGACAAACCGTCTCGTCGGCTTCGCGGCCCAGACGCCGTAGGCTCTCCGGCGCGGCGACGGGCACGGCCAGCACGAGACGTTGCGGCCCCTGCCGACGGACGGCGCGCAGGGCGGCGAGCATGGTCGCGCCGGTCGCGATCCCGTCATCGACCAGGATCGCCACCCGCCCCCGCAGCGGCGCGCGCGCGCGGCCTCGCAGATACACCGCGCGGCGGCGGCGGATTTCGTCCAACGCCCGGCTCTGCGCGGCTTCGAGATAATCGGCGGGCACGGCGAGGGCGGCGATCAGCCGCCCCTCGGCAACCATTTCCGGCGGAGCGCCCTCCGCCACCGCGCCGATCGCCAGTTCCGCCTGCCCCGGTGCGCCGATCTTGCGCACCAGGACGAGGTCGAGCGGCGCGTCCAATGCCCGCGCAATCTCGTAGCCGACCGGCACGCCGCCACGCGGCAGTGCCAGCACGACCGCCTGCCGCCCCCGCAGATGGGCCAGCTTGGCAGCCAGCCGCCGGCCGGCCTCGAACCGGTCGATGAACAGCATGGTGAGCCTTCCGTGCCTGTTGCTTTCTACCATGATCGCGGTACACGGCGTTGATGTGGGTCAACGCTCCCGCGCCGGAAGCGGCGCGCGGATCCTACGCCGGTTGGTCGAGCCAGTCCGGCGGCCGGCGCAGGAAGCAGTGAGTAGCGGCGAGATGCCGTCGTGCGTCGGCCATCAGCCGCGCGGCCGGATCAGGCGACGTTGCACGCATGGCCTTGCCTGCCAGCGCGTAGCATCGCGTCGCGGCACGGATCGACAGGAACAGCCCGAGCACCTCGTGCGCCCCTGAATCTGCGGCGATTTCCCGGTAGCTGGCCCATACGGGCGCGGCGAGCCGGGCTGCGCGCATGTGCAGATCCATCAGCAGGAATGCGAGGTCGTAGAGCCTGTCGACGGTCCCGAGGGTTTCGTCGAACTCCAGGCAATCGAACAGCGTGATCCGGCCTTGGAAGAGGCAGATATTGGCAAGGCGGAGATCGCCGTGCCCGCGTCGCACTTCGCCGGCGTCCCGACGGCGGTCGAGCACCGGCGCCAGGGTGGACAGCGCCGCCAGGGTCCGCCCGCGCAGCACCGGCAAGGCCGAGGCGCGCAGCGGTTCCGCCACCCGGAGCAGTTCGCGATGGTTCTCCTCGACGGCCGCACGCAGCCCGTGCGCGCCGCCGAACCCACTTCTGGGCGGCACTGCCAGATGGAACCGCGCGACCAGATGGCCGAGCGCGCGGAGCAATTCCAAGCTCAGCCGCCCCTCTTCCGCCATCCGGTCGAACTGGTCGGCCTGCGCGAACCGGCGCATCACCACTACGCTATCGACCGGCTCGCCCGGCCCGCCGAAGCGAAGTCTGCCGTCGGCGCCGCGAACGATGGCGCGCACGTCGCGATAGAGCTCCGGCGCGGTTCGCCGGTTCAGCACCAGCTCGGCGCGGCAGGCCCGCGCGCGCAATGCCCGGGTCGTGTAGTCGGCGAGGCCGAAGCGGATCGCCCGCTTGAGCTTGTAGGCCTGCTCACCGACCAGGAACACGATGGAGCAATGGGTCGCGACCTGCGTCACCGCTTCGCGCCCGTCGCCGTAGCTCGCCGGGTTGGCAAGGAACGCCACCGTCTCCCGCTGCCGCCAGGTCGCGTCCGCCGGCGACCCGCCGCTCAGGGCGGACACGGCGAGGAATCCTGCATCGCTTCCGGCCCTCCAACGATCAGCGGAAGTCGGCGGCGTCCACCGCTCGGTCGAGCGCATCCGCCAGCTCACGGATGCCGCGGCTGATGACGACCGGGACCCCGGCCGCCTCCAGCCGCCGCAAGGGTTCGGGGAGCTGCGTCAGCGATCGCGCGGCATGGGCGCGGGCCTGGGCGAGCGTCGGCAAATCGGCGACGCGCCGGCCCGCGCGCATGGCCGGCCGCAGCAGCGGCTCCCCGGTCACCGCCTCGCCGAGGAGTGCAACGGTGTCGCTGGCGATACGGCCAGCCGACGAATGGCGGCGCCACACCTGCTTCCGGCCCGGCCAGGTCGCCTTGCCTTCGCTGCGCTTGCGCCGGGCGCGACCGGCATATTCCTGCAGCTTGTAGGCGCAATCCAGCGCCGGCGCGTCCGCCGAGGTGGTGAGGCTGGTGCCGACGCCGAATCCGTCGATCGGGGCGCCGGTTTCGCACAGGCGCTTCAGGCTCGCCTCGTCCAGGCCGCCGCTGGCGAAGATGCGGATCTGGCGCTGGCCGGCGTCATCGAGGATCGCCCGCACCCGCCGCGCGTG
>DAIDKZ010000141.1 GCA_027449745.1 Acetobacteraceae bacterium | reverse complement strand
GCCAGCTGCTTGGCCATCACCTCGCCCTCCCGGGTCCGCACCACGACGCGGTCGCCGCGGCGGATCGGCGCGGCCGGGGCGACGATGACCATGTCGCCGTCACGGAAGACCGGCTCCATCGAATCCCCGCTGATCTCGAGCGCGTAGGCGTTGGGATCGCCGATCTCCGGCAGGCTGATCTCGTCCCAGCTGCCGCCGATCGGGTAGCCGCCATCGTCGAAGAACCCCTCGCCTCCGGCCTGGGCCAACCCGATCAGCGGAATGCGCCGCTGCCCCGCACGCGCACCACCGGCGGGCAGGGCACGGGCGCCGTTCACCAGCGTGGTGAAATCAGCCAGGTTGATGCCGGTCGAGTTCAGCACCTTGGCCAGGCTCTCGGTGCTCGGCCAGCGATGGCGCCCATCCGGCATGCTGCGCTTGGAGGGGTTGAACGTCGTCGGGTCGAGCCCGGCGAGGCGGGCGAGCCCGGAAGGCGAAAGCCCGCGCTCAGCCGCCAAGGTGTCCAGCGCGCGCCAGATATCGTCATGCTTCATGCCGCAGCACCGGGGCCAAGTCGGGAGAGCAAGGTCAGGGACGGGAGGGATGGGCACGGGCGCCGGGAGCGTACTCCGGACGGAGCGGCACTGTGCGCGGATTCGTGTCCGAAGGGAATAGGAAATTTTGCCTTTTTACGCTTGCGCGGCGAGTGGATTCATGGTTTCTCTCGTTCCGGTTTTGTTCAAGACGTCCTTTGAAGGAGGCAAGACGCCATGGCCAACGCAGCGCAACTCAGGATGGTCCCCGCCGCCCCGACCGGCGCGCCGCTGCCGGCGCGCACGCGCGCGGCACGCCCGCCGGTGCCCTTCCGGTCGGCGGAAGAGGCGTGGTTCTGGACCATGGCCGCGCTGGCCGCCCGGCGCGACGGCGCCCGCTATACCGCCAATGCCGGCGCCGTGCCGCGGCCCTGCGAGCCCGACGACGTCGTCACCTGCCTCGATCGGCTCTACCGGCAGCGCCGGATCGACCTCGTCCATGCGCGCGTGCTCCGGGTCTGGGGCGAGCGCCGCACCGCGCCGAGCTCGTCCCACGCGGGCGAGCGGGCTGATTGGCAGCTCTGGCGCGAGGCGCTGGAGCGTCTGGAATGGCCGCTGCGCGTGAAGGGGATCGTCGGCTGACGGAAGCGCCGGCGCCACGTGGGCGCCACATGAACATCAGTTTAGGAAAAAAGTCTTGACCCACTCCCTTTCAGCCCCTAGATAGAATTCTGCCAACGGGGGACGTGTCTCCGTTGGTTCCTCCTTCTTCCCAACCCTTGGGGCCGCGTTCCAACCTCCCGGAACGCGGCCCTTTTTTTATAGGACCTCATCCAATGGCCTTCGCGCTCCGCAATCTTTCAGTCCTCGCCTACGCGCAGGGTTTCACCCTCTGGCATTACCGCGCCGACGGCCAACCGCTCTCCGATGTCGCCAAGCCCGGCTTCATCGATCCCGCCCGCGATGTTTTCAGCCCCGGCGACATGGTGATGATCTCGGCCGCCGATGGTGGGCGCGTGGCCTTCGTCGCCCAGCACGCAGGCCAGGCGGTGCTCGCTCCGCTGGCATGACGACCTTGTCGGGCGCCGGCGGGCTCGGTCACGCCGCCGGCCCGTGGACAATGAAATGGTCCGCGATGGCCCCGGGCGTCGTCAGCCACACCTCCGGGCGGCGCACGGCGAGGTGGGCCAGCGCGCGGCGGAGATGGCGCAGCCGGTAGGGCTGGCCGACGATATAGGCGTGCAGTGCGATTCCCATCACCAGCGGCTGGGCGGCGCTCTGGTCCAGCATCTCATCGAACTGATCGACGATCATGTCGGCGAATTCGGACGCCCCGGCGCGGCGCACGGCGATCGCCGGGATGTCGTTGAGCTCCTGCGGATAGGGCACCGCGAGCAGCGGGCCGGCACGGGTGCGCATCCAGACCGGCTGGTCGTCGTGACACCAGTCGAGGAGGTAGCGGTAGCCGGCCTCGCGCAGCAGATCGGGCGTGACGCGGCTCTCGGCGATCCATGGCCCGAGCCAGCCCGCCGGCACCGCGCCGGACCAGGCGGCGAGACGAGCGGTGGCCTCGGCGATCAGCGCGCGCTCCTCCGCCTCCGCGAGCACCGACTGGCGCTCGGCGTTGCTCCGGCCATGGCCGACGATCTCATCGCCGCGCGCGCGGAACGCCTCGGCCAGTGCCGGGCAGTGCTCGAGAATGGCGCTGTTGAGCAGCGCGGCGGAGGGCAGCGCGAGCCGGTCGAACAGGTCGAGCAGCCGCCAGGCGCCGACCCGATTGCCATAGTCGCGCCACGCATAGTTCAGCACGTCCGGTGGCGGCCCGCCCGGCGCGAGCTCGGCCCCGAGCCCTTCACCGAACGCGAAATGCTCGAGATTGAGCGCGACGTAGACGGCCAAACGCCTGCCCTCGGGCCAGGCGAAATCGGCCCGCGCGGTGATCGGCGAGTAGGCGTAGCGACCATGCGCGGCAAGTTTCATCACCGTCATGCCGCCTGGGTGCGCACGAACTGGTCGCGCAGATGGGCCCCGGATGTGGTCGGCGCATAGCGCGGCGGATTGCCCGGACCGGTGCAGCTCGGCAGGCAGGTGATGTCCGCGTCGTAATCCGGATTGTGGAAGAACACGATCGAAAGCCGCCTGGTTTCCGCCCCGGCCCGTTGCGGGGGATTGATCACCCGGTGCAGGGTCGCCACCCAGCGGTCGTTGGTCCAGCGCGCCATCAACTCGCCGATATTGATGATGAAGGTGCCCGGCAGGATCGGCACGTCCACCCAGTCGCCGCGCTTGTTCATCACCTGCAAGCCGCCGGGAACATCCTCGGTCCGCAGGATGGTGAGACTGCCATAATCGCAATGTGCGCCGACGCGGAGCTGCCCGGGCAGCGGCGTGGCCTGCTGCGCCGGATAGTTGCGCACGCGCAGCCGGCTGATATGCCGGTCGATCGCGGCCTCGAAATGCGCCTCCGGCAAATCGAGCGCGAGGGCGAAGCCTCGCATGATCGTCGCTGCCAGCGCCGAGAGGGCGCGAAATCCTTCCTCGTAGAGCGGACGCAGCGCCGCGGGCCGCTCGGGCCAAAGATTGGGATGGAAGTGCCGCCCCGCCTCGGGGGCCGTGAAATAGGCGCTGTTGGGAACATCGACAGGCCCGATCATCAGCGATTCGTTCAGATCGCCGGGGGCTTCCGCCTCGCCGCGGCTGCGCGCGACGCTCTCCTCGCCAAGCCCGATATAGCCGCGCGCGACATCGGGCGCCGGGCGTGCCACGCGCTGCTTCTCCGCAAGGTCGAGGTCGAAGAAGGCCCTTGAAACGCTGCCGATGCGCTCCATCAACCCGTCGTCGACGCCGTGGCCGGAGACGACCAGGAAGCCGATGTCGCGGCAGGCGCGGTCGATCGCCGCGGCCACCTCCCGCCGCGCCGGCGCGTCGCCGGTGCGCAGCGCGGAAATATCGAGGACCGGAACCGTCAAAAGCGTCATGCGCAACCTCCCGTCAGCACCACCGGTCCGATGTCCAAGCCCGCTCCCGCGCGGCGACTGGATCAGCCCGAGAAATCCGATCGATGCCCTGGCACAGGCGGAAGCCTCCTTGCCTTGTCAGAGCACCAAAGCCCCGCCGCCCGGCGCCGCGCCGCCGAGATAGGCGGCGGCGAGTGCCGCATCGGCCGCCAGCGCCGCGGCCCGGCCGGACCGGACGATGCGGCCGTTCTCCAGCACGATCCCCCGGTCGGCGACGGCGAGGGCGAGGCTCGCCATCTGATCGACCAGGACCGTGGTCAGACCCTCGGCGGCGAGTTGCGCCAGATCGGCGAACAAGCGTTCTGCCACCTGCGGCGCCAGACCGAGCGAGGGCTCGTCGAGCAGCAGCACGCGCGGACGCGCGAGCAGGCCGCGGGCGATGGCGAGCATCTGCTGCTCGCCGCCAGAGAGCAGCCCGGCACGCTGGCGGGCGCGCTCGCGCAGGCGCGGGAAACGCGCGAACACCCTCTCCAGCTCGGCGTCCTCCGGCCAGGCCCGTCGCGCGAAAGCCCCGAGGCGCAGATTGTCGAGCACCGACAGTTCGGGGAAGACCTGCCTTCCCTCCGGCACCAGCACCAGCCCACGGGCCGCGATCGCGGCGGCCGACAGGCCGCTGAGCGTCGCCCCGGCAAGCTCCACACTGCCGGTCTGTGGCCGCTTCAGCCCGACGATGGCCGACAGAAGGGTCGATTTCCCGGCGCCGTTCGCGCCGAGGATGGCGAGCATCTCGCCTGCGCGCACATCGAACGAGACGTCGCGCACCACGGCCGCCGCGCCATAGCCCGCGGTCAGTCCGACGACGTTGAGCATGGTTTCCGCCCCGCTCGCCGCGGCCGGGGGCCGCTCGACGGCGGGCGCGGCGGCGGCGCCGAGATAGGCGGCGCGGACCGCCGGGTTCGCCTGCACCGCCTCGGGGGCGCCCTGGGCGATGACGCGCCCCTGGTCGAGTACCACGACATGGTCGGACAGGCCCATCACCAGCTTGAGATCATGCTCGACCAGCACCACCGCGACGCCGGCGGCGGCGATGCTGCGGATCAGCGTTCCGAGCGGCGCGCGCTCGGCCGCGGTCAGCCCGGCGGCGGGCTCGTCGAGCAGCAGCACCCGCGGCCGCAGCGCCAGCGCGCGCGCGATCTCCACTTGGCGGCGCTCGCGCTGCGCCAGGCCGGCGGCCGGAGCCGTCGGATCGCCCTCGAAGCCGGCGCAGCGTAGCAGCTGCATCGCCCGCTCCGCCGCGCCGCGCGAACGCTCACCGCTTCCATGCAGGGCGACGAGCACATTCTCCGCTGCGCTCAGCGCGTCGAACAGCAGAACCGTCTGAAAGCCGCGCGCCAGCCCGCTTCGCGCCAGATGCCGGGCGGCGGGATCGGCGACCAGCCTGCCGGCGAGCCGGATGCTGCCGCGATCGGCCCGATAGAAGCCGCTGAGCAGGTTCAGCGCGGTCGATTTTCCGGCGCCATTGGGACCGATCAGCGCCGTCACCTCGCCCGCGGCGGCGATGAAGGAGAGATTCTCCACCGCGCGCAGACCGCCGAAGGCGATGCCGAGCCCGGCCGCCTCCAGCGCGGGCGCGCCGGGGCGCGCCGCCGCCTGATGGCCCAGGAAGGCGGCGAGATCGAGCGGCGGCGCAGGCGGCTGGCAGGCAGGCGCCCGGCGCCAGCGCCGCCACCCCCGATCGAGTGTCCCGGCGATGCCGTCCGGGGCGATCAGCAGGACGATCAGCAGCAAGCCGCCGACGAAGAGCAGCCGATATTCGGCGAGCCCGGCCAGCAGCTCCGGCAACACCACGACGACGAGGGCGCCGTAGAGCGGACCCAGCGTGGCGCCGGCGCCGCCCATCATCACCGCCAGCACGTAGAGGATCGACGCCGAGAGCGGAAAGGTCTCCGGGCTGATGAAGCCGGCGAGCGGCGCGAACAATCCCCCCGCCAGCCCCGCCAGCCCGGCCGAGAGCGCGAACGCCAGGCATTTCAGCCGCACCGGGTCGAGACCGATCGAGGCGGCAGCGGTTTCGGAGCCGCGCACGGCGACCAGCGCCAGGCCGGTGGGGCTGGCGCGGAACCACGCATAGGCCGCGAACAGGGCAGCGGCGATGCCCAGGATCACCACCGCCAGAGCCTGCGCCGACGCGCCGCCCTGGAATGGCCAGGGCAGCGGCATCTCGGCGACGTTGGCGATGCCACTGGCGCCGCCCGTCAGCCCCTTCCAGGCGATGATGGCGTGCTCGATCACGAACGCGGCCGCGATGGTGATCATCGCGAGATACGGCCCGGAAAGCCGCACGGCGGGAAGGGCGAGCAGGCCGCCGATGAGAGCCGCGAGCAGCGTCCCGAGCACGAGCGCCGGCCAGAAAAGCGCCGGTCCCGCGCTGGTCACCAACGCGACGGCATAGGCGCCGACCGCCTGGAAGGCGACATGGCCGATCGACATCTGCCCGGACAGGCCGATCAACACGTTGAGGCCGATGCCGATGATCGCGGTGACACCGACCTCGCCGAGCACGAAGGCCTGGTAGCTGTCGAGCCGGAACGCCAGCGCGCCGGCCGCGAGGGCGAGCAGAAGCGCGCCGACCGGCGCCCGCCATGCGCGCGCCACGAGACGTCAGACCTTGCGCACGCCGGCGCGGCCGAACAGACCGTGCGGGCGCAGATAGAGAGCCAGGATGACGAGGCCGAAGCTGGCCATCACCGTCGCGGCGGAGCCGGCGAAGGCGGTGGTCAGCGCCTCCGCCAGGCCGAGCAGCAGCCCGGCCAGCACGACGCCCCAGGGATTTTCGAGCCCGCCCAGGATCGCGGCGGCAAAGCCCTTGATGCCGAATACGAAGCCCATGTCCGCGGAGACCGAATAGAGGGGCGCGATGAGAATGCCGGCCAGCCCGGCCAGCGCCGAGGAGAGCGCATAGGCAAAGACCGTGACGCGGGCCGCGTCGATGCCCATCAATTGGGCAGCACGCGGATTCTGCACCACGGCGAGCAGCGCCTTGCCGTAGGGCGTGCCTCGCGTCGCCGCCACGAAGGCCAGGGCGAGCCCGATCCCCGCCAGCAGGATGACGATCTGCAACGGCAGCACGCCGACGCCAAAGAGGGTGAGTGGCTCGGTGGCGAGCGCGGAGGGCATGCCGCGCGGCTCCTTGCCGAACAGGAACAAGGCCGCGTTCTCGACCAGCATTCCCGCCGCCACGGTCGCCATCAGCCAGGAGTCCGACCCGCGAGCCCGGAACGGGCGCACCGCGACGCGTTCGAGGACGACGCCGAAGGCGGCGCAGCCGGCGAGCGCCACCGGCAGCGCCGCCGCCATCGGCCAGCCCACGCCGACGGTGAGCGCGAACGCGAGCACCGCGCCCAGCATCATCACGCTGCCCTGGGCGAAGTTGACGCTGCGCGAGACCACCCAGGTGACGTGGTAGCCGAGCGCCAGCAGCCCGTACATCGCGCCGATGGCCAAGCCACTGACGACGGACGCACCCAGCAGCACCGGCGTTCACTCCACCGGCACGATCCGGCCGCCGGCGAAATGCACCATGATGTAGTCGTCGGCACCGAGCGCATCATGATTGGTCGCGGTGAACGCGGGCGCATAGCGCTTGATCAGCCCGTCATACGGCGGCAGCGCCTCGAGCGCGGCCTGGATCGCCGGCCCATCGGTCGAGCCCGCCTTGGCGATCGCGAGCGCCAGCAGGTGCATCGCGTCATAGGCGTTGGCCGTGCCGACCGGGGCGATCACGTCCTGCGGACCCTTGATCGCGGGATAGGCCTTCTCCAGGGCCGCCAGAACCTGCTCGCCCTTCGGCGTCGGTTTGAAGAAACTGTAGGTCTGCACGAAGGCGACCTTCTCCGCCGAAGGCCCGGCGAGCTCCGGGAAGCGGCCGCCGGAAATCCCCCAGTGTGAGATTACCGGCACGCTCCAGCCCATGCGGTCGAGCGAGCGGATCACCACCGCGGCCGGCGCGGCATTGCCGACCAGGATGATCGCGTCCGCCCCGGCGCCCTTCAGGCGCGTCAGCTGGGGGATCATGTCGGCATCGCCGACCTCGAAACTCTCCGCACCGGCGAGGCTCATGCCGGCCGCCTTCGCCGCCGCGTCGAGGCCCTTGTGGTTGGATTCGCCCCAAGGATTGTTGATGAGCATCAGCCCTGGATGCTGCGCCTTGGCGATGGTTGCGGCGTAACGCAGCAGCCGTTGATCGACCAGCGCATCAACGGCCGAGACGCGAAAGACGAAGTTGGGTGACGCGCCGTTGCGCGTGATGCCGGTTCCGGCCGCCCACACGCCCATGAACGGCATCTTTTCCTTGTTGGCGAGCGGCACGAGCGCAATCGAGACCGGCGTGTCGATGCCGCCGAACAAGGCTGCGACATGATCGCGGTAGATCAATTCGCGCGCCGCGGCCACGCCCTTCCCGGGGTTCGATTCGTCGTCGCGGCGGACCAGCACGAGCGGCCGGCCAAGCACGCCGCCGGCGGCGTTGATCTCATCGATGGCAACGCTGAGCCCGCGCGTGATCGCCTCGCCGGAGACGGCGGACTGGCCGGATAGAGCGGCGACGAGTCCGACAGGGATCGGTTCGGCCGCGTCGGCGGCGGCTGGCAGGGCGAGCAGCGCGGCGACGGCGGCGAGCCGTGGAAGGAAACGGGACATGATGCTCCTGCACGATCCAACAGGGTGAAGACCCCGCGCACAGAAGCAAGAAGCGCGCCAGCCGGTGGCGCGCGCTGCGGTCAGATCGCCAGCTCGATGAGGAACGGCCCGGGCCGGCGGAGGGAGGCGGCCAGCAGATCGGCGAGGGACTCCATGTCGGCCGCGCGCGCCGCCTCCACGCCCATGCCCCCGGCCAATGCCACCCAATCCAGATCGGGGTTGGAAAGGTCCAGCATGTCGAGCGCGGTACGCCCCGGATTGGCGCCGACATTCGCCAGCTCGTGCAGCAGGATGGCGTATTTGCGGTTGGACAGCAGGATGGTGGTGACATCCAGCCGCTCGCGCGCCTGGGTCCACAGCGCCTGGAGCGTGTACATCGCCGAGCCGTCGGCCTGCAGCCCGATCACGCGCCGGCCCGGTGCGCCGACGGCCGCCCCGGTGGCCAGCGGCAGCCCGGCGCCGATCGCGCCGCCGACGATCTGCAGCCACTCGTGCGGCGGCGCCGCCGCGGTGCCCCGGAAGAAGCCGCGGCCGAAGCTGATGCTCTCATCGACGATCACCGTGCCCTCCGGCATCAGCGCCGCGAGGGTCTGCGCCACCGCCTCCGGTTCCACCGCGCCGCGCGCCGGCTCCGGGCGTGGCCCCGGATCCGGCGCCGCGACCGGCTTCGCGCCGAGCTCGTCGGCCAGCGCGGCCAGGGCCCCGTGCAGATCCTGCTCCGGCCGGGCCAGAACATGCAGCGTGCAGCCGGGCGCGAGCAGCCGGCCCGGCTTGCCGGGATAGCCGAAAAACGCCACCGGCTCGCTGGCCCCGACGAGAATGACGTGGCGGAAGCGCGCGAGCTGCTTCAGCGCGGCATCCACCGGGTAGAACACGCGCTCGACCGGCACCCTGCCCTGCCCACGCTCGATGCGCGCGTTCGACATCGGCGCCAGCAGCGCCGCCCCGGTCGCGACCGCGATGCGATGGGCCAACGCCAGCGGCTCGGTGCGCAGGGCCGCACCGCCGAGCAGGATCAGCGTCGCCTCGCCCCGGCGGAGCACGGACGCGGCCTGGGCGATGGCGAACGGGTCCACCGCAGGCGCCGGCGGAACCGGCAGCGGCGCGGCGACCACGCCGCCCTCGGTCCAGGCAGTGTCGGCGGGCAGGATCAGGGTTGCGATCTGACCCGGCGGCATGCGCGCCGCGGCCACCGCGGCGGCCGCCTCTGCGCCCACCCGGGCGGCCTCGCCGGCCGTGCGCACGAACCCGGAGACCGGCCGCGCCCAGCCTTCCGTGTCGGCGGTCAGGGGGGCATCGAGCGGACGGTGGTGCGTCGCCTGATCACCGACGATGTTGACGATGGGCGACTGCGCGCGGCGCGCATTGTGCAGATTGGCCAGCGCATTGGCGAGGCCCGGGCCGCAATGGAACAGCGTCGCGGCCGGCTTGCCGGTGACGCGCGCATAGCCGTCCGCGGCGCCGCTGACGACGCCCTCGAACAGTCCGAGCACGCAGCGCATGCCGCCGACGCGGTCGAGGGCGGCGACGAAATGCATCTCCGAGGTGCCCGGATTGACGAAGCAGGTATCGACCCCGCTCGCCAACAACGTTCGCACCAGGCTTTCGGCACCGTTCATGGACTGATCCTCCCGCACTGCGGGCCGAGACTGCCCCGCCGACCCTGCCGCTGGCAAACCCCAGCCCTTGCGCCGCCGTCGGCGGCTCCGCAGGATGCCGGCCTCGCAGCAGGAGGCCCGCGCATGGTTTTCACCGTCCTCTATCCCGAGGCGCTGTATTCCGACGATGCCGTGGAGCGCGGCATCTTCGGCCCCGGCATAGAGCTGCGCGTGCGCAACGTCGCCACCATCGCCGAGCTCTCGGACGCCGACTGCGCCAGCGCCGACGGGCTGATGCTGTTTCGCCATTTCCTGCCCGCCGAGGCGCTCGCCCGCTTCACGCGCCTGCGCGCCGTCGTGCGCATGGGCGTCGGCTACGACCGCGTCGACCGCACCGCCGCCGCGGCGCGCCAGATCCTGGTCTGCAACGTTCCCGATTACGGCACCACGGAAGTCGCCGACCACGCCATCGCCCTCGCCCTGGCGCTGCGCCGCGGCCTGCTGCTGCACCACGAGGCGCAGCGGGCCGACCCACCGGCGCCGTGGATCTATATCGAGAACCCGATGATCCGCCGCAACGACACGCTGGGCTACGGCATTCTCGGCCTCGGCCGCATCGGCACCGCCGTCGCGCTGCGCGCCAAGGCGTTCGGCGCCCGCGTGATCGCCTATGACCCGTACCAGCCGAACGGGGTGGAGCGCGCCCTCGGCATCGAGCGTGCGCGCTCGCTCGAGGAGTTGCTGGCGCAAAGCGACACGCTCTCCATCCACACCCCGCTGACACCCGAGACGCGGGGGATGCTGGATCACGCGGCGCTGTCGCGGCTGCCGCGGCATGCGATCGTGGTGAACACCGCCCGCGGACCGATTCTCGATCTGGAAGCGCTGGAGCGGCTGCTGCGCGCCGGGCACATCGCCGCGGCTGGGCTCGACGTGCTGCCGACCGAGCCGCCCACCGAGCCCCTCCCCACCCTGCTCGCCGCCTACCGCGCGCGCGAACCGTGGCTCGATGGCCGCCTCATCATCACCCCGCATTCAGCGTTCCACACGCCGGAAGCGTGGCAGGACATACGGGTGAAATCGGCGGAGACGATGCGTGCAGCGCTCCTCGGCCCGCGGCCGCAGAACGTGATCGCGCCGGAAACGCCGTAGGGCGCGCCCGCGGGGTCCTGCCAGGGTCCCGCGTCAGTGCCGCCGGAACGGCGCCGCGCGGTAGACCCCGAGGATGCGCGATTCGCGGGAGAAGAACGCCATCTCCTCCAGCGCGCGCGCCAGCGCCGGCTGCTCGGGGTGGCCTTCCACGTCGCAGAGGAACTGGGTCGCGGTGAACTCGCCGCCCAGCATGTAGCTTTCGAGTTTGGTGATGTTCACCCCGTTGGTGGCAAAGCCGCCGAGCACCTTGTAGAGCGCGGCCGGCACGTTGCGCACGCGGAAGACGAAGGTGGTCATCACGTCCGCCGCGTCCGGCGGCGGGGTGCGCGGCGTGCGCGCCGTGATGTAGAAGCGCGTCGTATTGTGGGCGGCATCCTCGACATTGTGCCGCAGGACGGCCAGGCCATAGATTTCGGCAGCCAGCGCGGAGGCGATGGCGGCGTCCTCGGGATTGTTCCATTCCGCCACGAGCTGCGCCGAACCGGCGGTGTCCGCCTCGACCACCGCCTGCAACCCGGCCTCGCGCAGCAGCCGGCGCACCTGGCCGAGCGCGACCGCGTGCGAGTGCACCCGCTTGAGCCCGCGCAGCGTCGCCCCGTGCGGCGCGAGCAGGCAATGCTCGACGCGCTGGAAATGCTCGCCGACGATGAACAGCTGCGAGTCCGGCAACAGGTGATGGATGTCCGGCACCCGGCCGGCGAGGCTGTTCTCGCACGGCAGCATGGCCGCCCCCGCCGCGCCGGCCCGCACCGCCTCGATCGCCGCCTCGAACGTGTCGCAGGGCAGGGTCGCGACATCGGGAAAGGCGGTCCGGCAGGCGAGGTCGGAATAGGCCCCGGGTCGGCCCTGGAACGCGATCGGGCCCCGTTCGGCTTTGACGTCTGGCATGGTGGCTCCTGTTGGCAAGCCGGATCCGGTGCGCGCGTCCGGGTCAGGCGCCGGGTGCGAGCAGGCGCCGGGCGCGTTCGAGATCGTCCCGGGTATCGACGCCGAACGGCCCCTCGGCGATGCGGGCGCAGCCGATGCGCATGCCGGCCTCAAGCGCGCGCAGCTGCTCCAGCCGCTCGCGCCGCTCGAGCGTGCTCTCCGGCAGCGCCACGAACCGCGCCAGGGCGGCGCGGCGATAGGCATAGATGCCGATATGGTGCCATCGCGGCCCCTCGCCCCAGGGGATCGGCAGGCGGGAGAAATAGAGCGCCGGCGCCACCGTCTCATCCGCGGCGAAGGCGCACGCCGCTTTCACCACCTGTTCGGCCGCTGCCTCCGCGGCGCTGCCGATCGGCGCCACCAGGGTCGCGATGTCGAGGGCCGGGTCGTCCAGCGGCGCCAGGACCGCGCGCAGCACGCCCGGGTCGATGGTCGGGAAGTCGCCCTGGAGATTGACCACGACGTCGTGCCGCGCCTCTGGATCGATCATGGCCAGCGCGGCGTGCACGCGGTCCGAGCCGGAGGGAAGGCCCGGGTCGGTCAGCACCGCCTCGCCACCGGCCGCGCGCACCGCTTCGGCGATGGCCGGCTCGGCGCATGCCACCACGACCGGGCCGATGCCGGCGGCGCGCGCGCGCTCCAGCACGTGCACGATCATCGGCCGTCCATGGATGTCGGCGAGTGGCTTGCCGGGCAGCCTCGAGGCCGCCATGCGCGCCGGAATGACGACGATCGGCGTCATGTCCGCCGCGGCGGAGGCGAGAAAGGCGCGGAAGCAAGGGCCATGGGTTGAAGCCGCATACGGGTTTGCCTAAGGTGCCGGCACCTTAGGTACGCCTTGGACCGCATGCAACGTGGCGTCTCGCCCGGCACGCTCCCAGGCCCTGGTGGCTCGTGTGGCTCTCGGTTGGGGAAGACGCCGGATGGATAGCATGGATGTCAACAAGGTGATCGCGGCGGTTCTCGTCGCCGGCATCGCCTTCTCGGTCGCGGGAATGATCGGGCGCGGTCTGGTCGAGGAGCGGGAGCTCAAGCAGTCGGCGATCAAGATCGAAGGCGCGCCGAGCCAGGCCGCCAGCGCCGCGAGCAAGCCCGCCGAACCGACCGTGCCGCCGATCGGGCCGCTGCTCGCCTCGGCCAGCGCCGAGGCCGGCGAGAAGGACACCCAGAAGCTCTGCACCGTGTGCCACAGCTTCAACCAGGGCGGGGCGGCCAAAGTCGGCCCCAATCTCTATGGCATCGTCGGCGACAAGCGGGCCCACGCCGAGGGCTTCAACTATTCGGACGGACTGGCCAAGCTCGGCGGCACCTGGACCTACGACGCCCTGAACGCTTGGCTCTATGAGCCGAAGAGCGTCGTGCCCGGCACGCGGATGGCCTTCGCCGGCATCAAGAACGACAAGGACCGTGCCGACGTCATCGCCTATCTCCGCTCGCTCTCGGCCAACCCGCTGCCCCTTCCGGCGGCAGACGCTGCCCCGGCCAAGCCGGAGGCCGCGCCGGCCAAGAACTGACCGCCGCGCGGACCGGCGGTGGCGAGGACGGAGCTCGATCAATGGGTCGCGGTGGCCGAGGCCGCCGCCGACCTCGCCGGCGCGGTGATCCGACCCTTCTTTCGCAACGCTCTGACCGCCGCCCTGAAGCCCGACCAGAGCCCGGTCACCGTCGCCGACCGCAGCGCCGAGGCCGCGATCCGCGCCGTCCTGCGCGAGCAATTCCCTTCCGACGGCATCCTCGGCGAGGAGTTCGGCCATGAGCGGGAGACGGCGCGGCGCTGCTGGGTCCTCGACCCGATCGACGGCACGCGCGCCTTCCTCACCGGACGGCCCGTCTTCGGCACCCTGATCGGGCTGATCGAGGATGGCCGTCCCATTCTCGGCATCATCGATCAGCCCATTACCGGCGAGCGCTGGGTCGGTGCCGCCGGACGCGAGACACGGTTCCGCGGCCCGTTCGGCGGCCGGCCCGGCTGCCGTCCCTGCGCTCAGCTCGACG
>DAIDKZ010000140.1 GCA_027449745.1 Acetobacteraceae bacterium | reverse complement strand
ACTCGCCGCCATTGGTGCCGACGAGGATCTTTCCGTTCACCGCGGTCGGCGCCATGGTTTCCGAATAGCCGAGCTCGGGATCCGCGATGTCGCTCTGCCAGGCCACCTTGCCGGTCTTGGCGTTCAGCGCGACCAGCTTGGCATCGAGGGTGGCGAGATAGACCATGTCCTCGTAGGCGGCGACGCCCCGGTTGTTGGGGCCGCAGCAATAGATCGAGATCGGGCCGAGCTTGTGCTTGTAGTGCCAGAGTTCCTCGCCGGTGCGCGCGTTCAGCGCGTAGACGTGGTCGAACGCGGTGGTGACATACATCACCCCGTTGACCACCAGCGGGGTGGTTTCCATCGTGTCCTTCACCTCGGTCTGGAAAATCCAGGCGGGGTGCAGGTGCTTTACGTTCATCGTGTTGATCTGCCGGTTCGGATAGAACCGGGTCTGATTGTAGTTGCCATTGGTCATGAGGAAATTGTTTCCGTCATGTCCGGCATAGTTGAGCATCGTCTGGCTGACGGCGCCCATGTCGCCGTAGAGAGTTGCCTGGGCCACTTCGTCGGCCGTGGCCGGCCCCGCTACCGCCCAGGACATGGCGGCGACAGCGGCAAGAACAGATGTGTATTTCAAAATAGGCGGCATTCATTCCTCCCCGAAAGCGTCCTGCCCGCCGGACGCAGCAGCGGTCAATGCTGACGACGCACCATTGAGGCGGCAGCAGGACTCCGTCAAGCGGGAACTGCGGCCTCGCCGTCAGCCGGGCGAGAACGCATTGAAGGCGATCAGGGTGTAGGTATCCTTAACACCGCTGATCGTCTGCAGGCGCTCGGTCACAAAACGGCCGATATCCTCCTCCGGCGCCAGATAGAATTTGCCCAGCAAGTCATACTGTCCGGATATTGAGTAAAGTTCGGAAAGTTGCTCGACCGCATCAGCGGCGTCCTGGGCGACGCGGTAGGCTTGGCCCATTTCGCATTTCATCATCACGAAAATCGCGCGCATGGCCCCCTCTGCCTCAGCGTGCGGCCGCAGCAGCGCCGGGGCGTGGCTCGACCAGGTAGGCATTGCGGAATGGATCGAAATTATGGTGCCACGGCGCCGCCAGTACCTCGCCGCGCCCGGTCAAGAGCTTGATCGCGGTGATGCCGACGATGCCTGCGCACATAAGGCAGGTGGCACCGATCGAGGGCGCGCGCTTGCGGGCGAGATCGAACCGCTCCGGCACCATCAGATAGTCGCGATGCCAGGCCTCCGGCACCAGTCCGTCGAGGAACTTCGCCTCCAGCGTCGCCTGGTCGTCGTCGCCCATGCGGAAATACTCGTCGAAGCTCATCGCGTCAGGACGGAAGATGACGAACGCCGCGCCGAGGCCGATAGGGCCGGCGGTCATCGCCGGAATGCCGCGCGCGCGCGCGGCGGCGAAGACGCGGCGGCGGATGGCGATGGCATGGAAATCGAACCCGTCCACGAACAGGTCCGCGTCATCGAGGAACGCTGCGACGGTCTCGTCCTGCACGCCCTCCTCGAATATGCGCAGATCGAGCTCGGGGTTTATCTCGCGCGCCATCTCGGCCATCACCTCCACCTTCGGCCGGCCGAGCGTGGCCAGGGTGGCGCCGACCTGGCGGTTGAAATTGGCCAACTCGAACACGTCCATGTCGGCGAGGTTGAAGGCCCCGATGCCGAGGCGGGCGAGTGCCAGCAGATGCGCCCCACCCACTCCGCCGCAGCCGGCGATGGCCACGCGCTTGCCCCGCAGCGCAGCCTGCTCGGCCTCGGTCAGCCAGCCGACATTGCGGTCGAACGCCTCGGCATAAGCGAATCGCGTGTCTGTGCTCACCGGACCCTCCTCCATCCAGGCAGCATATCCCGGTCTGCGGCAGACGGGAAACAAGCCGCTTCGCCATGGACCATTGCCCGCGGGCCACGGCGCCTTATGCTCCGCCCCGGCTGGCAACCGCAGCTCGCGACACAGGAGGAAAATCCATGGACATCGCGCCCGCGCGCAAGGCGCGCCTCAAGTCCCGTCCCGGCGGGCGCGTGCTGGCGGATGCGCTCGTCGCGCAGGGCATCGACCACGTCTTCGCCGTGCCCGGCGAGAGCTATCTGGACGTGCTCGACGGGCTGCACGCGGTGCGGGACAAGCTGACGCTGATCACCTGCCGGTTCGAGGCCGGCGCGGTCGATATGGCGGAGGCCTACGGCAAGCTCACCGGCCGGCCGGCGGCGGCGATGGTCACGCGCGGGCCCGGCGCCTGCCACGGCGCCATCGGCGTGCACATCGCGCGCCAGGACAGCACGCCGCTGCTGCTGTTCATCGGCCAGATCCCCTTCGCCGAAACCGATCGCGACAGTTTCCAGGAAATCGACTACCGACGGATGTTCGGCAGCGTCGCCAAATGGGTGACGCAGATCGACGACGCCGCGCGCATCCCCGAGATCGTCGCCCACGCCGTCGACGTCGCCACGCGCGGCCGGCCCGGCCCGGTGGTGATCGCGCTCTCGGAGGAAATGCAGCGCCGGTTGGTCGAGGTGCCGGACATCGGCCCGGCGCCGGTGGCCGTGGCGCAGCCGGACGCGGCCGCGATGGCCGCCCTCGCGCGGCTTCTGACGCGCGCGCGCAAGCCGCTCGCCCTGCTCGGCGGTTCCGGCTGGAGCGAGGCCGGTCGCGCCGCCATCCGCGACTTCCTGACCGGCTTCGATCTGCCGGTCGCCGTCGGCTTCCGCCGCCAGCAGCTCTACGACGGCACATTGGCGAATTTCATCGGCGATCTCGGCGTCGGCAGCGATCCGGCCCTCGTCGCCAAGGCGCGCGAGGCGGATCTCGTGCTCGCCATCGGCACCCGCCTCGGCGAGGCGGTGACGCAGGGCTACACGCTGTTCGACCAGGCCGGAGCGACACCGATCGTGCATGTCTATCCCGAGCCGGAGGAGATCGGGCGGGTATTCCGTCCCGCGCTCGGCATCGCCGCCACGCCGGACGGCTTCGCCGCCGCCGCGCGCCAGCTGGAGGCGCCGGCGCGGCCGGCCTGGCGGGAATGGACGGCGGAGCTGCGCGCGCTGCGCCTGGCCGCCAGCGCCGCGCCCGAATATCCGGGCCCGCTCAATCTCGCCCATGTACTGCATGCGCTGCAGGCGGAGCTGCCGGAGGAGGCGGTGCTGACCTGCGACGCCGGCAATTTCGCCACCTGGCCGGTCCGCTTCATGAATTTCGGCGATCGCCAGCGTTTCATCGGGCCGTGCAACGGCGCCATGGGCTACGCCGTGCCGGCGGCCATCGCGGCCAAGCTGATCCGGCCCGAGCGCATGGCGGTCGCCTTCGTCGGCGACGGCGGCTTTCTCATGACCGGCCAGGAACTCGCCACCGCCTTCCATCACGGCGTGGCGCCGATCGTGCTGGTGTTCAACAACCAGATGTACGGCACCATCCGCATGCACCAGGAGCGCGACTTTCCCGGCCATGTCTCCGGCACGGCGCTGACCAACCCGGATTTCGCCAGGCTGATCGAGGCCTTCGGCGGCCATGGCGAGACGGTGACGGCGACCGAACAGTTCGTCCCCGCCTTCCGCCGTGCGGTGGCCAGCGGCAAGCCGGCGGTGATCGAGCTGGTCACCGACCCCGAGCAGATCACCACGCGCACCACCATCAGCGCGCTCCGCGCTGCGGCGGCCAAGCCGAAGGCAACGCCGAGGGCGGTGCGGACGGCACCGAAGCGGGTCGCCGCGGTGCGCGGCAAGGCCGCCGCCAAGCCGGCGCCGAAGGGGCGCTGAGCATGCGCGTCGGTCTCCTGCTCGTGCTGCTGCTGGCGGCGCTGCCGGCCGTGGCGGCGCCGAAGCCGGCGGCGCCGGCGGCGCAGGACGGCACGCTCGACCTCACCGATGTCCGCCTCGGCGACGGCGAAACCATGCCGCGCCTGCACCTGCACTATCTGACCTTCGGCACCGCGCGCCGCGACGGGGCGGGGCGCATCCTCAATGCCGCACTGCTGCTGCACGGCACCAGCGGCACCGCGCGCAGCTTCCTGCTGCCGGGCTTCGCCGACAGCATGTTCGGCGCCGGCCAGCCGCTCGACCAATCCCGGTATTTCATCGTCATCCCCGACGGCATCGGCGCCGGCCTCTCGTCCAAGCCCTCCGACGGGCTCGGCGGGCGGTTTCCGCACTATACCTACGCCGACCAGGTGGCGCTGCAGCGGCGTCTGCTGCACGAAGCGCTCGGCATCGACCATCTGCACCTGGTGCTCGGCACCTCGATGGGCGGCATGCAGGCCTGGCTCTGGGCCGAGCGCTTTCCGGACGCGATGGACGCGGTGGTGCCGATGGGCGCGATGCCGGTGCCGGTCAGCGGCCGCAACATGCTCTGGCGCGCCGCGGTGATGCAGGCGATCCGCGACGATCCGGACTGGCACGACGGCGCCTATGACCGCGGCCATCCGCCGACGCAATGGGCGCACAGCGCCGCCATCGCCTTCGCGCTGATGACCGGCAATGCCGAACGGCTGCAGGAAAGCGCCCAGACACGGGAGGCGGCCACGGCGATGGCCGGCGATCTGCTGCACCGGTTCGAGCAGATGAAGCCGGACGACGTGCTCTACGCGCTCGACAGTTCCGCCGGGTACAATCCATGGCCCGATCTCGAGCGCATCCGCGCCAGGCTGCTGGCGATCAATTTCGCCGACGACCTGGTCAATCCGGCCGAGCTCGGGGTGATGGACCCGGCGATGCGGCGCATCGCAGGCGGGCAGTTCGTGTTGGTGCCGGCGCCGGGCGGGTGGGGCCATCAGGGTCTGGCGCATCCGGAGCTTTGGGGGCATTACCTCGCCGAGTTCCTCGCCGCCCGGCCCTGAGCGCCCAGGCCGCCCGGCGGGGCCACGCGGTGGGCCGGGCCGGGGCGTCGAACGGGAGGAAACCATGAGCTTCAACCTCGTCTCGCCGCGTCTGCTGCGCATCGGTGGCGGCAGCGTCGGTGACATCGCCACCGTGCTGGCCACCTTCGGGCTGCGGCGGCCACTGGTGGTGACCGACCCGTTCATGGTCTCGTCCGGCCTGGTGCGGCGCTGTCTCGACCCGCTCGCGGCCGCCGGCATCGCCGCCGAGACCTTCAGCGACACCGTGCCCGAGCCGGTCGATACCGTCATCGAGGCCGGGGTGAGGCGGCTGAGATCCGGCCAGTTCGACTGTCTGATCGGGTTCGGCGGCGGCTCGCCGATCGATACCGCCAAGGCGATGGCGATCCTCGCCGCCGGCGGCGGGAAAATGCGCGACTACAAAGTGCCGGTGCAGGCCGACCTCGCCGCCCTGCCGATCATCGCCATCCCGACCACGGCGGGCACCGGCAGTGAGGCGACGCGCTTCACGGTCATCACCGACACCGAGCGCGACGAGAAGATGCTCATCGCCGGGTTCGCCGCGTTGCCGCTGGCCGCGCTCGTCGATTACGAGCTGACCTTGAGCGTGCCGCCGCGCACCACCGCCGATACCGGCATCGACAGCCTGACCCACGCGCTGGAGGCCTATGTCTCCCGCCGCGCCAACCCCTATTCGGACGCGCAGGCGCTGGCGGCGATGCGCCTGATCGGGCCCAACCTGCGCACCGTCTATCGCGAGCCCGCCAATGCCCCCGCGCGCGAGGCGATGATGCTGGGCGCGACGCTAGCCGGCATCGCCTTCAGCAACAGTTCGGTGGCGCTGGTGCATGGCATGTCGCGGCCGATCGGGGCGCATTTCCATGTGCCGCACGGCCTGTCGAACGCGATGCTGCTGCCGGCGGTGACGCGCTACGGGCTGGAGGCGGCGCCCGCGCGCTACGCCGCCGCGGCGCGCGCGATGGGTTTTGCCTCCACCACCGAGGATGACGAGGCGGCCTGCGAGCGGCTGGCGGCGGAACTCGAGTCGCTGAACCGGGACCTGGCGGTGCCGAGCCCCGGCGAATTCGGCATCGACGAAGCGGCCTGGACCGGCAAGCTCGCGCTGATGGCCGAGCAGGCGCTGGCTTCGGGCAGCCCAGGGAACAATCCGCGCGTGCCAGCGGCCGGGGAGATCGTCGCCCTCTATCGGGAGGCCTGGGCCAGCGGTCGCAACCGTTCATAGGCCGGGCGACACACGTTGGCCGGGAAACAGACAAAACTCTTTCTCGTAATGCGATAGTATGGCAACCTGGACGGGATGATGACAGGAACTCATCCCCTTGTGGTTGTCTAAACTGATCCGATCCTCCGCTTCGGATAGAAAGCCCTCAGAGTTTCCCCGCCAGGGCAGGGCGCGCCCGCCGGGCTTCGCCGAAGGTGAGGCCGGCGTGCCGCTCGCGCGGGACCCGGAGACCAGGGCCAGCTACGCCCCGCCGCCCGCCGGCGAGCGTGAGGCCGTGGAGTCGCTGCCCTTCCCCTCCACCGGCCCGCACGGCCATCGCGCCCGCATGCGCGAGAAGCTCCTCGCCCGCGGCGCCGGCGCGCTCGCCGACTATGAGCTGCTGGAAATGCTGCTCTATTTCGCCCAGCCGCGCGGCGACACGAAACCGCTGGCGAAGACGCTGATCAACCGCTTCGGCAGCTTCGGCCTGGCGCTGACCGCGCCCCCCGAGCAGCTGTTCGAGGTTGACGGGCTGAACATGCACGGGGTCGCGGCGATGAAGCTGGTCCAGGCGGCGTCGGTGCGGCTCGCGCAATCCGAAATCATCGACCGGCCGGTGCTCGGCAACTGGGACCGGCTGATGGACTACCTCACCGTCGTGCTCGCCCGCGAGCCGGTGGAGCATTTCCGTGTGCTGTTCCTGGACAACCGCAACCGCCTCCTCGCCGACGAAGCGCACGCGCGCGGCACGGTGAACCATACCCCGGTCTATCCCCGCGAGGTTGTGAAGCGGGCGCTGGAGGTGAACGCGACTGCGTTGATTCTGGTCCACAACCATCCCAGCGGCGATCCGACGCCGTCGCGCGAGGATATCGACATGACCGGCGAGATCAGCGAGGCGGCGGCGGTGTTCTCCATCACCGTCCACGACCATGTCATCGTCGGCAACGGGCGCTGGGTCAGTCTGCGCAAGGAACGGCTGCTGTGATGGCGCGCCGCCGGGCGCGGTGGCGGCAGGAATCCCGAGCGATGGGCATCTTGAAACGAACGGAACATCGCGTTATGTGAGCGGTTGACGACGGTGGCCGGTCTCAGTAGCGTCCGCTGCCGTACGGGTCTGGCCTTTGTGGCTGACCCGCTCCCCTTCCCCAACTCTGGGCATCCCCTGGCCAAGACGCCGGCGGCCGGCACCCTGCCCGCCTCTCCCACCGACCGGCCCCGCATCTCCTGGCTCGCTTCGAGGCGCTCCCATGCACCTTGCCGAACTCAAGGCAAAATCTCCCGCCGACCTGCTCAGCTTCGCCGAATCCCTGCAGATCGAGAACGCATCCTCCCTGCGCAAGCAGGACATGATGTTCGCCATCCTGAAGAACCTGGCCGAGAACGACCAGGCGATCCATGGTTCCGGCACGCTCGAAATCCTGTCCGACGGCTTCGGCTTCCTGCGCAGCCCCGAATCGAACTACCTGCCCGGACCGGACGACATCTATGTCAGCCCGAACCAGGTCCGCCGCTTCGGCCTGCGCACCGGCGACACCGTCGAGGGCCAGATCCGCGCGCCGAAGGATGGCGAGCGATATTTCGCGCTGCTCAAGCTCAACACCATCAATTTCGAGCAGCCGGACGCGGTGCGCCACCGCATCAATTTTGACAATCTCACACCGCTTTATCCGGACGAGCGGCTGCGCATGGAAGTGCAGAACTTCCAGTCGGTCGCGAAAGGCCCGAGCAAGGACAACACGCTGCGCGTGATCGATCTGATCGCGCCGATCGGCAAGGGCCAGCGCGCCCTCATCGTCGCCCCGCCGCGCACCGGCAAGACCGTGATGCTGCAGAACATCGCCACCGCCATCGCCGCCAACCACCCGGACGTGTTCCTCATCGTGCTGCTGATCGATGAGCGGCCGGAGGAAGTGACGGACATGGCGCGCAGCGTCAAAGGCGAAGTCGTCGCCTCGACCTTCGACGAGCCGGCAACGCGGCACGTGCAGGTGACGGAGATGGTGCTGGAAAAGGCCAAGCGCCTGGTCGAGCACAAGCGCGACGTCGTCATCCTGCTCGATTCCATCACCCGCCTTGCCCGCGCCTACAACACCGTGGTCCCGTCCTCGGGCAAGGTGCTCACCGGCGGTGTCGACGCCAACGCGCTGCAGCGGCCGAAGCGCTTCTTCGGCGCCGCACGCAACATCGAGGAAGGCGGCTCGCTGACCATCATCGCGACCGCGCTGATCGATACCGGCAGCCGCATGGACGAGGTGATCTTCGAGGAATTCAAGGGCACCGGCAATTCCGAGATCATTCTCGACCGCAAGCTCTCCGACAAGCGCACCTTCCCCGCCATCGACATCACCAAGTCCGGCACCCGCAAGGAGGAGCTGTTGGTGGAGAAGGGCACGCTGTCCAAGATGTGGGTGCTGCGCCGCATCCTCAACCCGATGGGCACCGTCGATGCGATGGAGTTCCTCGTCGACAAGCTGAAATACAGCAAGACCAACGCGGACTTCTTCGACGCCATGAACACCTGACCGTCGTGCCTGCCGCAGCGGGCGCGCGAACCTTCCAGTAACCGTTTTCGGAGAGGCTGGCCGGGCCGGTCTCCCGGCCACGAGGAGCAGAGAATGCCGGACCCCGACTACAAGGTTAAGGACATCGCGCTGGCCGACTGGGGCCGCAAGGAAATCTCCCTCGCCGAGGACGAGATGCCCGGATTGATGGCGGTGCGCGCCGAGTTCGGCACCTCCAAGCCGCTCAAGGGCGCGCGCATCGCCGGCTGCCTGCACATGACCATCCAGACCGCGGTGCTGATCGAGACGCTGCAGGCGCTCGGCGCCTCCGTGCGCTGGTCCTCCTGCAACATCTTCTCCACCCAGGACCACGCCGCCGCCGCCATCGCCGCCGCCGGCGTGCCGGTCTTTGCCTGGAAGGGCATGACCGAGGAGGAGTTCTGGTGGTGCATCGAGCAGACCGTGCACGGACCGGACGGCTGGACGCCCAACCTGATCCTCGACGACGGCGGCGACCTGACCAAGCTGATGCACGAGAAGTATCCGGCCATGCTCGCCGACGTGCGCGGCCTGTCGGAGGAGACCACCACCGGCGTGCACCGCCTGCGCGACATGGAGCGCGAGGGCCGGCTGCTGGTGCCGGCGATCAATGTCAATGACAGCGTCACCAAGTCCAAATTCGACAATCTCTATGGCTGCCGCGAATCGCTGGTCGATGGCATCCGCCGCGGCACCGACGTGATGATGGCCGGCAAGGTCGCCGTCGTCGC
>DAIDKZ010000139.1 GCA_027449745.1 Acetobacteraceae bacterium | reverse complement strand
CACCACCCCATCGACACTGCCGATGGTCTTGATCAGCTTCGCCAGCCGGTCCGCCATCGAGGCATGGATGCCACGAAGGATGTTGGCGGCCGTGATACCGCGCGAGACCATGTTGATGACGTCCGTCTCGGCGAGCACGGCACAGATGCCGCTGACCTTTTCCGGGCTGTCGCCCTGCTTCGACAGCGCCCCGATCTCGTCCTGGGCGATGCCCAGATAGCGCGAGATATTCTCCAGGAACTGACCGGACCCAGACGCGCACTGGCTGGTCATCTTGTAGCTCAGCACCTTGCCCCGGCCATCCATGCGGATGGCGCGGCCGTGCAGCGCGCCGACATCGAGCGCACCGCGCGCTTCCGCATCGAGAAAAATCGCGCCGCGGCCGTGCGTCGTCATCGAATAGAAGTGGCCGGTATGGAAGCTCAGCGACTCGCCCTCGCCGGTTGTCGCCACGTAATCGAGATCCGCGTGCCGCAGCCCGGCCTCCTCGAGCGCGGTATGATACGCCTCGGTCGCGAGCTGGAACGGGTCGCGCTGGCGAACCCGATCGACGCGCTTGACCAGCCAGCGTGGCGTCTCACCGTCGGTGTCGAAAATCACCGTCTTGACGGCGCCGGTGCCGACATCGATGCCTGCCGTTCTTGCCATGTCCGCCTCTCCCTCAGTGCCCGGCGGCGCGACGCGCGAAGGCAGCCGCGCCGAGTGCCCCAGTGTAGATGGAATCCGGATTGATGTTGATCGCGACGTCCCCATAGTTCTCGGTGATCAACTGCCGCAGCTCCTTGACGGCCGCCTCGTTCTTGGCGACCCCGCCGGTGAAGGTGAACTGGTCGCGCACGCCGCCGGAGCGTGAGATGATCGACATTGCGCGGAGAATGATGGCCCGGTGCAGGCCGGCGATGATGTCCTCCCGCTTCTCGCCGAGCGCCAGACGGTCGCGCAGCTCGGCGCCGGCAAACACGGTGCAGGTGGAATTGATGCGCACGCTGCGGGTCGCCTGCATCGCGAGCGGCCCCAGCTCGTGCACACCCATGTTCATCTCATCGGCGATGTAGCCGAGATAGCGCCCACACCCCGCCGCGCAGCGGTCGTTCATCTGAAAATTCTCGACGATCCCCTTGTCGTCGACCTGGATCGCCTTGGTATCCTGGCCACCGATGTCCAGCACGGTCCGGGTCTCGGGATACATCATGTGCGCCCCGAGCCCATGGCACAGGATCTCCGAACGGATATGCTCCTTCGAGAAGGGCAGCGTGACGCGCCCATAGCCGGTGCCGACGACCGACATCTCCTCCGTCGGAATGTCAAGCGCCCGACGAACCGGCGTTGCCACCTCCGCGACCAGGTCGGTGAGGTCCGGCGACAGCTCCATCAATCGGTCGAGCGCGCGCAGCAGCTTGTCCCGGATCTCGCCGCTCGGTGGACGGTTTTCGACCTCGATGATCGCCTTGTCATAGATGTTGAGCAGCAGATCATAGGACAGCCCGGCCGCTTTCGCCGTCTCCTGTCCAACCGCCATGAAGCGCGAGCCGGCGAGATCGCGGAAGAAGTCGGATTTGCGCCGTGCATCGCGGGCGAACAATGCCGGCGCGTCCGCGCGCAGGGTGACGAAGATGGCCCCGATCGCCTCCGCGATCGCCTCTTCGCGGCCCTTGAACCGGCCGCCCTTTGCTTTCTCCAAGCACGTCACCTCGAGGTCATCGAGTTGCTCGACGAACTGGCCGAGACGGAAGCTCCGTTCCAGGGAGCCGAGAAAGTCCCCGAGCCGCGCCTCCGCGGCAACGACCGATGCCAGGCCGCGCTGGAGCAGAGTGAACCGCGCGGCGAGCAGCGCTTCATATTTCGCCACCTTGCAGGCCGTGTCGTAATTCGCGCGCGAGTTGGTAATGCCCCGGCCGAGGACGTCCATGTTCTCGTCGAGAACGACCGCCTTGGTCGTCGTCGAGCCGAGATCGATGCCGATATACGCCTCCATGACGATCCCCCTCGCTATGCCGCGCGCGCTGGCGCAGAGCCGCCGCCGGCGCGCCGCTGGTCGACCATCTGGAAGTAGCTCTCCAGACGGTTCTTGATATTGGCCGGCGAGAAATAGCGCGGATCGACGAGATCACTCTCGATGAAGGCACCCGGCTTGCCCGTGCGCCGTTCGATCTCGCGGAGCACCAGCAACTGTCCGGCCGAGAAACTGTTACAGCTCTTGATCGAGTTGATCAGAATGCCGTCTGCCTCGTATTCCTCCATGTATTTCTCGATCAGATCGATCCGCGCCGGCAGATTGCGGTTCGTGTAGCAGCCGAGGCAATATTCGGCGAGGCTCTCCAGTGGCTTCGCCGGATCGTGGCGGAATCCCTGGTCATAGAGGCCGCCAACCTTCGTATAGGTGCTCGCCACTACCACCGCGCCTTCCTCGTAGAACATCTTCCAGAAATCGCGGAAGCTGGTCCAATTGGGCGGCCCCTCCACCACCAGCCGGTAGCGCTCGTTCGGCATGTCGCCGGTCGGCGTGACCGGCCCCTGGCCGAGCGCGATCCGCTCCGCAATCTCGGCGCGCAGGAGGCGGTAATACTCGGTGGCATCCTGGGTGCCGCGGAAGGCGGTGAAGATCGGCCCGATATAGTAGACGCCGCCGAAATAGGCGTCGATCGGCGACGGCTTCTTCTTGGCGGACTCCAGCACCCAGACGAAATCCTCCTCGGCACGCGCCGAACGAGCGAGATTCTCGCGCAGCCGATCGATATCGAATTTCACCCCGCTGATGCGCTCGAGCTTCGGGATCACCTCCTCCTTCAGCTGCCGGACGACATACGCGATCATATTGGCAGTGATCTTCCCGTCCCCCTGATAGGGAACGTGCAACATCGCCGTCTCACAGCGGTAATGGTCGCGCAAAAGCTCGAACCATTTCATGAAGGTAAAGCAGCCGGTGTAGGAGAGCAGGAGCAAATCCGGGTTCGGCAGCTTCTGGCCGTCCGGGCCGATATTGCCCTTCGCGATCATGCCGAGGTCGGCCTTGACGTACGTGCAGACATCCTCCGAATGCCCGCGCTTCTCCGCCTCCATGATATAGCCGCCGGTCTTCTTGCGGAGACCGTTCTGGATGGCGTTGATTTCGGGAAGATTGTTGAGCATGTCGAAGCACATGATCAGCTCATTCAGATTGCCCGGCACGAAGGTGGCCGCGACCTTCCGGCCATCCGCCGCGGCCGTTTCGAGCTTGCGATAGTTGCCGCTGATCATCTCCTTCTGCTTCAGCATCGAGCTGTCCTTGACGACCTCGGCGGCGGCGGTGACGGTCATTGGTTGCTCCACAGCTTGATGGAATCGGCGAAAGTGCCGGCCTGCTCGCGGATCGGCTGCATCTGGCCGGAATTCTCGGCATATTTGAAGGCGATGAACGGGATGTCGTGGGCGGCGAGCACGCGCTGCAGCATCGGCCGCTCCAGGAGCGCCGGATCGCAGAAGCTCGGCGAGGCGAAGATGACGCCTTCGGCGCGCGATCGCTTCACCGCCTCGACGAGATAGAGGCCCTTCTGCGCCACGTCCGGCTCGTATTTGGCGGACGTATTGGCGGAATTATGCAGGTAGGCGCGTGCGAGGTTCGCGACCGGATCGCCGTCTTCCGCGATATCGGACTGCTCCCAGCGGTTCACCAGCATGAAATCATCGTCGACGATGTAGCAGCCGGAGAGTTCGATCGACTTGATCAGGTTGAGCGGCGGCTGCTCGCAGAAGGCGCCGGTGACGACGACGCGGGAATTGTCCCGGCGCGGCCGGTCCTCCGCCGCCGCGGCGGCGAGGTACTCCCGCAGCAGGCGGCTATGTTCTTCGACCGCAAGGATCATTCCGGCGCGCATGAGCAGGTAGACCTCCGACGAGGGTGCCTTCCAGGGCTGACGCGCGCGGAATGCGTAAACCTCCCGCACCAGCGCGCGGTTCTCGTTGTAGAGGCCGATGGAGGCGCGGATCGCCGCGTCCGTCACTTCGCGCCCGCTGGCCTCGGCCAACATCTCCCGCAGTTCATTCAGCTCGTTGATGTAGAACGTTCCGCCGACATCATCGCGGTAATTCTGCGGCACGTCGAAATAGCGGCTGCGGACCTTCGGGAACATGATCTTCCACATACCCGACAGGTTGCGGATGACGTCGCAGATGGATGGGAAGAGCATCGCATCGACGAAATCCAGCCGGTTCGTGACGCCAAGCTCGATCGTCGAGCGCGGGATGCGGCAAATATAGCTCTGGTAGTAGGCGTCGCCCTGGATCACCTCGAGCTGCTCGCCGCCGCCCAAGACGCCGAGCGCCAGCCCGCCGGCGGCGTGGATCAGTTCGCGGGGCACGTAGAACGGCATGTAGCCCACGACGATTCGCCCCGGAACCGCGGCTTTCCATTCCCGCGCGTAGGAGAAGTTGAGGTCGTCGAACAGCGCCTGGCAACGGGCGATGATCTCGGCGGTCGGAGTGCTCATGTCTATCGGTGCTCCCAGGAGGGTGCGCGCTTGCCCAAAAAGGCCTGCAGGCCCGCGAGCGCGTCCCGCGTCTGCATCAAGTCGTCGAGATAGAGGGCTTCGAGGTCTGCGAGACGTTCGCGAGCACGCGCCAGCAGATCGCCCCGTGCGGCAGCCATCGCCCAGCGGAGCGCCGCCGCGCTCTTGTCCGCGAGGTAGTCGGCGAACCAAGCCTCCGCCGCAGCGTCGGGATCGGGCGCGATCTCCTGGACCAGGCCGGCAGCCTGCGCTGCCGCGACGCCAAGGCTGCGGCCGGTCAGCAGCATCTCCTCCGCCGCCGGCCGCCCGATCCGCTCGGGCAGCAGGCAGGAGGCCGCCGGCGCGAAGACACCGAGCTTGATCTCCGGCTGGCCGAACACCGCGTCGGGAGCGGCGAAGATGCGCGTGCCGGTCAGCACCAGTTCGAGCCCGCCGCCGAGGCACTGGCCCCGAACGGCGAACAGGACAGGGACCGGGGCGGCGATCAGCCGCAGCAGCGTGGCGTGGAAATCCCGCAGCATGGCCGCGCAGGCTTGCGGGAGATGTTCCTCGACACTGGCGCCGAAGCTGAAATGCGGCCCCTCCGCGTCGATGAGGATCGCCAGCGTGTGGCCCTGCCCGAGCTCCGCCGTGAGCGCGCGGTCGAGCGCGGCGAGCATCGACGCATCGAGAATGTTGGCCTTGGGGCGCGCCAGGCGTAGGCGCAGCAGCGCCCCGCCTTGTGTTCGCCAGGTGCGGACCGGAGTGGTGGCAGCATCCATCGTCATGCTCCCGGCCGCTCAGCCCGCCGCTCGCGGGATGAGGCTCTCGATCAGGTCCTCGCTCCATGGTGCGCCTTGGGCCAGGGACTGCCGCAGCGCGACGAAGTCGATCTCACGCCGCTCGCGCGGTCCTTCGTTGAAGGCGCGGAACCCGGTCCGGGCCTCGGCCAGCATGTTGAGCGCGAGCCAGGCGCGCGAATCCTCCTTGTTGCGGTTCCAGGATTCGAGCTTGGGCTTGCGCAGTTCTTCGAGGCTCTTCGTCAGACACTCGGGAAACGTCAACAGCAGCTTGCCGCACAGCAGGTCGACTTTCTCGTCGAGCAGGGAGAGATCGATGCTGCCGCGTGCCAGCTTGGCTTTGCCCTCGGTCAGAGCCGCGCCCGTCTTAGGCTCGCCGAGCGCGAAGCGGCCCCACTCATCGAGCAGGCGGTCGGTGATCACCAGCGGATTGGGCACGTATTCGCCATCGACCTTGAGCGCCGGGACGATGTCGTGCAGCATTCCCATGCGGTAGGCCTTGTGGGCAGACCAGTGCTCGCACAGCGTTCCTGACTCAATTGCGCGCTCCGTGCCGATCATCAGCGGCAGGAAATCCGTCGCACCGCCGATCGCCGCCGAACCGTGTTTCGGCCCAGCCTGGCCGAGACGCGCGAGATCCTGCGCGATCGAGAAATCGCAGGCCATGCCGATTTCCTGCCCGCCACCGATGCGCATACCGTTGATGCGGCAGATGACCGGCTTGTCGCAGCCCAAAATGGCCGAGACCATGTCGTTGAACAGCCGCATATACTGGCGGTATTCCTGCGGATTGCCGGCATAGTATTCGGCATACTCCGCCGTGTTGCCGCCGGTGCAGAAGGCGCGGTCGCCGCTGCCGGTGAACACGACGGCGACGACGTCGCGCGCGACCGAGGCGGCGCGGAAGGCCAGGATCACGCCCTTCACCATCGTCGTGGTGTAGGAGTTGAGCTGCGCCGGATTGTCGAGAATGATCCAGGCATTGTAGAGCCCGGCTGCAACCGTTCCGTCCGGCAGCCGGGCCGGACGCCGCTCGACGCGAAGACCAGGAAACGAGAGCTCGCCAACCAGCGTGTGCTCCACCAGCGCGGCAGGGCGGGTACGCTCCGTGACGACAGTTGGAGAATCGAACATCGGGCTAATCTCCGGTCAGGCGCGGGGGACGAGAATGGCGCGGCGTTTCAGCGTGTGCGCGTGCGCTTGCGCGAACACCGTGTTGATGTCGTCGAGCGGATGCTGCTCGACGAACGGCGCGAGCTGCACCTTGCCGTCGAGGACGAGATCGAGCGCGGCGGGATAGAGGTCCGGCGGACACCCCCAGTTGCCGAGTGCGCGCGCATCGAACGCCATCAGGTTGGACAGACGCACGTCGACCCGGTCCATGGTGAACCCGACCACGGCGAGCGTCGCGCCAGGCACCAGCAGGCTCCACGCGGCCCGCTGGCCGGCGGCGGTGCCGGAACACTCGAAAATGCACCATTCGGTCTGGCGCAGGCCGTGCGCGGCAGCGAACGCCATGATCGCCGCCTTCTGCGCACGGGAATCCAGCGCGCTCGCATCCAGGGTCAGCACGGCGCCGTGCCGGCCGATCGCCTCCAGCTTCGCCGCGTCGATATCGATCGCCACGACCGCGGCCCCGAAGGCATGCGCGATCTGCGCAGCGTAGCCGCCGACACCCCCGATGCCGATGACGATCGCGATGCTCTCGGGCCCCACGCCGGCACGGCGCACAGCCTGGAACGGCGTCGTCACCGCGTCCGCCACGACGGAGACATCCGCCAGGGTCAGTCCGGCGGCTTCGAGCCTCGCCGGAGGGACGGGACAGAGCCCGCGGCCGGGGACGCGGATATGGCTCGCGAAGCCGCCGTCGATGTCGTTGCCCGGCATCTTCTGGGACCGGCAGATCGTGGCCAGGCCGCGCCGGCAGAGATCGCAGACACCGCACGGGAGCACGGCCGGAACGATGACCGACTGGCCAAGCCAATGCTCCTCGCCCGGGCCGGCGGCAACGACCCGGCCGCTGATCTCATGGCCAAGGGTCAGCGGCAGCGGGTGATTGGTGCGAACCCCGTCATAGAGGTAGCCGAGATCCGTATGGCAGACCCCGCAGCCGGCGACCGCGATGACGACCTCACCCGGCGCGGGGGGGGAGAGCGAGAACGGGCGGCGCGTGAACGGCGCCGCCTGCGCTGTCATGGTCCACTGGAAGGCTTCCTCGGCCACGCTCGTTCCTCCATGGGTCTCGACGAAGACGGTATTACGGTGCTTGAATACCGTTTATGCGTCAAGAGCGAATTTGCCCCTTCCGCGCGGCCGGACCTTGATCCAGATCAATGCGGCGACGGATTTTTGCCGGGATGCTCTGTCCCAATCGCCGCGGCCTAAAATGGTAAAGCGGTATGTGTTTCTGCCAATAAGCGCCGCCAGCGGGGCGCGCGTCCCCGCCGCGGCAGGAGGAGCGTGGATGAAAGACAGCTTGCGCCCCGGCATCACCCGCACCGAGCGCCACGCCATCGACCGCCCCCGCACGATCGATTTCATGGGCGAAGATCTGCGCATCTACGCCACCCCCGAGCTGCTGCGTGACATCGAGGTTGCCAGCCGCAACCTGCTGCTCGAGCATTGCAGTCCCGGCGAGGACTCGGTCGGCGTGCGGGTCGAGTTCGACCACTCTGCCGCCACCCCGCTCGGCATGGAGGTCGGCATCACCGCAACCGTCGCCAGCGTCGAGGGTCGCCGTGTCGTGCTCGACGTGATCGCCCGCGACGCGGTGGAGGAGATCGCGCGCGGCCGACACACCCGCTTCATCATCGATGTCGCCAAGGCAAGGCAGCGACTGGCGGCCAAGGCGGCGGCAGGAGGCACGGGATGAGCAGCGCGCCGCTCCGCGAGAGCCCGCCGCAGCCGGCCGGCGACAGCGCCATCCGCGCGGTTCCGAGCTACTGCTACAACTGCGTCGCCGGGCCGGACCTGATGACGGTGCGCGTCGAAAACGGCGTCGCCACGCGCATCGAACCCTGTCATGCCGCCGCCGCCATCCATCCCGGGCTGGGTCGGGTCTGCGTCAAGGCGTTCGGCCTGGTGCAGAAGACCTACAATCCCCATCGCGTGCTTACGCCGATGAAGCGGACCAACCCGCGCAAGGGGCGCGAGGAGGATCCTGGCTTCGTCCCGATCTCGTGGGATGAGGCGCTCGATACCATCGCCGCACGCCTGCAGGACATTCGCGCGCGGGGACTGGTGGACGAGGCCGGGCTGCCGCGCGTCGCCGCCACCTTTGGCCATGGCGGAACGCCGCAGAGCTACATGGGCACGTTTCCCGCCTTCCTCTCCGCCTGGGGGCCGATCGACTACAGCTTCGGCTCCGGCCAGGGCGTCAAATGCGTCCATTCCGAGCATCTCTACGGCGAATTCTGGCATCGCGGCTTCACCGTCTGCGCCGATACGGTGCACACGCGCTACGTCATCTCCTGCGGCGCGAACATCGAGGTCTCCGGCGGCGTCTGCGCCGTGCGCCGCCATGCCGATGCGCGCATCCGCGGCGTCAAGCGGGTGCAGATCGAGCCGCATCTCTCGCCCACCGCCGCCTGCTCGGCCGAGTGGGTGCCGATCAAGCCGAAGACGGACCCGGCGTTCCTGCTCGCCCTCGTGCACACGCTGCTGTTCGAGCATGAGCGCACCGCGCTCGACCTGCCGTTCCTGCGCGACCGCACCGCCGCGCCCTATCTGGTCGCGGCGGACGGCTACTATCTCCGCGATGCGGCCACCGACAAACCGTTGCTGTGGGACGAAGCCAGCGGCGGACCAGTGCCGTTCGACACCCCCGGCGCGCGCCCGGCCCTGGAAGGCCGCTTCACCGTCGCCATGGCGATAACCCGCGGTCCCGACAACGAGATTCATCCGCTCGAGAACGCCGCCGCGCGCACCGCCTTCACCGCCATGGCCGACGCCATGCGCAGCTACAGCGCGGACTGGGCGGCCGGCGTGTGCGACATCCCGGCCACGACCATCCGCCGCATCGCCGCCGAGTTTCTGGACAATGCCTGCATCGGCGCGACGATCGACATCGATGGCGAGACCCTGCCGTTCCGACCGGTCGCCGTCACGCTCGGCAAGACCGTCAATAATGGCTGGGGCGCCTACGAGTGCTGCTGGGCGCGAACGATGCTCGCGACCCTCGTCGGCGCGCTGGAAGTGCCGGGCGGCACTTTGGGCACCACCGTCCGGCTGAACCGGCCGCACGATAACCGCCTGCTCAGCGTCAAGCCGGGCGAGGACGGGTTCATGGCGGCGCATTTCAACGCCACCGACCGCAATGGCTGGATGGCGCAGCCGAGCGGGCGCAACGCGCATCGCACGCTGGTGCCGATCCTCGGCAATTCGCCTTGGGCGCAGGCGCTCGGTCCGACGCATCTCGCCTGGATGTTCTCCCGCGGAGCGCCGGCGGAATGGCCGACACCGAACCTGCCGGAAATCTGGTTCGCGTTCCGAACCAACCCCGCCATCTCGTTCTGGGACACCGCCGAGATGGGCCGGGCGATGGCCCGCATGCCGTTCATCGTCGCCTTCGCCTACACGTTCGACGAGACGAACCACATGGCGGACATTCTGCTGCCGGATGCGACGGACCTGGAGAGCACCCAGCTGATCCGCATCGGTGGCACGAAGTTCGTCGAACAGCACTGGGCGCATCATGGCGTGGCCCTCCGCGCTCCGGCCGTGGCGCCGCAGGGCGAGGCGCGCGACTTCACCTGGATCTCCACCGAACTCGCGCGCCGAGCCGGTCTGCTGGAACGCTACAATGCGGCGCTGAACCGTGGCGCCGCCGGTGCGCCGCTCAAGGGCGACGGCTACGACTTCTCCCTCGCCACCGACCGCGCGCACGACGTTGACACCATCTGGAACGCCGTCTGCCAGGCCGCCACCGCCGAGCTCGGCGGCAGCGCCGAGGCCAGGGATCTCGACTGGTTCAAGCAGCACGGCCACTATGTCGTGCCGTTCAAGCGCGAGGACTGGTACCTCTACCCGACGATGGTGCGCCTCGGCCTGCGTTTCGAGCTGCCATACCAGGAGCGGCTCCTGCGGGTCGGCGAGGAACTCGGGCGGCGGCTGCACGAACAGGGCATCCATTGGTGGGATCGCCAGCTCGACGAATATGTCGCGCTGCCGCAATGGCATGATGTGCCCGAGCGCTGGGTGCAGGCGATACGGGAGCTCGGCGCCGATCCGGACGACTATCCGCTCTGGGGCATCACCACCAAGGTGATGGCCTACACCACCGGCAATAACGCCGGCATTCCATTGATGCACGAGGTCAGCGCCAACCTGCGCGGCCATGGCGCCGTCATCATCAACGCCGCGACCGCTGCACGTCTCGGCATCGCCGCCGGCGACCGGGTGGAAGTGCGCTCGCCGATCGGCTCGACCACCGGCCGGGCTGCGATCGTCCAGGGCTGCCGCCCGGACACTGTCGTCATCCCCGGCCAGTTCGACCACTGGAAGACGCCCTTCGCCAAGGATCTCGCCTTCCCATCGCTGAACACCGTGGTGCCGATGTCGCTCGCGCTGACCGACGCCACCGGCTCGGGCGCCGACGTCGTCCGCGTCGCCGTCCGCAAGCTGCGGGCGGCGGGGGGTGCGGCATGACCCGCTATGTCATGGTCGCCGATCTGCGCCGCTGCGTCGGCTGCCAGACCTGCACCGCCGCCTGCAAGGAAGGCAACGGCACCCCGCCCGGAGTGCAGTGGCGCCGCGTGCTCGACCTGGAGAGCGGCACCTATCCCGACGTTCGGCGGGTCTTCGTGCCGGTGGGCTGCCAGCACTGCGCCAACCCGCCGTGCCTCGAAGTCTGCCCGTCGACCGCGACGCGCCAGCGGCCCGATGGCATCGTCACCATCGACTACGATCTCTGCATCGGCTGCAGCTACTGCATCATGGCCTGCCCCTATGACGCGCGCAGCCTGGTCGATCGCGCGGTCTATGCCTTCGGGGATGCGCCGACGCCCGCCGAGGCAGCGCGAGCCCGCCACCAGACCAGCGGCGTCGCGACCAAATGCACGTTCTGCGCCAAGCGGATCGACGCCGGCGTCGCGCGCGGCCTGGTGCCGGGCAAGGATCCCGAGGCAACGCCGCTCTGCGTCAACAGCTGTATCTCCGGCGCGCTGAGCTTCGGCGACATCGACGATCCAGCCGGACCGGTTGCCGGTCTGCTCGCCGAAAACCAGTGGTTCCGAATGCACGAGAGCGAAGGGACGGAACCCGGCTTCTACTATATCTGGGACAAGGGAACGCTATGAGCCAGCCCATCGCGTCCCGGCGCCAATCCTACTGGGACCTGCGCGCGGCGGGAAACTTCATCGGCGGCGGCAGCGGGTCCGGGCTCATCGTCATGGCCGCGCTTTCTGCCCTGGCCGGCGCGCCGTTCCGTCTCGCCCTTGCGCTCGGGCTCGCCGGCGTCGCCCTCGGCCTCTCGCTGGTGTGGCTGGAGATTGGCAAACCCTGGCGGGCACTGAATGTCTTCTTCCACCCCCACACCTCATGGATGACGCGCGAGGGCATCGTCGCCGGCCTGCTGCTGCCGGTCGGGCTGGCGGCGTACCTCTCGGCGAGCCCGGCGGTGACGGCCGCCGCGGCGCTGCTGGCCGGCGGCTTTCTCTACTGCCAGGCGCGCATCCTGCGGGCCGCACGCGGCATACCGGCATGGCGGCAGGCGGAGATCGTCCCCCTCATCCTGGCCACCGGACTTGCCGAGGGCAGCGGGCTCTATTTGCTCGCCGGCGCGGCGACGACGGCGGCGATCGGCGGCGCACTGCTCGCGGCGCTGGCGCGGGAGGCGGCTTGGCGCGCCTACCGCTCGGGGCTGGCCGGGACCAGGCTGGCCGAGCGCAGCCTCGCCGCGTTCGACAGCGCACCCGGCCGCGGCGCGCGGGCGGCGCAGGTCGCGGCCATGGCGCTGATGGTGCTGGCGCTGGCGGCCACCCGGCTGGCCCCGGAC
>DAIDKZ010000138.1 GCA_027449745.1 Acetobacteraceae bacterium | reverse complement strand
GTCGTCGTCGTCGATGACGCGAGTCCGGAGCCGGCGCTCGCCGCGCTGGCCGACGGGCTGGCGCGGGCGGGGCGGGTGCGGCTGGTGCGGCACCGGCGCAACCGCGGCTTTCCCGCCGCCGCCAATGCCGGGCTGCGGCTGGCGCGCGGCGATGCGGTGCTGCTGAACAGCGACGCCGTGCCGTCCGCGCACTGGCTCGCGCGGCTGCGGGAGATCGCCTGGTCGCGCCCGGACATCGGCACGGTGACGCCGTTCTCCAACGATGCCAGCCTGCTCAGCTATCCCGACCGCGAGCGCGCCAACAAGGTGCCGGCCGACCTCGCCCGCATCGCCCGCCACGCCGATGCGGCGAACCGCGGCCAGGCGGTCGAGATCCCGACCGGGGTCGGATTCTGCCTCTATATCCGGCGCGACTGCCTTGCCGCCGTCGGGTTGCTGCGTGAGGGCGTGTTCGCGCAGGGCTATGGCGAGGAGAATGATTTCTGCCTGCGCGCGCGCCATCTCGGCTGGCGGCACGTCGCTGCCCCGGGCGTGTTCGTCGCCCATGTCGGTGGCGCCTCGTTCGGCGCCGGGCGGGTGGGGCTGATGGCGCGCAACGCCGAGATTCTGGAGCGGCTGCACCCGGGCTACGCCGCGCTGATCGCCGCGCACCACGAGGCCGACCCGCTGGCGCCGGCGCGGCGGCGGCTGGACATGGCGCGCTGGCCACGCATGCAGGGCGAGGCGGTGCTGCTCGTCAGCCATGATCGCGGCGGCGGCGTCGAGCGGCAGGTGCGCGCGCGCGCGGCCTCGATCAAAGCGGCCGGCCTACGCCCGATCGTGCTGCGCCCGGTGATGGCCGCGTCCGGCACCTATCGCGGGCTGTGCCGCGTCGATGATGGCAGCGATGATTTCCCCAATCTGGTCTTTGCGCTGCCCGGCGAGGCCGCTTTGCTGGTCCGGTTCCTGCGCCGTGCCCTCCCGGTGCAGGCGGAGCTGCACCATCTGCTCGGCCATGATCGCTCCGTGCTCGACGTTCTGCGGCGGCTGGACCTGCCATGGAGCCATTTCGTGCACGACTATGCCGCGCTCTGCCCGCGCATCAGCCTGCTCGGCGCCGGCGGGCAGTATTGCGGCGAACCGGACGTGGCCGAGTGCGCCCCCTGCGTCGCGGATGGCGGGCACATGCTGGAGGAGACGATTTCCGCCGCCGCGCTGCGCGCCCGCTCGGCGGCGGATTTCGCCGCCGCCCTGCGGGTGGTGGTGCCGACCGCCGACGTCGCTCGCCGGCTGCGCCGCCATTTCCCGGCGCTGCGCCCGAGCGTCGAGGCCTGGGAGCCCGCGCCTCCCTCCGTTCCGGCCGGGCCGTCTGCCGCGGGGCCGCGGCGCATCGCGGTGATCGGCGCGATCGGGCGGGAGAAGGGCTATGACGTGCTGCTCGCCTGCGCCCGCGACGCCGCGCGGCGGCGACTTTCGCTCGAGTTCGTGCTCGTCGGCCATACCATCGACGATGAGCGCCTGCTCGCCACCGGGCGCGTCTTCATCACCGGCGAATATGATGCGGCTGAGGCGGCGGCGCTGATCGCCGCGCAGCGCGCCGCGCTCGCCTTCCTGCCCTCGGTGGTGCCGGAGACCTGGTGCTTCACCCTCACCGAGGCATGGCACGCCGGGCTCGGCGTGGTGGCGTTCGACGTCGGCGCCCAGGCCGAACGCATCCGCGCCCGCGGCGAGGGGGTTCTGCTACCGCTGGGCCTGGCAGCGGCGGAAGTGAACGCGGCGCTGCTGCGCGCGACGCGGGCGGATGGCCAGGGCATGTTTACCGATGCGCGCGGCGAGGCTATCACCGACGGGGCCCTCCCGGCCTCGGCCGACCCTGCTCGATTCCTGCGTTCCGACTGATCAGCCCCCGACGACGAAAAAGACCCCCACGCCAAAATCGCGGTAGCAGCCATGAGCGGATCCCCCGCCAATCCGAAGCTCTTCACCGAACTGAAGGTCTCAGGCCATCTGATGACGCTCGATGCCGGGCTGTTCTGCGTCGTGCAGACACCCGGCGCGCGGCGCGCGGAGGATGGGTCCGGGCTGCCCGGGGTGCGGCTCTCGCTGCCGCCCGGCCCCGCCGGCCGGCCGGACCAGGTGAGTATCAGCGCCTTCCGCCCCGATGGCTGGCTCTCCGGCGCGGCCGATGCGGCGCTGATCCGGGTCAGTGAGGGTCCGGCGCAAGTGCTGGTGACGATCTATCAGGCGCCGAACACGGCCGAAGCGGCGCCGCGGCTGCAGGTGATCCGCCTCGCCGAGGAGGCGGCGGCGGCCCGTGCCGCGGCTCCGCTGGCGCCGGTCCGCGCCCAGCCCGCCGCTCCGGCGCCGATGGCCGCAGCCGTGGCCGGGTCGGGGAGCGCGATCAATCCACCCGAGGCGGTCGCCCATGTCCAGATGCGCGGCGACGTCGGTGCCGCGCTCGGCGAGTGGATCGGCGAGCGCGGCAGCAAGCGCTGGATCGAGGGCTTCGCCGTCACGCCGCAGGGGCGGATCGCGCCGGAGGATATCGAATACCAAGGCGTGCTCGGCCGCGGCTGGCTCTCGCCGTGGGTCGAAGGCGGGCAGCTCTGCGGCAGCCGCGGCATGGCGCTGCCGCTGCTTGGCCTGCGCGTGCGCCTGCGCGGCAAGGCGGCGGAGGCGTTCGCCTGCACCTACTCGGCGAGCTTCGTCGATGGCAGCGCGGTCGGCCCGGTCGAGGCCGGCGAGCCGTGCGAGGCGGCGAGCCTGGCGCCGATGGAAGCGTTCCAGATCGTGCTGACCAGACGGGCGGAAACGGTGGTTCCGATTGGCGACAAGCCGGCGGCGCACGCGGCGGGCGCCAAGCCGGCGGTCGGCAAGAGTGTGGGGAAAGCCCCGGCCAAGCCGGCACCCGGCAAGCCCGCGCCGGTCGCGCCGCGGGGCAAGCCTGCGCCGGTTCGTCCAACGGGACGCAAGGGCGCGCGCTAGGGCGCGCCGCGGCCCAGGGACGAGCGGGGACGAGACGAGACGGGACGGGGCCGTGCGCTATCTGTTCGTGCATCAGAATTTCCCCGGCCAGTATCTGCATCTGGTGCGCGACCTCGCCGCCGGGGGGCATGAGATCCTGTTCCTCACCGAGGACAATCCCAACTTCATCGCCGGCGTGCGCAAGATCGTCTACAAGCTGCCGCGCGGCGTGAGCCCCGCGACGCACCAGGACGCGCGCGATTTCGAGCAGGCGATGCTGCGCGCGGAGGCGGTGGCCCGCGCGGCGGCGAGCCTGCGGGCGCTCGGCTTCATGCCGGACATCATCATCGGCCATCACGGCTGGGGCGAGTTGCTCAATCTGCGCGATGTCTGGCCCGATCCGCCGCTGCTCGGCTATCTCGAGTTCTTCTACCATCTGCGCGGGCTCGATGTCGGGTTCGACCCCGAGTTCCCCACCGCGCCGGCGCTCTATCCGTCGATCCGGGCGAAGAATGCGGTCAATCTGCTCGCGCTGGCCATGGATGGCGTCGGGCAGACGCCGACGCGGTTCCAGCACGAGACCTATCCGGATTGGGCGCGCCCGCGCATCCGGCTGCTGACCGAAGGGGTGGACCTGCAGGCCTGCCGGCCGGACCCGGCGCTGCGCCAGGCGCCGTTCGCGCTCGGCCCGATCGCGCTGGCGCCGGGGCGGCGGCTCATCACCTATGTCGCGCGCGATCTCGAGCCCTATCGCGGCTTCCACGTGCTGATGCGCGCCCTGCCGCGCGTGCTCGCCGAGCGCTCCGATACCGAAGTGGCGCTGGTCGGCGGCGACGGCGTGAGCTACGGGGCGCGGCTGCACCAGGGAACCTGGCGCGAGCGCATGCTGGCCGAGCTCGGCGGGCGGATCGATCCGGCGCGGGTGCATTTCCTCGGCAAGGTGCCGTACGCCAGCTATCTGCGGCTGCTGCAGCGTTCGGACGCGCATGTCTATCTCACCTACCCGTTCGTCGCCTCCTGGTCGCTGCGCGAGGCGCTGGCGGCGGGGTGCGCGGTGATCGGCAGCGACACCGCGCCGGTGCGCGAATTCATCACCCATGGCCGCAACGGCCTGCTGACGCCGTTCCACGACCCCGATCGCCTGGCCGCCGGCATCCTCGCCGTGCTCGAGGACGGTGGCGCCAGTGCCCGCCTGCGCGAGGGCGCGCGGCACTTCGCCGAGGCGAATCTGCCGCTCGATGCCTCGATCACGCGGATGAAGGCGGCGATCGCCGATCTCGTCGCCGGCCGCGCCGCGGCGTGACGGGCGGCCCGGCGATTTCCGCCGCCGCGGCGATGCGATAGGGTCGCGGTCACAGCAACAGGGAGGACCGCATGATCCACGTCATCGCCATCATCACCGCCAAGCCCGGCCAGCGCGAGGCGATCCTGCGCGCGTTCCACGACAACATGCCGGCGGTGCACGCGGAGAAAGGCTGCATCGAATATGGTCCGGCGGTCGATGCCGAAGGGATGGGCGGGTTCCAGAGCAGATTCGGCGCCGACACCTTCGTCGTCGTCGAGAAGTGGGAGAGTGCCGAGGCGCTCAAGGCCCACGCCGCCTCGCCGCACATGGCGGCCTACGCGGCGCGGACCAAGGAGATGATCGCGAGCCGCGTCATCCACGTGCTCAGCCCGGCGTGATCGCCCGCCGCTTCATCCGAGCACCCGTCGCAGCCACGCCCCGGCGGCTGCGACGGCTTCGCGCGCGCCGGCCACCGCGCCGGTGGCGCGCATGAAGCCGTGCAGCATGCCGGGATAGGTGACGCTCTCCACCGGCACGGTGGCGGCGGCGAGGCGGCTCGCCAGCGCCTCGCCTTCGCTGCGGAGCACGTCGAGCTCGGCGAGCTGGATCAGCACCGGCGGCAGCCCGGCCAGCTCCGCGCGCAGGGGCGCGGCGAGGGGGTTGAGCCGGTCGGCGGCGTGGGCGAGGTAGCAATCCCAGTAGAAC
>DAIDKZ010000137.1 GCA_027449745.1 Acetobacteraceae bacterium | reverse complement strand
GGCCCGTTTCGTCATTGCCGATCAGCCCGACCAGCCGCGCCCGCCCGCCAAGTGCGGCGATGTTATGGGCGACGTTGCCGGCGCCGCCGAGCATGGTGCGGGTGCTCCGCAGCCGCAGGACCGGCACCGGGGCCTCCGGCGAAATCCGTTCGACCTCGCCATAATGGTAGCGATCGAGCATCACGTCGCCGACGCAGAGGATCGCGGCGGAGGGAACCTGCATGCTTGGCCTGCCCGCGGGGCTTGATAGGGTGTGACCTGCGCATCTATCAGCGGAAGCGACGGCTTGTCCACGCAGGGCAATGGCAACTGGGAGGAGCTTCATGGCGGAAGGCGATGCGGCCGGCGCGGCCGCCGGCGAGTTCGACCCAGCACGGCTGGACGCCTTCCTGCGCGATGCGCTCGGCCTTGCCGGGCCGATGACGCTCGAACGCGTCGGCGGCGGACAGGCCAACCCGACCTTTTTCGTCACCTATCCGCAGCGGCGGCTGGTTCTGCGCAAGCGTCCTGCTGGCACGCTGCTGCCCTCAGCGCACGCGGTCGACCGCGAATTCCGTGTGCTCAGCGCGCTCGCCGGCTCCGCGGTCCCGGTGCCGACGGTGCTTCTGTTCCATGCCGCGCCGGATGTGGTCGGCACCGCGTTCTATGTCATGGAGCGGCTGGAAGGGCGCGTGTTCCACGATACCGCGCTGGCCGCCGCGGCGCCGGACGAGCGCGCGCCGATGCTGCGGACCATGGCCGAAACCCTCGCGGCCCTGCACGACATCGACTGGCGCGCCGCGGGGCTGGAGGATTTCGGCCGTCCAGGCAATTACTTCGCGCGCCAGATCGGGCGCTGGACGAAGCAATGGGATGCCGCCCGCTTCCGCGACATTCCCGATCTCGCCGAGTTGGCCGCCTGGCTGCCGGAACACATCCCCGCCGGCGAGGAGACGGTGCTCTGCCATGGCGATTATCGGATGGGCAATCTCATGTTCCACCCCACCGCGCCGCGCCTCGTGGCGGTGCTCGACTGGGAGCTTTCCACCCTGGGGCACCCGCTCGCGGACCTCGCCTTCAGCGCCCTCGCCTGGCACAGGCGGCCGGAGGAGTATGGCGGCCTGCTCGGGCTCGATCTCGCGGCCTTATCGATCCCTGCCGAGAACACCTACCTCGACTGGTATTACAGCGCCCGCCGCACCGGCACGGGCGAGCGCTTGCAGCCCTTCCACATCGCCTTCGCGCTGTTTCGATTCGCGGTGATTTTCGAGGGCATCGCGGCACGTGCGCGGGCCGGCACCGCGGCGGCAGCCAATGCCGCGGCGGTGGGCGAGCTGTCCCTGGCATTCGCCCGCCATGGCATGGGCGTCATCCGGAATACCGGTCGCGCCGGGTCTTGAGACCGCGGCGCCAACGGCCGGGGCGCGTTCACGTCAATCGAACGCGTAGGTGAACTCGCCGTCGCGGACGCCGACGCGCACGCGCGCGATCGGGCTTCCCTCCAGCATGCGCGTGAGGAATGCGCCACTGATCGCTGGCAACATCGTGTTGGTCAGGATCGCGTCGATCATCCGGCCGCCGCTTTCGGGCTCGGTGCAGCGGCTGGCGATGAGGTTCACCACGTCCTCGTCGTAGCTGAACGGCACCTTGTGGTGCTCGGCGATCCGGCTGGCGATCCGCCCGAGCTGCAGGCGGATGATGTCGCCCATCACCGCGTCGCTCAGCGGATAATATGGGATCACGATCAGCCGCCCGAGCAGCGCCGGCGGAAAGACCTTCAGCAATGGCGGGCGCAGCGCCTTGGCGATCTCCTCGGGTTCCGGGATCAGCTCAGGATCGGCGCACATCGACATGATCAGGTCGGTGCCGACATTCGACGTCAGCAGGATCAGCGTGTTCTTGAAATCGATGACGCGCCCTTCACCGTCCTCCATCACGCCCTTGTCGAACACCTGGAAGAAGATCTCATGCACGTCCGGGTGCGCCTTTTCGACCTCGTCCAGCAGCACGACCGAGTAGGGCTTGCGTCGCACCGCCTCGGTCAGCACGCCGCCTTCGCCATAGCCGACATAGCCTGGCGGCGCGCCCTTCAGTGTCGAGACGGTATGGGCTTCCTGGAACTCGCTCATGTTGATGGTGATCAGGTTCTGTTCGCCGCCATAGAGCGATTCCGCCAGGGCCAGCGCGGTCTCCGTCTTGCCGACGCCGGACGGGCCGCAGAGCATGAACACCCCGATCGGCTTGGATGGATTGTCGAGCCCGGCGCGCGCCGTCTGCACCCGCCGCGCGATCATGTTCAGCGCATGGTTCTGGCCGATCACCCGCCGGGCGAGCGTCTCGCCCAGACTGAGCACGGCCTGCACTTCGTTCTTGACCATCCGCCCGACAGGGATCCCGGTCCAGTCGCCGACGACCGCAGCGACGGCCTGTTCATCCACGCTCGGGAGAATCAGCGGCGCTTCGCCCTGATGCGCGACGAGCTCGGCCTGCAGTGTCTTCAGTTCGGCGAGTTGCCCATCGCGGTCGGCCGCGCCGCCCTCCACCGCGCCGGCGGTCTCGCGCAGAGCCCCGCGCAGAGCGAGCACCCGGTCCACCAGATTTTTTTCCGCGCCCCAGCGCTGCTCCAGTCCGGAGAGACGGATGCGCTCGGCGGCGAGAGCGCTCGTGGCCGAGTCCGCGCGCCCCGTCGCGTCGATGCCGATCGCCTGCTCGCGGGCGATGATCTCGAGTTCGGTCTCGAGCGCCTGGATCCGCCGCCGGCAATCATCGACGGCCGGCGGCACCGCGTGCTGGCTGACGGCAACGCGGGCGGCCGCCGTGTCGAGAAGGCTGACGGACTTGTCCGGCAATTGCCGCGCCGGGATGTAACGGTGAGACAGCCGCACTGCCGCCTCGATCGCTTCGTCGAGAATCTGGACGCGATGGTGCTTCTCCAGCGGCGAGGCGATGCCGCGCATCATCAGGATCGCCTTGTCCTCGTCCGGCTCATCGACCTGCACCACCTGGAAGCGCCGGGTGAGCGCCGGATCCTTCTCGAAATATTTCTTGTATTCCGCCCATGTCGTGGCGGCGATGGTGCGCAGCGTGCCGCGGGCCAGCGCCGGCTTGAGCAGGTTCGCGGCATCACCGGTGCCGGCCGCGCCGCCGGCGCCGATCAGCGTGTGCGCCTCGTCGATGAAGAGAATGATCGGTTTGGGCGAGGATTGCACCTCCTCGATGACCTGGCGCAGCCGGTTCTCGAATTCGCCCTTCATGGAGGCGCCGGCCTGCAGGAGCCCGACATCGAGGACCCGCAGGCTGACATCCTTCAGCATCGGCGGCACGTCGCCGGCCACGATGCGCAGCGCGAATCCCTCGACCACCGCGGTCTTGCCGACGCCGGCCTCGCCAGTGAGGATCGGGTTGTTCTGGCGTCGGCGCATCAGCACGTCCACAACCTGACGAATCTCGCTATCGCGGCCGACGATCGGATCGATCTCGCCCTTGCGCGCGCGTTCGGTGAGGTCGATGGAGAATTGCGCCAGGGCCTCCTGCTTGCCCATCGCGGCCGGGGCGATCGCCCCGCTCGCCTCGCCAGGGGCGCCGACGCGGCTGCCGTCCGCCGCCGCCAGCGCTGCCTCCGGTGACCCCGCGAGCAGCGTGGCGAACTCGTCGGCGAGTGCCTCCGCCTTCACCCGGTCGAACTGGCGGCTGATGGCGAGAAGCGCGTTGCGCAGCGTCGCGGTGCGCAGACAGCCGAGCAGGAGATGGCCCGTGCGCACCTGCCCCTCGCCGAACATCAGCGTCGCGAAGACCCAGCCGCGCTCCACCGCCTCCTCGATCTGCGGCGAGAGATCCGAGATCGAGGTTGCGCCGCGCGGCAGCCGGTCCAGCGCGGCGGTGATGTCGGCCGCGACGCGGGCGCCGTCGAGCTCGAAATGGCGCAGGATGCGATGCAGATCCGAATCCTGCGCGAGAAGAATCTGGTGCAGCCAGTGCGCGAGTTCGACGTAGGGGTTGCCACGCAGTTTGCAGAAGACGGTGGCGCCCTCGATGGCGCGATAGCCCACCGGGTTGAGCTTGCCGAACAGGGCGGCGCGGCTGATTTCGGTCATGCGAGTGGCTCCGCTTGCGCGGCCGGCTCGCGGGGAGCCGGTCGCGGTGTGTGTGGCGTGGTGGCGTCGATCTGGTGCGCCAGGCTGTCGGCGCTCACATCGAGAAACAGGTCGGCGGCATCGCCGTGGCCGCGCCGCGGCATCAGCCAGCTGGTCCATCCCAGCCGCCCGGACTGGCCGAGCCGGGTCGCCGGCACCTCCTCGCGTCGGAGGATGAGATTGACGTCCCAGATCAGCGTATCGCCGGCATAGTTGCGCACGATGGGGATCAGGCGATGCAGGCTCTCCCCGCCGGGCAGCAGCCGCTGATACTCCGCGAAGGATAACGGCCCGAACACGACGCGAAATTTGTGCTGGCGGGTCCAGACCCGTCCGCCGACGAGCGCGGAGCGCCCGAGCGCGCCGCTCGCCGCGGATGATCCGAGCCGCATCCGGTCGCCCGGGGCAAGGGACAGCCAAGCGCCGACGAAGCATTCGATGCGGACCGGCATGGCGAAGAACGCGGACAGGATCGAGGCAAGTCCCTCGGCGTGGCGGGTCTGGTTGGCGAAATGGCCGGCGAAGTGAAGCTTCGTGAGGTCCGGCATGGCATCACGATCGCGCAGCGCGTCCATGCCGAGGCCGATCAGCGCACCGACATAGAGCGCGAACCGGTCCTGCTCCGGACGGTCGAAGCTGACCGTCGGGCGTGCATTCGCCCAGGCGCGGTAGAACAGGGACAGCGCGCGGTGATGGAAGATGTCGGCAAAGCGCTGGAAGGTCGGGTCGTGGTGATTGCGCCGCCGGTTGCGCGCATATTCCGTCAGATGCAGCGGCAAAGCACCGTCGGGCCCGAACAGACCGAGAAAATGCACCGACAGCCGCGCGGGGGAGTCCGGTTCCCCCGGAATGAAATCGGCGAGCGCCGCCGGCGCGAACTCCACCGAGGGTTCCTGCGCAAACCGTACCGCGTCGGCCGCCGGTCGTGCGCTCTGCCCGAATCGGGGGCGATCGCGGAAGCTCGCTTCCAGAAGGCGCATCGCGGCGTAGAAGCCGAAGGCGTGCGGCGTCGCGGCCAGCCGCGCCACCTGCGCGTTCGGCCCCGGGCGCGTCTCGCCGGCCGTCTCTTGCCCGTCCATCGTTACAGCACCGGCCGCAAGCCGAGCCGCATCGGCCACCGGATCACTTCGCCCCGCTCCGGGCTGCGCAGCACGGTCTCGGTGAAGGCGTTGATGGAAACATACTTCGCGAAGAACCGGTCGAGCACCGCCGCGAGCAGGATACCGGCCGGACCGCCGAACGGAGCCTCGTCGATGGTCAGCGTCACCTCGACGCCGCGGCCGACCGCGATCGGACCGGCGCCGGGGATGCGGCGCACGACCGGGTGCGATGCGGCGGAGACCAGCCCTTCCAACTGGCGGGCAGCGACGGAATTGCCCGATGGCACATAGAGCCGCAGCAGCTCGCGCAGCGCCGCCGCGCCCCGCAGGGCATCGGTATCGACCAGACTCAGATAATTCAGCGCGAGATGGGACAGGAAGCGCCAGGCGATGTCGCCGTCGCCGCGTGCCGGGCGCGGCGCGGTCGGTCCGACGATGCAGCGCACGGCGGCGACCGGTGCGTTGCCGCCCAGGGTGAAATCCGTCCGCTGCTTTCCAGCCGGCATGGCCAGCGGCAGATCCCGATTGGTGCACAGGAGATCGAGCCCGAGCTGGCGCAGCTCCTGCCGATAGGGCGCCTGCTCGGCGTCGACGAGGGAGATGAAAGTTTCGTGGCCGATATAGCTTGATCGCGGCCCGCTGCGCCGGCTCCGCGAGGACAGCAGCCGCGGTTCGCGACGAAGCAGATAGTAGCTGCGATGTCCGGGATTCCGGCTGAGATCGTTGGCGGCGTAGAAGGGCAGGAAGCGCTGCGGCGGACTGCCGTCGGTGGCGTAGCCCTCGACGCTCTGGACCGCGAAGACCTCGAAATCCAGCGGGCGCATGCGGTCGGGGATGATGAGATGTTCCGCGTCGCGCTCGGTGAGATTGATACGGTCGCCGCGGCGCGCGAAGAGATTGATGGCGGGCGCGCAGAACAGCTGCAGTTGGTCCGGGCCGAAGCCGCTGGCGAGCGCCGGATCGGCGCGGCTCAAAAGCAGCACGATATCGAGTTCGCTGCCCTGGCAGCGCCGCGCCGCCGGTGCGAGGCCGCCGAATTCGACGAACAGCAGCCGTTCCGGCATGGCGTAATATTCCTGCAGCAGCCGGTAGCCGTCGAACGACTGCGGCGGCCGCGGCAGCAGCGCCTCGCTTTCGTCCAGGCCGAGCGCGCGGAGCGACGACGGCGGCAGGCGCTCCTGCCAGGGCAGGGGGCGCTGGGCAGGGCGCAGAAAAATCCCGACCACATTGGCCAGAAGCTGTTCGTAGAGCCGGGCGCGCGCGCCTTCCGGGCCGCCAAGAAAAACCGGCAGATGCGCCAGGGCGAGCTTGGCGATCGGCGCCTCGCCGGTGCTGCGCAGCCGCAGCCGGATCGCCGCCTTGACGCCGTGCTGCTCCGGCAGGCCGAGTGCCGCGACGGCGGCGGGGGACGCGATGTATTCCGCCTCGGCGAGCTCGATGGGAAGCAACTGCACCGCGTGGCCGGTGCGGAATTCACAATTCGTCTGCTCCTCGGTCCCGAGGAGGCTGCGCAGCTCGCTGCCCGCCGGGATCACGACGCCCGCCGGCGCCGCGCGCAGCGTGGCATCCGGCGTGAACCGCACGACGGCCATCGACGGGACGGGCGCAAAATAGTGCGGATAGACCATCTGCAGCAGCGACTGCGTGAAGGTCGGGAATTCGGATTCCAGCTTGAGCTGAACTCGCGCGGTCAGGAAGGCGAAGCCCTCGAGCAGCCGTTCGACATACGGGTCCGCAACCTCGATCGAGCCGAGATCGAGCCGCGCGGCGATTTTCGGGAACTCGCGGGCAAATTCGTTCCCCATGTCGCGCACGAAGGCGAGCTCGGACTCGTAGAGGCGGAGCAGGCGCGGATCCATCAGGCGCGCACCCGCGCCTCGGTGACCGAGGCGAGCCGGGTCTCGAGTTCGATCGCCGTTTCGAGAAAGAGTTGCTGCGGCACCGGCTGGGCCCAGAGCTCGCCGGCGATTTCGAAGACGAGCGCCGGAACGGGCGCGTCCGCGGCACTCGGGCGCGTGCGGACCTTCAGGGTCTCGGCGCGGATGCGCGGCTCATAGGCCAGGATCGCCTCGCGCAAGGCCGCCTCTAGCGCGCCGGTCCGGCCATCGGCCCCGACGAGGCCAGCGAAGCCGGGGATGCCGTAATTGAGCACCGACCGGGCCACGCGGGACGCCGGTTCCAGCGGTTCGGTGGCGGCGAGATTGGTGGTGTTGAGCAGCCAGGCGAGGTCCCGCAGCACGGCCTGGCGAAGTTGCGCCAAGCCCAGCGTCTGCTGGTCCAGGGACTCGCGTCGGCTTTCCGGCGCCTGGTCGGTCAGCCGGTCGAGCAGCGACGGCTGGAGACGCTCGCGGCTGCCGGGCTCGGCCATGCCGCTCAGCCCTGTTCCGCAGCGATCTCGAGCCGACGGAGATCCATCAGCGCCACTTCCTCCGCGTCGGTGGCGAACATGCGCTGGCCGAGCCCGAGCGCGAATCCGCCGCGCTCTGTCCACTCAGTGCGGCGCGCCAGCGCCAGCGGGGCCGAGGCCTGCTGCGACCCGGGATAGCGGGTCGGCACGAAGCCGACGGCCTCGCCGCCGTTCGCCCAGACGAAATGGGCCGGCATCCAGATCTGGTCGCGGAGATCCGCCGGCGGCTCGATCGTGAGGGTCCGCAGCCGATGGAATGGCACCCAGTAGTATTTCCCCTCGACGATCGCCTCCAGCATCGGCCCTACTCTGGAGTCGGCGTCGGCGATCCAGTCGAAGCCCCGTTCCGCGTCGTCGGCGCCGCTGACGATGCGCCCGCCGCTGGCAGGCGCATCGGCGAAGGCGGCATCGCGGAGGCTTTCGGCTTCTGCCAGAGCCCCCGCCGCCAGCCGGCGGTTCGCCTCGACCAGCAGGGACATCCACGCTTCCGGCTCGCCGAACACGGTTGGCGTGCGCCGGCCGGCGAACACCTGCTCGCGCAGCACCTCGCAGCGAATCGCGGCCCGGTAGGCTTGCGCCATCGGCAAGGCCGCCGGATCGAGTTCTGCCGCGGTGGCAAGCTGGTTGAGCGCCCGCTCCCACTCGCCGGAGACGCAGAAGAGTTGGAACAGAAATGTGCGCAGACGCCCATCGCGTGGCGCCTTGCGCACTTCCTGTTTCAGTTGCGCCAGCGCCGCGTCAACGTCGCCTGAGCGGAGCAGCTCGCGGGCTTCCATCGCGCGGCACCCGGCCGGTCAGATCGGGGTCGAGGTGGTATCGGCGATGTTCTTGATCCTGTTCCAGCCCTGGGCGATGGGCGCCTGCATGTTCCCGTTGGCGTCCTGCTGACTGTAACGGATCTGTAGTCCGCCATATTGAAAGGTCACTTCCTCCTTCGGCGACTCGTCGTCGTGTGACCAGGAAATCGTCTGGACCGCGACCAGCTTGAAGTCGAAACGCAGGAAGATGCGACCTGCGGTCTCGCCGCCCGAGCTCTTGCGCAGGCAGAGATAGACCAGCTTGAAGCTCGTCCCCGAGCACGCCATTTGGAAGAAGGTCGGCGAGGACTTGTCGATCTTGCGAGTGATCGAGAATTCCTTGAAGGTGATCCTGCCGGCGCCGGCGCCAGTCGATTGGCTGCCGATGTTCAGCGTGTTCTCGATGTCGAACTTGTAGTCGTCGATCTCGAAGACCTGGCCCGCCGTTCCGTATGATCTGACATCCAGGACAAGCGGTTCGTTATTCTTGGTCCAGTCGACCTGGCTTTCGGCAGACAGGGGCGGACCATTGTACGGAACGAAAATCATATACGAGTCGATCGCCATGGCGGCTCATCCTTCTTCTGTGGAGCAGATCGGGTAGGCAGATTGTTCTTTGCTGATTATTTCGGCATGCGGGAAACAAGGCGCATCGAGACGGTGAGGCCCTCGAGCTGGTAGTGCGGCTTCAGGAAGAATTTGGCGCTATAGTAGCCCGGATTCTCCTCGTTCTCCTCGACCTCGACACGCCCTTCGGCCAGCGGGTGAGTCGCCTTCCAGTCTTCGGGCGAGGTATCCGGGGCGCCGTCGATATAGTTGTTCAGCCAGTTCTGCAGCCAGTCCTGCAGTTGCGCCTTCGACATCGTGCTGCCGATCTTGTCGCGCACCATGCACTTCAGATAGTGCGCGAACCGGCAGCTGGCGAAGAGATAGGGCAGGCGCGCCGCAAGGTTGGCGTTCGCCGTTGCCGCAGGATCGTCGTATTCCTGCGGCTTTTGCAGCGACTGCGCGCCGATGAACGCGGCGAAGTCCGAATTTTTCTTGTGGATCAGCGGCATGAAGCCGTTCTTGGCGAGCTCGGCCTCGCGCCGATCGCTGATCGCGATCTCGGTCGGGCACTTCATCGCCACGCCGCCATCGTCGGTCGGGAACGTGTGCGTCGGCAGCCCTTCCACCGCGCCACCGCTCTCGACGCCACGGATGCGGGTGGTCCAGCCATAGAGCTTGAACGCCCGGGTGATGTTCGTCGCCATCGCAAAGGCGGCGTTGCACCACGTATATTTCTCGCTCTCCGCGCCCGCCGTGTCCTCTTCGAAGGCGAACGCGTCGACCGGCTCGGTCTTGGCCCCATAGGGCAGCCGCGCCAGGAATCGGGGCATCGCCAGGCCGAGATACCGCGCATCTTCGCTCTCGCGCAGCGAGCGCCAGGCGGCATATTCCGGCGTCTGGAAAATCTTGGTGAGATCGCGCGGATTGGCGAGCTCGTTCCAGCTTTCCATCTGCATCACCGACGCTGCCGCGGCAGCGATGAACGGCGCATGGGCGCCGGCCGCGATCTGGGCGATATCGCCGAGCAGCTGCGTATCCATCGGGCTGTGATCGAAATAGTAATCACCGACGAGCAGCCCGAACGGCTCGCCGCCAAACTGGCCGTACTCCTCCTCGTAGATCTTCTTGAAAACCGGGCTCTGGTCCCAGGCCGTCCCGCGGAATTTTTTGAGCGTGCGCCCCATTTCCTTCTTTGAGATGTTGAAGACCTTGATCTTCAGCATCTCGTCTGTCTCGGTGTTGTTCACCAGATAATGCAGACCACGCCAGGCCGATTCGAGGGTCTGGAAGTCCTCGTGGTGGATGACGAGATTGATCTGCTCGGTCAGCTTGGCATCGATCGCGGCGATCATCGCTTCGATCGAGACCAGCGCATCCGAGGAGACCAGCGCCGTGTTCGCGAGCGCCTGCTGCGCCAAGGTCTGCACCGCGGCGCTGACGGCTTCGCGCGCGCGATCGCTCTTCGGCTTGAACTCGCGCGTGAGCAGCGCGGCGAACTCACTGGCGGGCTCGGTCGTTGTCGTGCTGGCTGCCTGGGCGGCCGCCTGGGTTCCGGACATGGGTCTATTCCTCGGTTTTCGCCGGAGCCTCCGGCTTTGGCGCGGCGGCTAGGCTCTGGAGCAATGCGGGGTCCTGCAGGACTTTGGCGATCAGTTCCTCCGCGCCGGTCTTGCCGTCCATATAGGTGAGCAGATTGGACAATTGCGTGCGCGCCTCGAGCAGCTTGTTCAGCGCATCGACCTTGCGCGCGACGGCTGCCGGGGAGAAATCCTCCATGCTCTCGAACGTGATGTCGACGGCGAGGTTGCCTTCTCCGGTCAGCGTGTTGGGCACCGTGAACGCGACCCGGGGCTTCATCGATTTCAGCCGGTCGTCGAAATTGTCGACGTCGATCTCGAGCATCTTCCGGTCGGCGACCGCCGGCAGCGGATCGGTCGGCTTACCCGACAGATCGGACATGACGCCGACCACGAACGGCAACTGGACCTTCTTTTCGGCGCCGTAGGTCTCGACGTCGTACTCGATCTGCACGCGGGGCGCGCGATTGCGCGCAATGAATTTCTGGCTGCTCGCTTTGGCCACGGCCTGCCTCGCCTATTCCTGGGTTGGAGTGGATGCGGTCGGGGATCCCGCTCATTCGCGCGCTCCCGTGACCATCTGCGCCTGTCCGAGCGCATCGGGAGCGATGTCACGCAGAATGTCGAGAAAGCTCATCTCGGCCAGCCGGCGGGCGCGATCCATCAGCAAGGCCAACGGGCTGGCGGGCTCGTACTGTTCGTAATAGGCCTGAACGAGGCCGAGCAGGTGCAAAGCCTCCTCGCGCGAACCGATGGAGGCGAGCGAAAGTGCCCGGACTGGTCCGGCCGCAGCCGGCATGTGCGCCGTTGCCGACGCGTTCCCGGCGGGCGCTGCACTTTCGGGGGCCGAGGCCTCTGGCCCGATGCTCGACTCCGCCGCCGCGCCTGCCCCGGCGGCCGGGCTGTAGCGGTCGAGATCGCGGCCGATCTCGCGCAGAAGCTTGACCACGTCCTCGAAGTCGGGCCCGGTTCCGAAGCCGGCGTGGGCATCGAAAGCGGCCGGAATGGCGGTCAGATCATCCGCCAGCGTCCGCACCGCGGCGCGAACCGAGTCGAGAACCGCCTGGTTCGTTTCGGCGAAGGCGCCGCGCAGCTGCGTCTCGCTCAGACGCTCGCGCCCGTCGTCCGGTTCAAGCGCGCCGTTGGCGATCGCGATGTCGCGCCACGCGACGCGGCCGACCCGCGCGCCGTTCGCCAGCGGCAGATCGCGCACCGGGCGCAGCACCATCGCGGGATCGGCCAGACGCAGCAGGGCATTGGCGCGCAGAGTGGGGTCGTTGTCGTCCTCGGGGTCGAGCTGCGGGTGGATCTGCTCCCAGCGCGTCTCCAGCAGCGCCCTGATGCCGCCCACCACCTCGGCGAACGCCGGCAGGCCGCGGAGATGCAGCCGCGCGAGCGCCAGCAGCACGAGCACCCGGAGGTCCCGCGTCCGCTCCGTCAGGCCAACGCCGAGCTCCTCGACCGCTTTCCAGTCCGGTGGCTCGGCGGGGATGATGGTGCCGCCATATTGCTGCTCCGGCTTGCCTTGCGCCGCCCGCTCCAGGGCGCCGAAATCGGCGTCGAACTCGAGGTTCGCGCCCGTCGGCTCATCGCCCGGGATGTCCACAAGAAAATCGCCGGCGTCCATCGGCGCCATGACTGGGCTACGCGGTCACGAGGCACACGGATTCGGCGAAGCAGACGCCGCCCCGCTCCGACCGTGCCGTGTCGTCGACGCCCGAATTCGACCTCACTGCCCCATGCCCATTGTTGCGGACGAGCGCCCTCTCGCGGACGAACGGCCATATCGGGCCACTGCCCCCCGAAACGAAGTGTCGCCTAAACCCTGGCGTGTTGTCCAGCACCGATCACGACCGCTATGATGGATCCGACGGAGGAGCAGCATGGGCCAGCCTGCGGCACGGATCGGCGACCAGGTCTTGCAGACGGCGCCGCATTGCCATGCGCCGATCCACCCGGCGGCGCTGGTTCCGACACCGGCGCCCCACCCGGCGCTGCCCCTGGCGCTCGTGCCACCGGGAGCCCCGACGGTGACGATCGGCGGCCAGCCGGCGGCCCGCGTCGGGGACATGACCAAGCCCTGCACCCTGCCGGGATGCGTCCCCGGCGGCCCGGGCGTGATCGCCAAGGGCTCCGCGACGGTGACGATCGGCGGGCAGCCGGCGGCTCGGGTCGGCGACACCACCAATCATGCGGCGTGCATCGCGCCGATCCCGTCGCCGACCGGGAATATCGTGCCACCCGGCTGCCCGACCGTGCTCATCGGCGGCTGAGGCCAGCGGTTGCGCCGGCGCCACTTCCACGCCTTCGCCCCGATCTGTCCCGTCTGCGCCAGCGCCGGGCGCGGGGAGCAGCCGCTGCGTCTGGCCGCCATCCATGACGCGGTCGACGACGACGTTCGCGCTGGCATCCTGCATTGCAGCGAGCCCGGCTGCCGGCACGAATATCCGATCATCGACGGGATTCCGCTCATCGTTCCCGATCTGCGCCGGCTTCTCGCAGAGCGCGGTGTGGAACTCCTGCTCCGCGAAGACCTCGATGCCGATCTCGAAAGCCTGATCGGAGATGCGCTCGGGCCGGACAGCTGGTTTGACGCGGCGCGGCAAGTTGTCTCCACCTACGCCTGGGACGGCTACGCCGATCTCGACCCGGCCGAGGCGCCGCCCTCCGCCGCTGGCCCCGTGCCGGGCGCGGCACGGCGCTGTCTCGATCGCCTGCTCGCGCTCGGCGCGCCGCAGCGGGTGACGCGGGTGCTCGACCTTGGCTGCGGCGCCGGCCGCACCAGTTTCGACCTCGCGGCGCGCTATGCGGACGGCCTGGTGCTGGGCGTCGATCGCCATCTCGGCCTGCTGCGGCTGGCGCGGCGTGCGGCCGGCGGCTGCGTCGCCTATCCGCGCCGTCGGATCGGCATCGTCTACGATCAGCGGCGCTTTCCGGTGACGCTGCCCGGTGCCGAGCGGGTCGATTTCTGGGCCTGCGACGCGCTCGCCTTGCCCCTCACCGCCGCCACGGCCGACCTCGCCGCAGCGCTGAATCTGCTCGACTGCGTCGCCGACCCGCCGCGGCTGCTCGCCGGCCTCGCCGCCGTGGTGCGGCCGGGTGGGAGGGTCCTGCTCGCCACGCCCTATGATTGGTCGACCCGGGCGACGCCGCTGGAGAGCTGGATCGGCGGGCACTCGCAGCGCGGCGACCATGCCGGCGGCGGCGAGGCGTTCCTGCACACCCTGCTCGGCGGCGTCCATCCGCGCGCCGCCGCGGACCTGGCCCTGCTGGCCGAAGAGCCCGACTTCCCATGGCAGACACGCCTGCACGAGCGTAGCGCCGTCGCCTACCGTACGCATCTTCTCGCCCTGGCGCGCGGCGTTGGCTAGGCCCGGCGCACCCATGCAAACCGCCGGCGATGACGCGCCGGGCTTTTCCGGTAAGCTGCCGGCGCGCGGGGATTTTCTCGTGCGCCGCATCCCGCCGCGATTCGCGCCCGCCTGGGATGAGTGGTTGGAGTGCCTCGTCTCCGCGCCGCGCGCGCGGCTCGGGGGTGGCTGGCGCGACGCCTGGTACGAAGCGCCGGTCTGGCATTTCGCACTCGGCCCGGGGCTCCTCGCGCCCGGCCGCGGCTTCGGAGTGTTGATCCCGAGTGTCGACCGGGTCGGGCGCGTTTTTCCCTTCTCCATACTCGGCCCGGCCCGGGCGGGCGGCATGCCGCTGGCGGCATGGGCCCTGCGCATTGAGGCGTTGGCCCTCGGCGCGCTGGCCGACGGGGCCGACCCCGAGCGGCTCGACGACAATCTGCGCGCGCTCGGCCCCCCGGCCGAACCCGAGTCGGGCGCGTGCGATGCCGCCGCCTGGCCGGCGCCGCTCGCGGCGCGGGCTGCGGCGTTGCGCTCCGGTCAGTCGCTGTGGTGGTGCCGCGGTTCACCGCGCGTTCCCGCGGCGGCAATCGGCTGCGGCTTTCCGCCCGGCCCAGCGATTGCGGCGGCGATGATGGCCGGGCCAGCCTCAGAAGGCGGCGAGGCCGGGGGCCAGTAGGCCGAGCAGGCCGAGCACCGCCCCGGCCACTCCGACCCCGACCGCGCCGATGAATAGCGGGCCGGAGACGGTGATCGCCGAGGCGGTGGCCAGCACGATGCCGAGCTCGAACGCCGCCGTGCCCTTGTCGAACGTGTGGGTCTGCTCGAGGGCGTAATCGCGCGCCGCCTCGAAGCTGTGGGCGCGGACGGAGATCACATCCTTGCTGTCGCCCGGCGCGTGCTCGTAATGCGCTTCATCGGCGCGCAATTGCTTGATGACCTCGGCGCGCTTGCTGGCGGCCTCCGCGCTCTGCGGCGGATCCAGCGTCGCCAGCAGCTCCGCGAGGTCGCGCGAGATCGTGGCACGAACCGATTTGGCCTGATACTGGGACCAGGCATCCGCCGCCGCGATGGAATTCTCCTGGACGCGGATTTCCGAGTTCTTCGCCCCCTCCTCGCAGATCGCGAGCAGAGCAGCGAGTACAGCGACCAGCAGGGCGGCCCGCTTGCTGCCCCCATGCGCGGCATGCTCCGCGTGCTCGTGATGTTCCAGCGCCTCGTGCATCGACACCCCCCTTGGCGTTCCCCCGGCGGGGGCTGCAGGAATCATAGGCGAACAAAACGACCGCGGTCACGGGCGTTTTTGGCGCCGGCGGCGGGCTGAACCCGGACGCCGCGCGCCGGCAGGCGCTGATCGGACCACCGGGGCCGTGACGGACCGGACGATGAGTTAGGTGATGAAATGTAGGGCATTGGAGGCAGAACGCCCGTGATGGGGCTTGCCTTGCTGGCGATTTCTTCACATCATGCCTCCAGTCGGAGCACTCTTGTCGACTAGACGCGCGTTCAGGTAGTTTTGGTCGGACCAAATGACGCGATGGCCTCGGCGCCCGCCGGGCGCAACCATGATGAGGAGGAAGGGCGGTGGACGTTCCGGTATCGCAAAACACGGTGCGGCGCATTCAGGAGATGATCCGAACCGGCGAACTCAAGCGCGGTGCGCCACTTCCGCCGCAACGGTCGCTGTCGCAGCGACTCAATGTGAGCCGCGCCTCGCTGCGCGAAGCACTCTCCGTGCTCGGCACCCTCGGCATGCTGAAGACCGAGCCGCGGCGCGGCACGTTCGTGCTGAGCGAGGCCACGTCCGCAGCGGCGCCATCGTGGCGCTTCGCCAGCCGCTATGCACCCCACGAAGTCTATCAGTTCCGCTTCATCACGGAGGGCGAGGCCGCGCGCCTGGCCAGCACGGCGCAGAGTGACGAGGAACTGCGGCAGCTTCAGGAGTCGCTGGAGGCGTTCAAGGCCGCTGTCCGCGATGGCGATCTGCTGGCCAGTTCGCAGCTCGATTTCGCGTTTCACCGCCTAGTGATGAAGCATTCCCGCAACCGCGTGCTCACCGATCTCTATGCCAATTACGGCGCCGTCCTGCTGGAGAGCCAGCGTCTCCCGCTCGCCCATCACGCGCGGCTGTGGGAGCCCGTTTCGGAGCACGAGAACATCATTCACGCCATGGAAAAGCGCGATCCCGAGGGGGCGCGGTATTTCATGCACGTCCACATCATTCGCGCGGCCAACCGCGTCGGCGTCGAGCTCAACGAAACGGCCTGATCTCGGCGCCGGCCAGGCCCCGTCCGGCCCTCAGTGGCTGCGCAGGCTCAGGATATAGGCGGTGAGATCGTCGATCTCGGCGCGCGTGAGCTGGTAGTCCGGCATGCGGACATGGGGCGTCTGCAGAAACGCCTTGAGCGACATTTCCGTTGTCGACGGCATGCGGGCGATGGAGGTGAAGGTCGGCGCGGTGTCGCGGGCCCGCTTCTGGCCGGGGCCGGTCAAATGGCAGTGACTGCACCATTTCTCCGCGAGCGCCTTGCCGTCCGCGAGATCGGTGGCGTGCGCGCCTGGGTTCGCCAGGGCAAGGAGCAGTCCGGCCGCCAGAACACCCTGAATCGTTGCTCGCATGGTCGACTCCGTTTCGCCTGTGATCAAGCATGCGCTTGCGCTCGATCACCCTGCCAGACCGGGCCGGATGGCGCCAGAGCGCGTGCCGCGACGCGGGTCAGCTGTGCAACGTCGAGCGCAGGAGGCCGCCTGTCTGGAAGACCGCCGCCGCCTCACCCCGAGCCGCGACGTGAGGCCTCGGCCTTTACACCCGGGCGCCTTCAGGCGTCGCGGCGCGCGTCAAGCGTCGCGCCGCTCCGCGGCCCCGACCTCGCAACGCCAGCCCTGCAGCTCCCACGAGGGGTGTTCGGCAAGGAATTCTGCGGCGGCGCGCTGGCCGCCGACCATGCAGGCCATCAGGCTGAGCGGAGGATCGTACACCGGGCGCTGCTCGCGGCAGATCGCCGGCTGGGAGAGTGAACAGAGCAGGATCACGAGCTGGACCATGGGAGTTTCCCGAACAGGTTTGCCGTGAACGCCCTCCCTAACGAGTGCGGACAAGGTTGGGGCGAAAAGGTTAATGCCCTCCCACGACCACGAAGTTTATCTCAAAGCAACCCGCGTGCCATCGCCTTCTGTCGAGCATTGCCTTCGCCTTGACCACGCGGCATGGTGCGGCGCCTCGGAATGGTCGCTGAGCAGGAGAACCCTCATGGATGGAGCTGACGATGTGCGCGGCCTGGCGGCCTATCCGCTGGCGCGTCGGGGCTTTGTCGCCTCCGGTCTGATCACCGGCCTCACGCTGGCGACTGCGCACGGCGCGGAAGCGCAGATGATCAACACCGGCATCGCCGGGCTCGATGCCGGCGAGAGCAGGATTGCCACCAATGCGGGCGAACTGCCCGCCTATTACGCACGCCCAGCCGGTTCAGGCCCGTTCCCGATCATCCTGGTGATCGAGGAAATCTTCGGCGTGCACGAATACATCAAGGATGTCTGCCGCCGTCTTGCGCACCAGGGCTATTTCGCGGTCGCGCCGGAGCTTTATGCCCGTATCGCCGATCTGTCGAAATACACCGATGTGCCGACGATCATTCGGGAGGTGATTGCCAAGGCGCCTGATGACCGTGTGCTCGCCGATCTCGATGCCGCGGCTGCCTGGGCCGTGGCGCATGGCGGCGATGCCGCGAGGCTCGGCGTGACCGGCTTCTGCCGCGGCGGGCGCGACACCTGGCTCTATGCCGCGCACAACGCGGCCCTGAAGGCGGCGGTCGCCTGGTATGGCCCCGTGCTGTCGGCGACCTCGCCGATCCAGCCGCACACCGCGACGGACATGGCCGCCGAGTTGAAATGCCCTCTGCTCGGCCTTTACGGCGCGATGGACGCCTCGATCAAGCCCGCCGACGTCGAAGCGGCCGCCGCCCGGGCCAAGGCGGGCGGCAAGACCGTGGAGCTCGTCATCTATCCGGACGCGCCGCACGGGTTCCACGCCGATTACCGGCCGAGCTACCGCAAGGCCGACGCCGAGGATGGCTGGGCGCGAATGCTTGCCTTCTTCCATGCTCACGGGGTGGGTTGAACCGCCATGCGCCATTATCGCATCGCCGCCATCCCCGCCGACGGCATCGGCCCGGAAGTGATCAACGCCGGGCTCGAAGTGCTGGACGCGCTCGCCGCCCGCGACGGCGGCTTCAGCCTCGTCATCGACCATTACGACTGGGGCACCGACTACTACAAGCGCCACGGCGCGCTGATGCCGGCCGACGGGCTCAGGCAGCTGCGCTCGGCCGATGCGATCTATTTCGGTGCCGTCGGTGCCCCGGACGTCCCCGACCATGTCACGCTCTGGGGTCTGCGCCTGCCGATCTGCCAGGGCTTCGACCAGTACGCGAATGTCCGCCCGACCCGCATCCTGCCCGGGGTGAAGAGCCCGCTGGCCGGGGTCGGGCCGGCCGAGCTCGACTGGCTGATCGTGCGCGAAAATTCCGAGGGTGAGTATGCTGGCCAGGGCGGTCGCTCGCATCGCGGCTTCCCCGAGGAGGTCGCCACCGAGGTGGCGATTTTCACCCGCAAGGGGGTCGAGCGCATCATGCGCTTCGCCTTTGGCGCCGCCCGCGCCCGCCGGCGCCATCTCACCGTGGTGACGAAGTCGAACGCGCAGCGCCACGGCATGGTGATGTGGGACGAGATCGCCGCCGAGGTCGCCGCCGAGTTCGCCGATGTCACCTGGGACAAGGAACTCGTCGATGCGATGACCATGCGCATGGTGCGCCGGCCGGGCAGCATCGACACGGTGGTGGCGACGAACCTGCACGCCGACATTCTCTCCGACCTCGCCGCCGCCCTGGCCGGCTCGCTCGGCGTCGCGCCGACCGGCAATGTCGATCCCGAGCGACGCTTTCCCTCGATGTTCGAGCCGATCCACGGCTCGGCCTTCGACATCACCGGCAAGGGCATCGCCAACCCGGTGGGGAGTTTCTGGAGCGCGGCGCTGATGCTGGAGCATCTCGGCGAGGCGCGAGCCGCCTCGGCCTTGATGGCCGCGGTGGAACAGGTCTGCGCCGCCGGCGTCCTTACCCCGGACCTCGGCGGCACGGCAACGACCAAGGCGGTGACGCGGGCGGTGTGCGAGGCGATCCGCGGCACCAACCTGGCCTGACGCGCCGGCGCGGCGGCCCCGTCAGCTCGGCGGGCGCAGCCGCGCGGCGAAGTCGCGGCGGAACTTGGCGAGCTTCGGCGCAATCACCACGCGGCAATATCCGGCCGCCGGGTTGTTGGCAAAATAATCCTGGTGGTACGGCTCGGCCGGATAGAACACCCGCAGCGGCTCGATTTCGGTGACGATCCGTCCCGGCCACAGCCCGGCCGCACTGGTCTCGGCGATGATCCCTTCGGCGGCCCGGCGCTGATCATCGGAGTGCGTCAGGATGATCGAGCGATACTGTGTGCCGACGTCGTGGCCCTGCCGGTTCATCGTCGTCGGGTCGTGGGTGGCGAAGAAAATGCGCAGCATGTCATCGTAGCCGATGATCTCGGGGTCGAATCCCACCTGCACCACCTCGGCATGCCCCGTCCGCCCGGAACAGACCTGCTCATAGTCCGGATTGTCCGTCATGCCCCCGGCATAGCCGGAGACGACCTCGGCAACACCGATGATCTGGCGGAACACCGCGTCCAGACACCAGAAGCACCCGCCACCGAGTGTGGCGCGCTCGATCACGCCGTTCATCCGCGCTCTCCCTGCATGCTGCCACCATGTTGGATGCAGCGGCGCGCGTGCAAGCGCCATCACGCCGGCGGGTGGATGGCCAGAATGATCTCGTGGAACAGGCGCGCCGGCAGCGTGCCGCCGGCGACGCCGCGCATCGGCGTGCCATCGTCGTTGCCGAGCCACACGCCTACGAGCACGCCCGAGGCGCTGCCGATGAACCAGGCATCGCGGAAATCCTGGGTCGTGCCGGTCTTGCCGCCGACGAGGCGGCCGGCGACCGCCGCGGCGCGCCCGGTGCCGCGCGCCACCACGGCTTCCAGCATGCGGGCCATCATCGCGGCCTCGTCCGCAGGAATGACGCGAACCGCCGCCGGCGACGGCACCGGCCGCGACCCCGCGCCGTCGGAGATGGCGGCGATCCCGCCCGGCGTCACCCGCAGCCCGCCGTTGAAGAATGGGGCGTAGGCGGCGGTGAGTTCCAGCAGCCCGACCTCGCCGGTGCCAAGCGCAAGAGACGCTTCGTCGGGCAGGCGGGAGACGATGCCGAGCCGGCGCGCGGTGGCGATGGCCGCGGCCGGCCCGCCGGATCGCAGCAGCAACCGTACGGCCGCAGTATTCGCCGACTGGGCCAGCGCCTCCTCCAGCGTGACCGTTCCGAGATAGTGCGGCTCGAAATCCCCCGGCTGCCAATCGCCGATGCGGATCGGCGCATCCAGCACGGTGTCGTCCGGTCCGGAGCCGTGCTCGAGCGCGGTGAGCCAGATGAAGGGCTTGAACGCCGAGCCCGGCTGGCGGCGGGCGAGCGTCGCCCGGTTGAACGCGCCGGGCGCAAACTGCCGTCCCCCCGCCATGGCCCGCACCGCCCCGGTGGCGGCGTCCAGGACCACCACCGCGCCTTCGCTGGCATCGGCGGTCGCGCCTGGTCCGGCCAGAAGCGCGGCGAGCCGCGCCTCCACCGCCTGCTGCAGCCTGGCATCGAGCGTCGTGCGCAGCACCGCATCCTCGCCGGCCGCAAGCAGCGGGCGGGCCTGCTCGCCGGCCCAGTCGGCGAACCAGCCGGCCTGGCCACCCGCCGCGGTGGCGGGGCGGATGGCGGCGGCGGCCCGCGCCGCCTCGGCGGCGGAGAGCGATCCGTTCGCGACCATCGCCGCCAGCACATCGCGGGCCCGCGCCGTGGCGGCGCCTTGATTGACGAGCGGATTGAACCGTGACGGCGCGCGGGGCAAGCCGGCCAGCATCGCCGCCTGCCACAGCTCGAGACGCCGCGCGGAGCTGTTGAAATAGACCCGCGCGGCGGCGTCCACACCCCAGGCGCCGGCGCCGAAATAGACCCGGTTGAGCCAGATCTCGAGTATCTCGCGTTTGGTGAAATGTCGCTCCAGCCACAGCGTCAACAGCAGTTCCTGGAGCTTCCGCCGCAGCGTGCGGGCATTGCTCAGAAACAGCGTCTTCGCTACTTGCTGGGTGATGGTCGAGCCGCCCTGGACCACGTGCCCGGCCCGCAGATCCACAAGCAGCGCGCGGCCGAGACCGATCGGATCGAACCCGTCATGCTGCCAGAAGCGGCGATCCTCGGTCGCCACCACGGCATTGGCCAGGGCCGGGGGAAGATCCGCGAGATGCATCACGTCGCCGACGAGGTCGCCGAAATGGGCGAACGGGTGGCCGGACCGGTCCAGCAGCGTCAGGCTCGGCCGGCGCACCGTCTCCAGCGCCGTCTCCGGTCGGGGCAGGTCGCGCAAGAACCACAGCAGCACGACGGCGATCGCGAGGGCACCCCAGACCACACCGATCAGCGCCCCGCGCAGCCGGCGCGGCCAACGCCGCGGTCGCCGCGGCACCGGCTCCGGCAACTCTGGTGCCTGCAGATGCGGTGCAAAGGGCGGAAGTGGAGCGCGAAAGGCCACCTTTCACGCCCGATCACGCTTGCCGTCTCGCCGCCGGGCCGCCAGCATCGCGGAGAAGGGGAGAGAGACGAAATGCGCGGGCTGTTCCTGGATGCCGATGACGAAATGGCCGAACTTCTCGTCGCGCTGCGCCGCGCTGGCGATCCGCCCATCGTCATCAACCGCCAGAGCCGCATCGCGCCCGAGGATTTGCCGCGCCTCCTCGCTGGCCATGATTTCGTCCTTGACGATCATTCCGCGTTGCCGACCGCGGCGCTCGCGGCCTGTCCGGCGTTGCGGCACGTGATTTTCCTTGGCACCGGGGCGCGCAGCTACATGGCGCCCGAGGAGCTTGCCGCGCTCGGCATCACCGTCCACACGATCAAGGGTTATGGGGACACGGCCGTCGCCGAGCAGGCGATCGCGCTGATGTGGGCGGCCGCGCGCGGGCTGGCGCGGATGGATCGCGCGGTCCGCGCGGGCGAATGGCGGCGCAAGCGTGGCGTGCAGCTCACCGGGAAGACGCTCGGTGTCATCGGCTATGGCGGGATCGGCGCCGAGGTAGCGCGCATCGCGGCCGGCAGCGGCATGCGCGTGCTCGCCTGGAACCGGTCGCCGCGCACCGGCGCGCATGTGACCTTCACCGATCTCGACACGCTGCTCGCTGAAAGCCACGTGCTCTCGCTGCACCTGCTGCTGACCGACGAGACGCGCGGATTCCTCGATGCGGCCCGCCTCGCCAGGGTGCGACCCGGCGCCATCCTCGTCAACACCGCCCGCGGCGCCCTCGTCGACGAGGCAGCGATGCTCGCGGCGCTTGTGGAAGGACGGTTGGGCCACGCGGCGCTCGATGTCTACGCCCAGGAGCCACTGGCCCCGGACCATCCGCTGACCCGCATGGACAATGTCACCCTCGCCGCCCATAGCGGGTTCCTGACCCCCGAAGCGAACGCGACCCTGATCGACCGAGCCTTGGCGATCGCCCGCGCACTTCCCGGGGCCGGCGAGACGGGCCGCGGCGCGCGCAGCGATGGCACCGTCTGAACGAGCGCGGACGCGCCAGGCTGGCGAGGTGGTCCGGCGCATGCTACCGCCGGGACGGTCATGAGCGTCCTCGCGTATGATGCGGCATGCTGAAGCATCTGGCCCGCCACCCGTCGGTTCGGGGCGCCGGAGCGTGGCTGCTCGGCTTTTATCTCGCCTTCGCGCTGCGCTCGACGCGCTGGCAACTCCATGGGGCCGACAATTTCGCGCCCTTCGCTGCCGGCGCGCCGGTGGTGGCGGCGTTCTGGCACGAGCGCCTGGCACTGATGCCCATGCTGTGGCTGCGGGCGCGCCGGGCGCGGCCACCGGGCCGGAGCCCCATTCATGTCCTGGTCAGCCGCCACCGCGACGGCCGATTCATCGGCGCCATCGTCCGTCGCTTCGGCGTCGGCGTCCTGCATGGCTCGACCTCGCGCGGCGGCGCGACGGCGCTGCGACGGATGGAAGCGGTGCTGCGGGCGGGCGGGCAGATCGTCATCACGCCGGATGGCCCGCGCGGCCCCGCCCGCCGGGCCGCGCCCGGCGTCGTGCAGGTCGCGGAGATGGCGGCGACCCCGGTCCTGCCCTGCGCGGCGCAGACACGCTGGCGGCTGACACTCCGCTCGTGGGACCGCATGGTGGTGCCGCTGCCCTTTGGCCGCGGAGTCCTCGTCTGCGGTGAGCCGGTAACGGTGCCCGAGGGTGGCTGGCAGGACGCGCTGGCGGTGATCGAGGCGGCGCTGAACGCGGCAGCTGCGGAGGCGGATCGTCTGTGCGCACGCTGAGCGCGGGCCGTGTCCCGCGCGCGATCTGGGCCGGTACCGCGACACTCGCTGCCCCGGGGCTGCGTCTGCTGCTGCGCCGGCGGGCGCGTCGGGGCAAGGAGATCGCTGCCCGCCTCAACGAGCGGCGTGGCATCGACTCGACCCCGCGCCCGCCCGGGATGCTGCTCTGGCTCCATGCCGCCAGCGTCGGGGAGACGGTCTCGATCCTGCCCGTGCTCGAACGGCTTGCCGGGCGCGCACCGGGGGCGAGCCTGTTGCTCACGACGGGCACCGTGACCTCGGCGGCGCTGCTGGCGCGGCGTCTGCCCGAACTCGGCCTGAACCAGCGCGTGCTGCACCGCTTCGCCCCGCTCGACGTGCCCGCCTGGACGCGGCGCTTCATCGATCACTGGCAGCCGGACCTGGCCTGCTTCGTCGAGAGCGAGCTGTGGCCGAACCTGCTCGCCGCCTGCCGCGCTGCCAGCGTTCCGACCGTGCTGCTCAACGCACGCCTCTCGGCCCGCAGCTTCGCCGCCTGGCGCCGGGCACCCGGTCTCGCGCGGGCGCTGCTCGGCGGCTTCGCCCTCGTGCTGGCACGCTCGGCCGAGGATGCCGCGCGCCTCGCTGCCCTCGGCGCCGCACGCGTCGAGGCGCCGGGCGACCTGAAATTTGCCGCCCCGCCCCTGCCCGCGGACCCGGGCGAGCTTGCTCGCCTCGGTGCCATCCTCGGCACGCGCCCGCGTTGGCTCGCGGCCAGCCTGCATCCGGGTGAGGACGAGGCGGCGCTGGCCGCGCACGTGGCGCTGGCGGAGCGGTTTCCGGGGCTCATCACGCTCATCGTTCCCCGCCACCCCGAGCGCGGCGCGGCCATCGCCGCGCTCGCCGCCAACGCCGGGCTTGCGGTGACGCGGCGCGCGGAGGGTGCGGCGCCGCCGCCCGGCGGCGTTCATGTCGCCGACACGCTGGGCGAACTCGGGCTGTTCTACCGCCTGGCCGGCCTTGCCTTCATCGGTGGCAGCCTCGTGCCGCGCGGCGGGCAGAACCCGCTCGAAGCCGCCCGCCTCGGCTGTGCCCTGGCAATCGGGCCGCGGGTGGAGAATTTCACCGAGGCGGTGGCGACGCTCGAGGCTGCAGGGGCGATCGTGCGGCTCGCCGACGCCGCGGCGCTGCCCGCCTGGCTGGCGCCGCTGCTCGATGATCCGCCTCGCCGTGCCGCCCTCGGCGAGGCCGCGCGGGCGGTGGCGACGCGCTGGGAGGCGCTGCCGGACCAGACCGCCGCTTGCTTGCTCACGCTGGCGCGGGGGCCACGATGATCGCACCCGCCTTCTGGCAGACCGGACGGGGCCCCTGGCCGCATCTGCTGGCCCCGGTTGCCGCCCTCGTCGCGCGTTGCACCGCCCGGCGGCTGGCGCGGCCTGGCTGGCGCGCGCCGGTGCCCGTCATCTGCTGCGGCAACGCCACGGTCGGCGGTGCTGGCAAGACCACCCTGGCACTCGATCTCGGGCGGCGCCTCGCCGCCCGCGGTCTCGCCGTCCATTTCCTCAGCCGCGGCCATGGCGGCACGATCCGCGGGCCGCACCGCGTCGATCCGGCGCGCGACCCAGCGCGGGTGGTTGGTGACGAGCCGCTCCTGCTGGCCGGGCTGGCGCCCACCTGGATCGGTGCCGACCGGGCGGCGAGCGCGCGCGCCGCCGTCGCCGCCGGCGCCGACGTGCTGGTGATGGATGACGGGCTGCAGAACCCGACTCTGGTCAAGACGGCGACACTGCTGGTGATCGACGGCGCGCGGGGCTTCGGCAATGGGCGGGTGCTGCCGGCCGGGCCGCTG
>DAIDKZ010000136.1 GCA_027449745.1 Acetobacteraceae bacterium | reverse complement strand
GTCCGAATCCTCGCCCGTGCATGGGTCCGCGTCCTCTGGCGCGCCTGGCAAAACAGAACATCCTACGACCCCAACCAGCACGCCAGCGCCCACAAAATCGCCGCCTGACATATTCAGGGTGGACACAGGGTGTCTCATGCGCGCGCCCGGTCTGAGCGTTCCAGGGCGGCGGCGCGCATCGCCGGCAGGGGCGTGGCCGCGTATTCGTCCGGGATCGGCCGGCGGCCGGAGAGCCAGTCGGCGAGGTCGACGTCCGGCAGCTCCAGCACCGCCTCGATGGCGGTGAGCTCGGCCTCCGACAGCGCGGCCAGGCGCGGGGCGACATAGCCGCCGACGAGCAGGTCCGTCTCGTGCGTGCCGCGATGGGTGGCGCGGAACAGGAGCCGCTTGCGACGGGCGTCGAGCCCGGCCGTCTCGGGGAGGGTTTGGTCAATCATGCGCGCGGTGGGATATAGCGGCGCCGCCCGACCCTGTCAGCCCGTGGAACACGAAACCTCCGCCGCCCTGCTCGCGCCGCTTTTCGCCCCCCTGGACACGCTGCCCGGGGTGGGGCCGGCGCGGCGGGCGCTGTTCGCCCGCGCCATCGGCGGAGAGCGCGTGGTGGACCTGCTGTTCCATCTGCCGCAGGGCCATCTCGACCGCAGCGCGCGCACCGCGATCCGCGATCTGCGGCCGGGCACGCTGGCGACCGTCGCCGCCGAGATCATCCGCCACGAGCGCCCGGAGACGCCGCGCCAGCCCTGGCGGATCACCATCGGCGACGGCACCGGCTTCGCCGATCTGGTCTATTTCTCCCGCCGTCCCGACCTTGGCGCGCTGGCGCCGGGCAGCCGCGTGCTGGTCTCCGGCCGGGTGGACAGTTTCCAGGGCCGGCCCTGCCTGCCGCACCCGGACCATTGCCTGCCGGAGGCGCGTGCCGCGCTGCTGCCGGGGATCGAGCCGGTCTGGCCGCTGACCGCGGGGCTGATGGCCTGGCACGTGCGCCGCGCCATGGCGGCGGCGCTGACGCGGCTGCCGGCGCTGGCGGAATGGCACGACGCGGCGCTGCTGAAGCGCGAAGCCTGGCCCGGCTTCGCCGCCGCGCTCGCCGCGCTGCAGGCCCCGGCGGCGATGCCCAGCGCTGCGCCGCGGCGGCGGCTCGCCTATGACGAGCTGCTCGCCGGCCAGATCGCCATCGCGCTCGTACGCGCCCGGCTGCGCACGCGGCCCGGGCGCGGCCTCGTTGGCGACGGGCGGCTGCGCGCCCAGGCGCTCGCCGCCTTCGGCCACGCGCCGACGCCATCGCAACGCCAGGCGCTGGCCGAGATCGACGCCGACCTCGCCGCACCGCACCGCATGCTGCGCCTGCTGCAGGGCGATGTCGGCAGCGGCAAGACGCTGGTCGCGGCGCTTGCCATGCTCGCCGCCGTCGAGGCCGGGGCGCAGGCGGCGCTGATGGCGCCGACCGAACTGCTGGCGCGCCAGCACCACGCCACGCTCTCCCGCCTCTCTCCGGTGCCGGTGGCGCTGCTCACCGGGGCGGTGAAGCCGGCGGAGCGGCGGCGCATCCTGGCCGGGCTGGCGGAGGGGGAGATTCCCCTCGCCGTCGGCACCCACGCGCTGTTCCAGGAGAGCGTGCGCTTCCGCGACCTGGCGCTGGCGGTGGTGGACGAGCAGCACCGCTTCGGCGTGCATCAGCGCCTGCTGCTCGGCGCCAAGGGTGCTGCGACCGACGTGCTGGTGATGACGGCGACGCCGATCCCGCGCACGCTGCTGCTGACGCAATGGGGCGAGGTCGCGGTCAGCCGCCTCACCGGGAAGCCGGCCGGCCGCCAGCGCGTGCGCACGACGCTCCATTCCCTGGCCGCGCTCGAGGAGGTGACGGCGGCGGTCGAGCGCGCGCTGGCCGCCGGCGCCTCGATCTACTGGGTCTGCCCGCTGCTGGCGGAGAGCGAGGCCGGCGACCTCGCCGCCGCCGAGGCGCGCTTCGCCGTGCTGCGCGCGCGCTTCGGCGCCGTCGTCGGTCTCGCCCATGGCCGGCAAGAGCCGGCGGCGCGGGCTGCGGCGCTGGAGGATTTCGCCGCCGGGCGCATCCGCATCCTGGTGGCGACGACGGTGGTGGAGGTGGGCGTCGACGTGCCGCAGGCCAGCGTGATGGTGATCGAGCAGGCCGAGCGCTTCGGCCTGGCCCAGCTGCACCAGCTGCGTGGGCGCGTCGGGCGCGGCGCGGCGCAGAGCTTCTGCCTGCTGCTGCACGGCGACAGCCTCACCGATGCGGCGCGCCAGCGCCTGACGCTGCTGCGCGACACCGACGACGGGTTCCTCATCGCCGACGAGGATTTCCGCCTGCGCGGCGGCGGCGACCTGCTCGGCACGCGCCAGTCCGGCCTGCCCGGCCTGCGCCTCGCCGACCCGGTGGCGGACGCGGATCTGCTGCACCTCGCCCACCGCGACGCCGCCGCGCTGCTGGCGCGCGACCCGAAGCTCACCTCCGCGCGCGGGCGGGCGGTGCGCGTGCTGCTCGCCCTGTTCGAACAGGCGGCGGCGGCGCGGACGCTGCTGGCGGGGTGAAGGCCTATTGTTGCAGGCTGGACTGGCGCGCCTCCAGCGCCATCACGATCAGCGAGGCGCCGCCGAACAGCATGTCGATGCCGAGCAGGAGCCCGAGCGCCCAGACCGCGGTGCCCGGCCAGCCGGCGACGATGATCGCCGCCAGCACCAGGTCCATCGCCCCGTTCAGCATCATCCACTCCCACCGCCCGGACAGTTCGCGGCGATGGGCCAGGGCCAGGAAGATCATCGCGACGCCGTCGACGACGAAGAAGGCGATCAGCACGTAGGTCAGCGAGATCAGGCCCTGCAGCGGGCTCCACAGCAGCACCGCGCCGGCGGCGATCGCCAGCAGGCCGGAGAGCAGCGACCAGCCGAACCCGGGCGCGCCGCTGGTGCGCAGCGTGGCGACGGTGCCCACGGCGCCGGCCAGGAGCAGGATCCAGCCAAGGACGACGGTGGCGACGACGCCGGCGAGCGGCGGGACGATGATCGCCCCGGCGCCGAGCACGATCAACACCAAGCCCTCGACGAGGAACAGGCGCCAGTGCCGGTGCATCGCGCGCACCAGAACGGCCTCGATCCGGTCCGGATTGATCGGTGGTGTCATTGCCCTCGCCCGCCTCCGCCGTGGTGCCGGCCGAGCATAGCAACGATTCCGCCGGCGGCTACCCGGGTGCCGGCGGAGCCGGATGGGTTCACCCCAGCCGCGCCCAGATCGCCGCCGGGTCGGCGGGCGGGGTGATGGCGAACACATCCTCCAGCACCGCGCCGAGCTCGGCGGCATCGGCCAGGGTGCGTTCGCGCACGCTGCCGTCGGCGAAGCGGCGCGTCAGGGCGCGGTTGAACAGCGTGTCGCGGCTCTGCGTCGTCAGGCGCTCGGCGAGCAGGTTGGTGGTGAACAGCACCTTCGGGTGGGTGGCGGTGAACCAGTTGCCGGCGGCGTAGTCCTGCGCCGATTGCGGTTCGAGCGTGAAGCGGTAGAGGTCCGTCCAGCCCGCGGGCAGCGCCGCCTGGAGCAGGAACCCGTCGGCGGCGAGCAGCACGCGCACCCGGCTCGCCGGCAGCGCCTGTTCCAGCCCCGGCGCCAGCCGCACCGGGCCGGCGAGCAGGTGGCCGCCGAAGCCGGCATCGGCGAGGAACACGTCCCCGCCGAGATCGACGCGCAGCAGCGTGTGCGTCCGCGGGCCTTCCGGCTCCTCGGGCGGACGCATCCAGCGCACCCGCGCCGCCAGCCGGGTGACGCGGAACCCGATCGTCTCCAGCGCCGCGGCGAGCAGGGTGTTCTGCTCGAAGCAATAGCCGCCGCGCCTTCTGCCGAGCAGCTTCGCCGCCAGCGCCGGCAGCTCCAGCGACACCGGGCGGGCGAGCAGCGGGTCGAGATTCTCGAAAGGGATCGCCGCCGCCTGGGCGGCCAGGATCGCGCGGAGCGTGCCGAGATCGGGCGCCATTGGGCCGTGGTCGCCGAGGCGCCGGCGATAGGCGCCGAGGTCGAAGCCGGACAAGTCGGAGCCGGCCGTCATCGCCGCGTCCACCGTGTCTGTTGGTCACGGGTCGGTACCATCGGCCTCGCGTGCCGGCAAGCCGCCGCCCGCCGGCGCAGTGTCGACCCGCCACTGCATGCACGAATCTTTCAGTTTCCAGCGCTAAATTTGGCCGGATCACCGATGATCGCCGCGCCGCCGGGGGGCCCCGATGTCGTTCAGGTTCGCACGCACCAACCCCGCCGGCCCGGGCCTTTCCGGTGCGCGCCTCTCAGGTCCGCGCCTCTTCGGTCTGCCCCGGATCCTCGGCGCGCTGTCGGTCAATCGCCGCCTCGCCGTCACCTACGCGCTGCTGTTCGCCACCGTCGCCGTCGTTGCCTACAGCAGCATCTCGGACCTGCTGCAGGCGCAGGACAGCACGGACCGGACGGCGCAATCCGCGCGGCTGGACAGCCGGCTCGACGAGCTCGAACGCACGCTGCTCGCCGAACGCGTCGCCGTCTCGCGCGCCATCCCCGATAGTGGCGCGGACGATCGTGCCCGGCTCGACGCCGCGACGCGCCGCCGGCAAAGCGCGGTGGAGGCGCTGCGCGCCGCACTGCCGGACCGGGCCGAGGAAGCGCCGCCGCTGGACCGTCTGGCCGCGGTTGCCGACGCGGCGCGCGCCGCGGGGGCACCGTCCCGGCTCGCGGAGGACGCCGACGATGCCCTCGCCGAGGTCCGCCGCGCCGCGGCGCACCGCTACGACGACCGCCTCATCCGCCAGCGGACCCTGATCCATCGCGCTCTGCATATCTCCATCTTCGGCGGCAGCGCGGTGATGCTCGTGGTGCTGCTCGGCGCCATCGGGCTGCGGCGCTCGATGGCCGGGCCGATCACGGATCTGACCGCGGCGACGCTTCGCCTCAGCCGGGGCGAGCCGGCGGTGACGGTGCCTTGGACCCGGCGTGCCGACGAGATCGGCCAGCTCGCCCGCGCTATCGAAAGCTACCACTCCGCCATGGCGGAGGTGCAGCGGCTGCGCGACGAACTGCTCGAGGCGCACGGCATCGCCCGCCTCGGCAGCTGGCGGTGGCCGGTGGGCGCCTGCCTGTTCGAATGGTCGGACGCGATGTACGCCATGGCCGGCCGCGACCCGGCCAGTTTCGTCCCGACCATCGAGGGGCTCGCCGAACTGGTGCACGCCGACGACCGCGAGGCGCTGCGGGCGATGCTGGAGCGGGTGCGCGTTGCCCGCCGGGCCGAATCGCGCGAGTTCCGCCGCGCGGGGGAGGGCGCCGCACGCTGGTTCTGGATCGAGGCGCGGCCCGAGCGCGATGTGAGGGGCCAGGTGGTCGCGCTGCGCGGCGTCTGCCAGGACGTCACCGAGCGCGTGCTGACCACCGAGCATATCCGCCAACTCGCCTACAGCGACGCGCTCACCGGGCTGGCCAACCGCTCCATGCTCGGCGAACGGATGAACGGCGTTCTCGCCAGCGCCCGCCGGCGCGGCGCGCTGATGGCGGTGCACTGCCTCGACCTCGACGGCTTCAAGGCGGTGAACGATCTGCACGGCCACGCCGCCGGCGATGCGCTGCTGCGCCTGGTGGCGGCGCGGCTGCAGGAGAATGTGCGCGAGACCGACACCGTCGCCCGGCTCGGCGGCGACGAGTTCGTCATCGTGCAGGTGGACGTGGCCGATGCCGCCGAGGCGCAGTCCCTCGCCGGGCGCATCACTGCCGCGCTGGAGGAGCCGTTCACGCTCGGTGCGGATGTCAGCGCGTCGGTCTCCGCCTCCATCGGCATCGCGCTGTTCCCCGATGACGGGCTGGACGCCGACGTGCTGCTGGAGCACGCCGACAACGCACTCTATCGGGTCAAGCAGGAGGGCCGCAACGGCTACGCCTTCTACCGCGCGGAAATGGACGCCGAGCAGCACCAGCGCCGCTTTCTCGAACAGGAGCTGCGCCTGGCGCTGGCGCGGGGCCAGTTGTCGCTCGCCTTCCAGCCGCAGGTCTCGGCGGCGGCCGGCGACATCGTAGGCTTCGAGGCGCTCATCCGCTGGCGCCACCCCGAGCTCGGCGTGGTCTCGCCCGCGACCTTCATCCCGCTGGCGGAGGCCACCGGCGCCATCGTGCCCATCGGCGCCTGGGTGCTGCGCTCCGCCTGCCGCGAGGCCGCCGGCTGGACGCGCCAGCTGCGCATCGGTGTCAATGTCTCGCCGATCCAGGTCCGCCACGGAAACCTCGCCGCCCTGGTGCGGGACGTGCTGGCCGAGACCGGCCTCGCGCCCGGGCGGCTCGAACTCGAAGTGACCGAAAGCCTGCTGCTGGACACGACCGAGAAGGCGCTCGACTGTCTGCGCCAGATCAAGGCGCTGGGCGTGCGCGTGGTGATGGACGATTTCGGCACCGGCTATTCCTCGCTCGCCTCGCTGCAGGCCTTTCCGTTCGACAAGATCAAGCTGGACCAGCGCTTCGTCCGCGAGCTGGAGGCGAGCCCGCAGGCGCGCACGATCGTGAACGCGGTGCTGGGGCTCGGGCGCGGGCTGGGCCTGCCGGTGACGGCCGAAGGGGTGGAGACGGAGGCGCAGGCGGCGGCGCTGCGCGCTGCCGGGTGCGACGAGCTGCAAGGCTATCTGATCGGCCGGCCCGGCCCGGTCACCCTGTGCCTCGATAGGGATCACGCGGCGATCGCAGAGCTGGCTTCGGTTTCCGGCTGAGCCGGCGCGGGCCGCGCCCCCGGCGCCGGCCCCCCTTCCATCGCTTGATCGCGCCTTCGCGCGCCCGGCCGGGCGCGTCCGCCGGCACGCCGCCGCGTGCGCCGGCCGCTGCGTGACAATTTTGTGGCAGTTCGAAGTAAAAATTCTTACAGCTCCAAGTCAAACTGGTTACTAAAGTTCTTTTTAACAGTCACGCAGCACTACAACTATTGAGAGGCGCCTCGGTTGCCGCCATTAGTCCGCGCAACGGAGGAGGACAAAGCCTATGACACAGTCTGTGCGGCTGCCCCGCGTGCTGTTGCTGACCCTGCTCGCGGGCACAGCTTTCTCGCCCATCGGCCGCGCCCTGGCGCAGGACGCGGCGGTGAACGCGGGCACGGTGAGCGCCACGGGCGGCGGGGTGCCGGGTGGCAACGGCAATCTCGCGCCCGGTGCGTCGGCGCCTTCGACGCAGCAGCAGATTTTCGAATCCGGCAACACCACGCGCGTGCTCGACCAGAGCTATCAGCAGCTCGTCGGGCCCATGGCGGGTGTCGCCCAGGTTCTGCAGTTCACGCCCGGCGCGGTGGTGAACAGCTACGGCAACACCGGCATGTCCAAGGCGACGATCGGGCTGGACGGTCTGTATCAGGGCTGGGGCGGTTACGGCGGCTATACCGGCAACAACACCCTGATGCTGGAAATGGACGGCATCCCGCTCAACAACGTCGCCACCGGCCTGGCCAGCACGGCGCAGCTGCCGCAGATGCAGATGTTCCAGACCGAGGTCACCTACGGCCCCGGCGAGGCCAAGGACCGCTGGTATGATTCGCTCGGCGGCACGATCAACTTCGTGCCGGTGCAGCCGAGCAAGACGATGGGCGGGGACGTGTTCGCCAGCGCCGGCTCGTTCAACACGCAGAACATCTACTTCGACCTGCGCTCGGGCACCTATAACGGCTGGTCCGCGGTGCTCGCCGGCGGCGCCGGCCAGGGCGACAGTTTCCGCACCTCGGTCGACGGGTTCAACAATCCGGGCACCGACTATTCGCTCTACGGCAAGGTCATCAAGAGCTTCTCGACCGGCGATGTCAGCTTCGGCGGCTATTTCGGCCGCGCCGCGGAATATCGCCCGAACGTGATCCCCACCTCGCCGCAGGCAGGGATCGGGCTCGGCGGGCAGAACGCGGCCGGCGGCGCGATCGGGCCGCTCTACAGCCAGCAGACCAGCGGCTACTACAGCTCGCTTCCCTTCGATACGTGGAACAAGTTCGACGTCAACCAGACGTGGCTGGTCTACGCCAAGCAGAACCTCCAGCTCGATGACTATGTGGACCTGCACAACGTGCTATGGTATCGCGACGGCGAGCGTCTGCACGACAAGTTCTATAACTTCATTCCCGTCTCCGCGAATACCGGCGGCCTCTACGAGATGAACACCCCGTCGAGCCAGACGTTCGGCGACAAGCTTGATTTCACCTTCAAGCTGCCGATGAACACGGCAGACGTCGGCGGCTACTATATATACGGCAACTACAACACGCAGCAGTCCTTCTGGAATCCCTACCTCCCGTTCGGCAACACGGGCCTGATGGGCAGCTACCAGAACCCGAATGCGAATTACCGGAACGACTTCTGGGCCTACACGGACCTCGCATTCTTCCTCCAGGATGATTTCCACCCGATCTCCGGCCTGCACATCACCCCGGGCGTCCGCTTCGTGAACTTCAACGTCCAGTACACGATGGGCGCGCAGCAGCAGTTCCCGCAGGCGTTCGTGGTGAACCCGGGCGGCAATCAGGGCCTCAAGGCGGGCATCTACTCCGACGCGCAG
>DAIDKZ010000135.1 GCA_027449745.1 Acetobacteraceae bacterium | reverse complement strand
CGAGGCGGACCATTTCGAGCGACGTGCATTTGCGTGGCGGGAGGTTGCGAGCGGGGCGGCGGGACGCGGGAGCGGGCTTGGCGACGCTCTACGGGGCTCATCTGGCGGTGATCGCCTTTGCGAATATGGCGCTGTGGGCGGTGGCGATTCTGGAACAACCGTCTCGGCCCTGGCGGTTGGCGATTGGGCCGGGAATTTTGTCGTTGATTTTCATCGTCGCTGCGCTCGCCGGCCCACACGCCCAGCGGTTGACGGCAGGGTATGGATGGCGATCATTCTCGCGCGGCTGGCCGATGCGCGGCTGACTAGCCAGTTGACGTAGCCGCGCTAGCCGGCATCCATTCGGAAATCCTGCTTGTGCCAACGCTTTCCAAGATCGGCGCCCCCTTTGTCGATGGCGGTCTGAATCCGCGCATATTCGGCGGCGGGAGCATTTTTGGAGAGCATGAGCGTGAGGGGGCCGCGCATATTGGGACCGGATTCGAATCGGGTTAAGCTGGAAGGCCGTCTGCCGGATGTGATTTCTTCATTCCCCTAGGAATCCGGTCTTCTGCTTCTGTTCGTCCTGTTGGCATGTGGTCAATGCGCGGCGCTGCCGGTTCGGCTGGCATGGGTGCGCATTGTCCACATGCCAACAGGTCCCGGCCACGACGCTGTCTCGCGGACCCGTCGGGCCATCCCTGGGTTGGCTGTTTTTGGGTTTGGCCAGTGCGAGACCGCTGGCGTGGCTGACAAATTCCCGCCGCGAGCGCTACGGTCGCCGTTGACCTTGGGAGCCGGCGCGGCGCCGACCTAACCTGCAAGTTGCTTCGGCGCCGCGCCCCACACCGCGCCGGAGCACGATTGCCCGAACATCATGGCGCCGAACGCGGATCGCGTCCATGCGCTCACGGGCCCGCAGTCGAGGGCGGTTGCGATCGGGATGACGGCGACGGCGGTCGCTTCTTCCTGTGCGCGCTTTGCCGCCGGCAGGCGCTGATTTGCAGTCATTGCGACCGGGGGCAGATCTACTGCGCCGGAGATTGCCGCCGGGCCGCGCGCAAGATGCGGCGGCAGGAGACGGCGCGCCGCTATCAGCGCAGCCGCTCCGGCCGTTTTCATCACGCGGCGCGAAGCCGACGATATCGGGCCCGTCAGAAGATAGTGACGCACCAGGGTTCACCCGCCGCGCCCACTCATGGTTGTCTTCCGGAAGGCTTGGCGGCGACGCAGGAAGAAGCGCCGTCGGACGCGGGATCGGCGGCTTCGCTTTGTGCACCGGTCCCCGCGATCCGCGACGGCGCCCCGCTCGGGCGCCGCTGTCATTGGTGTGGCCGCGAGGGTTCGCCATTCGTGCGGCAAGACCCCCTGCGCCGCCGCCGAGCCGCCCGGTTTCGCCCGCCGTGAGGACCCCCATGGTCGTATCCGCCGAACTGCACGCCCAGATCCTGCGCTACCACCATGTCGAGAAGTGGCGGCGCGGCACGATCGCCCGCCAGCTCGGCGTCCATCACGAAGTCGTCGCCCGCGTTCTGGCGCAGGCCGGGCTGCCGGCCCATGGGGCCGCTCAGCGACCGATGCGCATCGACCCGTACCTGCCGTTCATCCTCAAGACGCTTGAGACGTTCCCGACCCTGACCGCGGCCAGGCTTTACGCCATGGTCTATGAGCGCGGCTATCGCGGCGGGCCCGACCATTTCCGTCACCTGATCGCCCGCCATCGGCCCCGACCCAAGGCCGAAGCCTACCTGCGTCTGCGCACCCTTCCCGGCGAGGAATCACAAGTGGACTGGGGTCACTTCGGACACCTTCAGATCGGGCGCGCCCGGCGGCCGTTGATGGCCTTCGTCATGGTGTTGAGCTACTCGCGCCGGGTGTTCCTGCGCTTCTTCCTCGACGCCCGGATCGATGCGTTCCTCACCGGCCACGCCCTGGCGTTCGAGGCATTCGGCGCGGTTCCCAGGGTCATCCTCTACGACAATCTCAAGAGCGCCGTCCTCGAACGCCAGGGCGATGCGATCCGCTTCAACCCTACGCTTCTGGCGTTCGCCGCGCGGTATCGGTTCGAACCTCGCCCCGTAGGCGTCGCCCGAGGCAACGAGAAGGGACGCGTGGAGCGAGCCATTCGCTATATCCGCGACAATTTCTTCGCCGCGCGCGCCTTCAAGGACATCGACGATCTCAACGCTCAGGCTGCGGTTTGGTGCGACGGGCCGGCCGCCGATCGGCCCTGTCCCGGCCAGGCCATGAGCGTGCGCGAGGCGTTCGCCCTTGAGGCGGCGCGCCTTGCGCCCCTGCCGGATAACCCGTTCCCGCTGTCGACCCCTGCCGCGGTCGTCATCGGCAAGACGCCCTACGCCCGGTTCGACCGGAACGACTATTCCGTGCCGCATACCCACGTGCGTCGCCAACTCACCCTCCTGGCCGACACGAAGGAGGTCCGTATTCTCGACGGAACTGTCGAGATCGCCCGTCATCCGCGCAGCTACGACGCCGGCGCTGAGATCGAGGATCCCGCCCACGTTCAGGCGCTGCGCGACCACAAGCGTCGGGCGGCAAAGGCGAGCCTCGCCAACCATCTGGCCCACGCCGTTCCGGCCAGCGCCGAGTTCCTCGCCCGCGCCGCCCAATGCGGACATTCCCTGCACAGCGCCGTCGCCGGCCTGAACCGCCTCCTCCCGCGCTATGGCGCCGACGAACTC
>DAIDKZ010000134.1 GCA_027449745.1 Acetobacteraceae bacterium | reverse complement strand
CCGGCGCTGCCGCCATTGCCGCCCGTGGCCGAGGCCAGGCTGCCGAAGCTGCTCGACGCCCCCGCCGCGCCACTGTTGGCGCCGCCGGCGCCGACGGTGACCGGGATCGCCTGGCCCGGCGTCACCACGAAATACCCCTCGGCATAGCCGCCGCCGGCGCCGCCGCCGCCGCAGGTGCTGCCGCCGGCGCCGCCAGCCCCGCCCGCGCCCCAGACCCGCGCCCGCACCTGCGTGACCCCGGCCGGCACTGCCCACACGGCCGAGTTCGTCAGCACCGCCATGCGCGAAACGCCCGGCGTCAGCTGCGGCAGTTTGAACGAAATGAACGGCGCGCCCGGCAGCGCCGCGATGTTGCCGGCGGGGATCACCGTCTGGCCGTAGTTCACGGTGATGACGTAGAGCCCGACCCAGCCCTGATCGACCGCGGGCGCGGTCTGCGCGCCGGCATTGGCCGGCGTCCCGGGTTTGAGCTGCAGCTGCACCCGCGCAATCCGGGCGGTGTTCTGCGCTGCCCCCGAATTGTTCGCCCCCGCGAAGGGCTGTGCCGGATTGGCGGCGTTGTAGTAGGGCAGAACGACCGGGTCGGCGTCGCTCTCACCGAACGCCGCTTCGATCAGATAGTCGATCGCCTGGCCCGAAGTGGCCGGCGCGGTGAGGGTGAAGGTCGTCGGCGTCAGGTTCACGCCCATTTTCACCAGCGGGTCCGCGGCGTCGGCCGGCAGCGAGCCATAGGCGAGCTGATCGACCACGGTGAAGGCCGTGATGCTGCCGGGCCCGACGGTCACGCTCATGCTCGACGGCATGGTGGGTGTGCAGGCGAGCCCGTCCACCACGGTCGAGGTGCCGAGCGTCGCCTGCGCCAGGTAGCCGAGCGCCACCATGGTATTGCGGTTGACTGCGAGCAGATCGGTGTCGAGCGGAATGGCGCCGGGATAGACGATGGTGCGGTCCATGAAGGGGCCTCACAGCGAGAGGGGGAAGCAAGGGAGAACGAATGGCGGCGCGCCATGGCGGGCCGCGCCGCTTCACGCCAGATCAGTTGCTGATGCGCATCCAGGCGATGCTGGCCGCCGGCATGGTCTCGGCGACGGCGGCCTGGATCTCGGCGTCCGTCACCTGGCCGGCGGCCATCGCCAGGCTGGCAAATTCGATCGGCCCGACACCATAGCCGCCGGCCCAGCCATTGCCGGGCCCGTAGCCGGCGACCGCAGCGATGCCGCTGCCCTGCGGACGGTAGGCGGTGACGAAAACCTGGTAGGGCAGGGCCAGCGAGCCCCACGCCCCGGCCACGCCATAGGCGAGGCTGCCGGTGGCGTAGGCGCCGGTATCGGCGGGCCGGGTCGGCTCGAAGATGGACGGCGCCCGCCCGGTGAGCAGACGCAGCCGACGGACCAGCGCCGCGCGCGTGCCGGACGGCGCGAGCAGGTTGGCGCCGATCCGCCCCCGGTAGGTGGCGTCCGGCTCGCCAGACCGGCGCGGCAGCCGCGTGGCAAAGAAGTCCGCCGCGATGATGTCGAGAAACACATCCGTGGCGCTGGCGATCCGCGCCTGCGCCCGTGCGTAGAGGATCAGCGAGTAGACCCACGACCACGCCGCGCCGAGGCCAGCCAGCAGCGCGTCGAGCACCGGGGTCGCGTCCGGGAACCATCCGTTCGGCAGCACCGCGCGGATGCGTGCCGCCATGTCGCCCTGATCACCAATCGCCATCGCCTCCGCTCCCGCCTCAGCTGATCGTGATACCGGTGGCGACGACGACGCCGGCCGGGCCCGGATCGAGATCCGCGGCGCGACCGTTGATCGCGAGGCCGGTGACGTTCAGCACCGCGGGGCTGGCGTCGTAGGCGAGCTGGGCGATGCGCGAGAGCGGCAGCACCGCCCCGATCGGCAGGGCCGCGACGAAGCCGCCGATCGCGGTGCTCACGGCTGTCACCACCTGGTTTCGGGTCGCGTCGGCGGCGACGCTGAGCGTCAGCGCGATGGCGGCGTTGGCGAGTTGCGGCGGCTGCACCGCGTAGACGCTGCCCAGCGGTCGGACCGCGTCCACCGCCGCGGAGACTTCGGCGATCAGTGCCGGGGAGGGCGCGCCGGTGCCGTCGTTCACCGTCACCACAAAGCTGCCAAACCGGACATTGCCGGCCGCATCGACATTCTCGGCGATGGCGTAGGACAGGCCCTGCCGCAGGCTGGCGATGGCATAGCCGACGGCAGCGCGCGTCGCCTGCGAGCGGCTGTTGATGTAGTTGACGAAGCGGGCGCGGAAAGCCGTGTCGCTCTCGGCGTCGGCGCCACCGGACAGGGCGGCGGCGTTGCTCACCGTGTCGATGCCGGGGATGGCGCTCGCCAGCAGGCTGACCGTGCCGGCCTGGACATTCCCCGCCGACCCGGCCGCGAGCGCCTGAACCGGCACGCTGACACTGGCGACGCCGGGGGGCATGGTGTAGCCGTTCTGCGCCGCCACGTACGCCGCATCACCGGTCGCCGCGATGACCGCGAAGGTCTGCGTGCCGTCGGCGGTTTTCACCAGCGCGCCGACCGGGACCAGCGCGGCTGAGGTCGAGACGTAGCGCGCGAGCGTAACCGTTCCCGCCGCCGGCGAAGCGGCCAGGCGGACCAGGGCGAAATCGGCCATCCAGCTGTCGAGATCCGCTCCCTGGCTGGTCGCGGCGCGCGTCGTGTTCAGCACCAGCAGCACCAGCCATTGCAGCCACAGCGCCAGCGATGCATTCGCCTCCAGCACCGCGCGCAGCACCGAGCCGACCGAGAGATCGAGGAGCTGCGTCGCCGCGCCCTGCACCGCGGCGGCCGCGTTCTGGACCAGGGAGGAGAAGGTCTGCAGCGAAAGTTTCATGGCCCTACCTGCGTGCTTGGGCTCGCCGCAGCTCCCTGGGTCGCGCCGAGCGGGAACGCGAGCAACTGGGTCTGACCGGACGGCGCATCGACGTAGCGAATCTCGACGAACACGCCGCCGGCATTGTCGGCGTTCACGTCGATCACCGGTTCGGGTGTGCGCGCCACCGCCGGCTCCTTGAAGATCTGACTGCGGATCACCGCGGCGATCTGGGCGGCGTTCATCGGCTTGCCGATGAACTGCGCCAGGCCGGCGCCGTAGCCCGGTTGCCAGATATAGTCGCCGGGATTGGTGAGCAGGCGCCGAAGAACCCGTTGCAGGCCGCCCGTCGCCGGCCCGGCGAGCGCCAGATCGCCGTCGGCGCCAACTGCCAGGTCCGCACCCCATTGCTGTAGGAGATCGGACATCGAGACCTCAGAGTTGCAGGTCCGGCGGCGAAGAGATCGCGCCGTTCACGGTGTGGTGATGCTGGTCGTAGTCCGCGCGCAGCGCGGCGAGCGTGCCGTGCGCGCCGTTGGCATCGGAGACATCGCCGCTGACGACGAGGTTGCCGTCGATCCGCACCGTGGGCGCACTGATCTCGACGCTGCCGTCGTTGTGCAGCTTGAGGAAACTGCCGCTGGCGTGGACCAGCCAGCACTCCCCGGCCGGCACGTTCGGCGGCATCGCCTGGGCGCTGTAGGCGGCGCCGATGATGACACCGTGTTCGGCATGGCCTTCCTGCGCCAGCACCAGCACCTGCGTGCCGGGCGCCAGCGGTGCCGCCAGGCCCCAACCATTGCCGAGCCATGGCGAAAGCACCGGCAGCCAGCCGGACAGCACGGCCTCCGGCTGGATCGACACGCGCGCGAGATACCGTGCCGGATCGAAGCTGGTGACGATGCCGAAGCGCGCCTGCCCGCCCATCCGGTCCATCGTCCCGGCGGTGGCCTTCAGCGCATTGATGAATCGATCCATGACGTCCTGCGGCGGTCGATTGGGGAGCGCGGTCAGCTCGCGGGCGCGGTCAGGATCTGCGCGCCCGGCGGGGTCGTCTGCGGCAGCGGACTCGAGTTTTTCGCCCGTATGCGCTGGGAGAAACCGTGCTCGATATCCATCCGACGTTCGATCTCCTCGATCGCGTAAGTCTGGTCGAACGTGGTCGCTGTGCCGGCCAGGGCGATGCGGCTGCGCGGCGTCAGCGTCAATTCGCCAGGCATGGTGATCTCAATGACGCGTTCATGCTGCGTCAGCTCGGCGAGCTTGCGCTGCGCCAGCTGCAGCGCCTGGTCCGGCGTCAGGTTCGGGCGGACGAAGACATAGCTTTGCGGCGTCGCGAACGGTGCGGTGCCGGGGCTCGTCACCGTCTCCGTGTAGGCCGCCTGGTCGGCAGCGGACCAGCTCTTCACCGTGACGATGATATCCCCGGCCAGCGTCAGCGTGCGCGCCATGCGCAGCGAGGCGATGTTGGCGGTCCCGAAGCCCGGCGCGCCGAAGCCCGCCGCGCCTGGGGTGAGCACCATCTCGGGCACGGCGGCCTGCACCGGCGGTTGGAAATAGAGCGTGTTGCCGCGGACGAAGACGTCGAACGATTCCTGCTGGGCGAGCCAGACCAGTAGCGCCCACTCCGTCGTCAGGGTCGCGAACTGGTTGAGCGTGATCTGATCATGCTCGGAATCGTAGTAGCGCCCCACTGGCGTCGTCGTCGGCGTCACCTGGGCGGCCAGATTGTGGCGCGCAGCGAGCAGCGTGGCGATTTCGGAGGCGGTGCGGTTGGCGAAGCTCTCCTGGATGGGCGTGTCGATGAAGACCGCGGTCAGATCCCGCCCCTCGATGCGCGCGGTGCCGGCGATCGGGTCGATATCCACCGTGTCGGCCGCGCCCTGCACCAGACTCACCCAGGCCAGCGGCGGCGTGCCGGCGAACGGCGCATCCGGCACCAGATCGGGCAGGAAGCCCATCTGCACCTCGATCATCACGAACCCGGTCGAGGCCCAGGACGCCATGGTCCACACCGGATCGGCACCGAGCGCGATGCCGATCGAGAACCGGTCGGCGGCGAAGATGTTGTTGCTCAGCACCTCGGCGTCGCGCACTCCGGCGATCTCGGCGCCGTTCGCCAGCACGCGCAGCCGCGGCCGGCGCGAGGTGCCCGTGAACACGTCGCCGAACAGGCCGCTCATTGCGGCGCCACCCCGCCGGTGGCGCTGGCGTCGAGATCGGGGATGCGCAGCGTGACGACGCCCTGAAGCATCGGGTCGGAAAGGCCGTTGAGCTGCGCGATGCGGATCCACTGGGTCGCGTCGCCCAGGAAACGCGCGGCGAGGGCGAAAAGATTGCCGCCGACGACGGTGATGGTTTGCATGATCGTGGCCTCGAGTCTGTCCGCCTCAGGCGGAATCGCCGCAGGCGGATAAACAGACGCGTAAAAAAGGAGCTAGAGCACGGTCCGACCTGATGGAATCATCTGGTCGGACGGTCGTGCTCTAGAAACATATGACTCTAGAGCAACTTATCTCTGATCGGCCCGAGCCAGAACGGCTCGGTCAGATCGGAGGTTGCTCTAGGGTCTGTCAGCGCTTCATTGAGGCGCTGACAGACTCTAAGAGTCTGTCTCGAATCGGGTTATCAACGTGCCAGCCTGCGTAGGAGCAGGATCGCGGATGCGGCGTAAAGGAACGCCTCGGCGGATCTGATGGTAGCTTCGAAGTCTTTGGCGAGGCGGCGATTGCGGTTGATCCAA
>DAIDKZ010000133.1 GCA_027449745.1 Acetobacteraceae bacterium | reverse complement strand
GCCCGGGCCGCTCCGTCCTCACCGACGCCGGTGGCGGCGGCGACGCGCAGCCGGCCCATTTCGTCCTTGTTGGCGAGCGGGTGGGCCTGCGCCTTGTCCATGTCCTTGACGGTGATCAGTCCGACGCAGCGATAGGCCTCGTCGACCACCAGCAGCTTCTCGATCCGGTGCCGATGCAGCAGCCGCCGTGCCTCCTCGGCTCCGACCTCGGCGGGGACCGTCACCAGGTTCTCGCGCGTCATCAGTTCATAGACGCGCAGGCTCGGGTCGGTCGCAAAGCGCACGTCGCGGTTGGTGAGGATGCCGACGAGCCGCCCGCTGTCGCGCTCGACCACGGGTACGCCGCTGATGCGATGGGTGGTCATCAGCGCCCGCGCCTCGGCCAGCGTCTGGTCCGGATGGATGGTGAGCGGGTTCACCACCATGCCGGACTCGAACTTCTTGACCTGACGGACCTGGGCGGCCTGTTCCTCGATGCCGAGATTCTTGTGAATCACGCCGATGCCGCCATGCTGGGCGAGCGCGATGGCCATCGCGCTTTCGGTGACGGTATCCATGGCCGAGCCGACGAGGGGAATATTGAGCCCGATCCTGCGCGTCAGCCGCGTGGCGGTGTCGGTCGCGGTGGGCAGCACGGCGGAGTAGGCGGGCATCAGCAGCACATCGTCGAAGGCGAGCGCCTCAGCGATGCGTGACTCTGGCGTGGCGAAGGGTGTGTCGGGAGCCATGGCCGGACCTTTCCGCAACCGTGGCGCGTTCACATAGACGCGCCCCTTGCTCCGCGCAAGCGCCGATCTGTGACGCAGGTTCCGAGGCGCCGGGGGCTGGCGGCGAAGGCAGGCCTACGGCCGGAAGCCTTTGGCGACGACGAAGAGCTCCCGCGATTCCTTCCGGCTCGCCGGCGGCTTGGCGTGGCGCACGGAGGCGAAATGGCGCTGCAGCCGGCGCAGCATCTCCTGCTCCGACCCGCCCTGCAGCAGCTTGGCGACGAAGCCGCCGCCCGGTGCCAGGACGCCCACGGCGAAGTCCAGCGCCGCTTCGGCGAGGGCCATGATGCGCATATGATCGGTCGCGGCATGACCTGTCGTGTTGGGAGCCATGTCGGAGAGCACGAGGTCGGCCGCCTTGCCGAGCTCGGCGAGAACGCGGGCGACCGTCGCCGGGTCGGCGAAGTCGCCCTGGATGAAGCTGACCCCATCGATCGAAGGCATCGCCAGCAGATCGACGGCGACCACGACGCCGGCGCCTGAGGCGCGCGCGATCTGGCTCCAGCCGCCCGGCGCGGCGCCGAGATCCACCACCCGAGCGCCAGGCGCGATTAGACGGAAACGTTCGTCGAGCTCGGCGAGCTTGAACGCGGCGCGCGAGCGCATGCCCTTTGCCTGCGCCGCCACGACATAGGGGTCGTTGAGCTGGCGGGCGAGCCAGCGCTGCGAGGAGGGCGAGCGGCCGCGCGCGGTGGCGAGGCGGACATCCTCGCTGCGCGCGCTGAGGGGGTTGTCGTGCCCGGGCCGGCGTCGGGGCGGCAGCGTCATGCTCAGCTTCGCTCGGTTCCGGCCGGCCGCGGCGAAGCGGCGCGGTTGAAATATCCCGGATGGGTCCGGTGCTGCGCGCGCGCGGCCCGCATCATGCGCAGAAGCATGCCCTCCCGCAGCCCACGGTCTGCGACCACGGCGTGTGCCGCGGGCCAGACACGGTCGATCGCGGCGACGACGGCGCAGCCGGGCAGGACATAGTCGGCGCGCTCCGGCCCGACGCAGGGATGGCCGCACAGCCCCTCGCGCCCGAGCGAACGCAACTCGGCCAGCGCCCGCTCCGCCTCGCGACGCGGCAGCACGGCGCCATCGACGAGGTCGCGCCGATAGCGGGGCAGGCCCAGCGCGACAGCGGCAAGCGTGGTCAGGGTGCCGGACGTGCCCAGCACGACAACGCCGCCGCGGGCGATCTCCTGGCCGATGCAATGGATGCGTTCGAAGGGCTGCAGATGCTCGACGATCTCGGCGACCATCGCGGCGAAGCCGGCCTCCGTGAGCGCGGCGCACCCATAGCGCTCGGCCAGCACGACCACGCCGAGCGGGAGGGATCGGTAGCCGATCAGGGCCGGCGGCTGGCCGGGTGCCTCCAGGCGCACCCATGCGATCTCGGTCGAACCGCCGCCGATGTCGAAGAGCAGCGCCCGCCGCCCGCCCTCGCGCTGGAGCAGCGGCGCGCAGCTCTCCACCGCCAGCTCCGCCTCTTCGCGGGTGGAGATGAGTTCGAGCGAGAGCCCGGTTTCCCGGCGGGCGCGGTCGAGGAAGGCGGCCCCGTTCTCGGCCCGCCGACAGGCCTCGGTGGCGACGGCGCGCAAGCCGGTGAGCCGGTGGCGGTCGAGCCGCTCGGCGCAGGCCCGCAGCGCTGTCAACGCCCGCTCCATGGCACTGGCATCGAGCTGGCCGCTCGCGATCATGCCCTGGCCGAGCCGGACGACGCGGCTGTAGCTGTCGAGCACGCGGAACCCGTCGGGAACGGGCGCGGCGATGAGGAGGCGGCAATTATTGGTGCCGAGATCGATCGCCGCGAACGCTCCACCCGCCGGCGGCGGCGGTCGGGCGGTGCGGGCGGCGAACGCGACCATGATCGGGGACCTTGCCGGATTGACGGCGGAATGGGGACAATCGGCAACTATCGCGCCGGAGTGGCAGCCGGAGCAAGACCCAACCTTCGGACATGGAACAACGCCTTCCTTTGCCGCCCGATTGCATTACCCTGCCGGTCCCATGCTGAAGGGACCCGAGTCGATGTCTAGCCCAGATGAGCACCCCGTGCGTTTCGATCTCCTCACCGAGAACCCGGTCTACAAGCCGTTCCGCTATCCCTGGGCCTATGAGGCCTGGCTGGTGCAGCAGCGGGTGCATTGGCTGCCGGAGGAAGTGCCGCTGGCCGACGACGTCAAGGACTGGCACCGCAACCTCACTGAGGCGGAGCGGAACCTGCTGACGCAGATCTTCCGGTTTTTCACCCAGGCCGACGTCGAAGTGAACAACTGCTACATGAAGCATTACGCCCGGGTCTTCAAGCCGACCGAAGTGCTCATGATGCTGTCGGCCTTCTCCAACATCGAGACCATCCACATCGCGGCCTACTCGCATCTGCTCGACACTATCGGAATGCCTGAACTTGAATACCAGGCGTTTCTAAAATACAAGCAAATGAAAGATAAATACGATTACATGCACGGGTTTTCCGTGGATTCGAAGCATGAGATCGCGAAGACGCTCGCCGCGTTCGGGGCCTTCACCGAGGGTTTGCAGCTCTTCGCGTCATTCGCAATTCTGCTGAATTTCCCCCGGTTCAACAAGATGAAGGGGATGGGCCAGATCATCTCGTGGTCGGTGCGGGACGAGACACTGCACTGCGTGTCGGTGATCCGGCTGTTCCGCACCTTCGTGCAGGAGAACCCCGAGATCTGGACCGAGGAGCTGCGCCGCGACCTCTACATCACGTGCGCAACGATCGTCGATCACGAGGATGCGTTCATCGATCTCGCCTTCGAGCAGGGCGCGGTGGAGGGGCTCGATGCGGCGCAGGTGAAGCGCTACATCCGCTTCATCGCCGACCGCCGTCTCACCCAGATCGGGCTCAACCCGCTGTATCACGTCGAGAAGAATCCGCTCCCATGGCTTGACGACATGCTGAACGCCGTCGAGCACGCCAATTTCTTCGAGAACCGCGCGACGGAATACAGCAAGGCGGCGACCACGGGGACATGGGAGGAGGCGTTCGGGGACGCGGCTCTCGCCGCCGGGCCGAGCAGCATGATGGGGCCGGATCCCCGCTTCACGAAGGCGTGATATTCGTGTACAGTCGTATTTATGGAGCGTATTCCGCCTCGGTCTGGGACGCAGTGCTCGGCCGCGTTTCGCGGCAGAGGCGGTTGGTGCGCTGATGTCACGGGTGTTTCGCGCCCTGTTGGCGGCAGCGCTCGCCGTGCTGCTGCTGGTCTGGGGC
>DAIDKZ010000132.1 GCA_027449745.1 Acetobacteraceae bacterium | reverse complement strand
CCCCCGGGCCATGCGGGCGAGTTCGCGCCCGATCCGCCCCATGCCGAAAATGCCGAGCTTTCGCCCCGAGACCTGCGTGCCGATCAGCTGCGTCGGGCCCCAGCCCGTCCAGCGCCCCGAGCGGACCAGCCGCTCGCCCTCGCCGGCACGCCGGGCGGCGGCCAGAATCAGCAGCATCGCGCATTCGGCGGTGGCGACGGAGAGCACGTCCGGCGTGTTGCAGACCCGGATCGATCGCGCCCGGGCCGCGGCGACGTCGATATGGTCGAAGCCGACGCTGAAGGTCGCGATCACTTTCACGCTCGCCGGCAGCCGGCCGATGGTCGCCGCATCCAGCCGTTCGCTCGGCGTGCACAGCACGGCCGCCGCCCCCTCGGCGAGGCGGAGCAGAGCCTCCGACCCACGCGGGACATCCTCGGTATTGAAACGAGCCTCGTAGTCGCGGGCGGCGCGCGCCTCCACCGCGGGTGGGAGGCGGCGGGTGATCAGCAATATCGGCTTGGCCATGGCATCCCCCTCTCGTGCGGCGGCATCATGGCCGCCGCGCGGTGCCGGCGAAAGGGTCGCTGGCCGCACGGCCGGGCGGGTTTGCAGCGCCGGGCGCATCGGCTATCTGTGTCGCCCCGAAACCGCGCCCGCGGAGCCCCCGTCTGCCATGTCGACCGCGCCCGCTTCCGCCATGCCGGGGTCCGAACCGGCGCCACCCGACACGCTGGCGAGCCTGCGCGCCGAACTCGATGACATCGATGCTGCGCTGCACGATCTGCTGATGCGCCGCGCCGCGGTCGTGGAGCGGGTCGCGGCCCTGAAGGGCGGCGGCATCGCGCTGCGCCCGGGTCGCGAGGCGCAGATCATTCGCCGGCTGCTCGCCCGCCACGCCGGACATCTGCCGGCGCACAGTCTGGTGCGCATCTGGCGCGAGTTGCTGGCGGGAACCTGCGCCATCCAGGGGAACTTCGCCATCGCGGTCTGCGACTCCGAGCAGGATGGCAGCCTCGTCCAACTCGCGCGCGAGCAGTTCGGTGCGCTCACCCCCCTGCGGCAACACCGCAGCCCGGCCCAGGCGCTCGCCGAGGTCAGCGCGGGCAGCGCCGCGCTCGCCGTGCTGCCAATCCCGGCGGAAGAGGAGCCAGTCTCCGCCGCCTGGTGGCGCGCCCTGCTGCACCGCGACGAACCGCGCATCCACATCGTCGCCCGGCTGCCGTTCTGGAGCAAGCGGCCGGAGGGCGCGTCGCGCGCATCGGCCCTGGTCACGGCCGCGGTGGCGCCAGACCCTTCGGGCGATGACCGCTCACTGCTCGGCCTCGAATTATCGCCCGACATCAGCCGGGCGCGGCTCGCCGCCGCCCTCACCGCCGCAGGCTTCGGCGGCGCGCAGGTTCTGCTCCGCCGCGACGGCGGCTCGGCGCTGGCGCTGGTGGACGTGCCTGGCTGGGTCGGGGACGACGATCCGCGCCTCGCCCTCATCACGCCGCTGTTGCGGCCCGTGGTGGTGCTCGGCGCCTACGCGGTTCCGACCGGGGGAGATCCGTCATGAGCCCGCGCCCGCGTCCCGAACTGCTCGAGATCGCCCCCTATGTGGGCGGCGAATCGACCCTGGCCGGCATCAACCGCGTGCACAAGCTGTCCTCCAACGAGGGCGCCTTCGGCCCGCCGCCGGGAGCGCAGGCGGCCTACGCCGCGCTGGCGCCGGAGCTGCACCGCTATCCCGATGGCGGCGCGGAGGCGCTGCGGCGCGCGATCGGCGCCCGCTTCGGCCTCGATCCCGCCCGGATCGTCTGCGGCGCGGGCTCCGACGAGCTGATCGGTCTGCTGTGCCAGGTCTATGGCGGCGCCGGCACCGAGCTGATCATGTCGGCGCACGGCTTCCTCATGTACCAGATCTACGGCCGCGCCGCCGGCTGCCGCATCGTCAAGACACCGGAGCGGGCGCTGACCGCCGACGTCGATGCGTTCCTCGCCGCCGTCTCGCCGGCGACGCGGCTGGTGTTTCTGGCCAATCCGAACAACCCGACCGGAACCATGCTGCCGGCCGCCGAGCTGCGGCGGCTGCGGGCCGGCCTGCCCGCCGACGTGCTGCTGGTCATCGACTCCGCCTACGCCGAATATGTCGAGCGGACGGACTACGAGGCCGGTGCCGCCCTGGTCGATGCCGGCGACAACACGGTCATGACCCGAACGTTCAGCAAGGTCTTCGGCCTTGGCGGTCTGCGGCTGGGCTGGGCCTACGCGCCGCCTTCGGTCATCGACGTGCTCAACCGCATCCGCGCCCCGTTCAATGCCAATGCCGCGGTGCAGCAGGCAGGGATTGCGGCCCTGGCCGAGCCCGGCTGGGTGGAGAAGGCACGGGCGCACAACACGCGCTGGCGGGCCTGGCTCACCGAGGCGCTGACCGCGGTGGGGCTCAAGGTCTGGCCGAGCGAGGGCAATTTCGTCCTGGCCGATTTCGCCGCCGCCGAGCGTGCCACCGCGGCGGATGCGTTCCTCCGCGCGCGGGGCCTGATCGTCCGCCGGGTCGCCACCTATGGGCTGCCGCAATGCCTGCGCATCACCGTTGGCACCGAGGAGGAATGCGCCCTGGTGGCCGAGGCGCTCGGCGCCTTCATGGCCGGCGCCCATGGCTGAACCGGTCTTCCGTCGCCTGGCGCTGATCGGGCTGGGCCTGATCGGCAGCTCCATCGCACGGATCAATCTCGAAGGCCGCAGGCTCGCCGGCGAACTGGTCGCCTGCGCCCGTACGCCGAAGACGCTCGCCCGCGTCGCCGAACTCGGCATCGCCGACCACGTCGAAGCCGACCCGGCGCGTGCGGTCGCCGGCTGCGACGGGGTGATCCTGTGTGCGCCGGTCGGCAGCTTTGCCGACCTCGCCGCTGCGATCGGCCCTCACCTGCAGCCTGGCGCGATCCTCAGCGATGTAGGCTCGACCAAGCAGTCCGTGCTCCGCGACGTCGGTCCGCACGTACCGGAGGGCGTACATCTCATTCCCGGCCATCCGCTCGCCGGCACAGAGTATTCCGGCCCCGATGCGGGATTCGCCACGCTATTCGAGGGGCGCTGGACGTTGCTCACGCCGCCCGAGGGGGCGGACGCCGCGGCGGTGGAGCGGATGGCGGAGTTCTGGCGCCGCTGCGGGGCGATGGTCGAGACCATGGAAGCGGGCCACCATGATCGCGTTCTGGCGATCGTCAGCCATCTGCCGCACCTCATCGCCTTCACCATCTGCGGCACCGCCGACGATCTGGCCGACGAGAGCCGCTCGCAGGTGCTGAAATTCGCCGCCTCCGGCTTCCGCGACTTCACCCGCATCGCCGCCTCCGACCCGGTCATGTGGCGCGACGTGTTCCTCAACAACCGCGAGGCGCTGCTGGAAATGCTCGCGCGCTTCATGGAGGACGCGCAGGCGATGGCGCGTGCGGTGCGCTGGGCCGATGCCGCCTACATCGAGGACAAGGTGGAGCGCGGCCGGAAGATCCGCCGCAGCCTGATCGAGCTGAAACAGGCGTGAGCGCGGCGTCGGCGCCGCTGCCGTGCCGGATCAATATTGCAGCTGGTAGCCAAGCCCAATGGCGTTGGTGCCGAAGCCGCTGCCGGCGTCGGCTTTGAGCTTGAGCCGCTTGGTCAGATCCACCTGAACCTCCGCAGCGGTGTCGTTGCTGCCCGAGACGCCGACGCCCTGCTTGGCCCCGATATAGACGCCCGGCGCGACATAGCGGCCCGCCTCCAGCGTCGGCGCAGCCGCCCCCTGGGTGGCCGCCGCGGTCCCCGCCGTCGCCCCCGTGGCCGGGCCTGCGCTGCCGATCGCAAGCCGATCGAGTCCGAGCGCTCGACGGGCACGGTTCAATGGGTCGATGCCGCTGCCCCCGGCACCGCTGATCTGCGCCAGGCCCAGGGCGATCGAGCCCAACTGGAACGGGCTCAGGGTCGTTGCGCTCTGGCCGAACAGGAGATGGGCGAGAATATCGTCCTGCGGCAGCGGCGGCGCGCTGCTCAGCGTGATCTTCGGGGCGCTCGCGTAGCCGCCCACCGCCAGCTTTGCCAGCACGTTGCCGGCGGCGGAACTGGCCTGGAAGTCCAGCGCCGGGTCGATTCCGGTCCCGCCCGCGCCCAGGGCTGCGGCGCCGTTGAAGGCAATGCTGCCGCTGTCGAAGTGCAGCACGCTGCCGGCGAGCGTGAACTCCCCGCGGATCAGGCGGAAGGCCCCCTGCGGCTCCGGGGCGGCGGTGGTGCCGCCGAGATGCATCCGCCCGCCCAGCTCGGCGTCGATCCCCCGGCCATGGACGAAGATCGCCCGCGGCGCCGTCAGCTGCAGATCGAGTGCGACGACACGCGGCGGCGAGGCGGGCGGCGGCGGGGGGGCGCCGGCGATGCGCACCGGCAACACCGCCAGTGAAGCCGGCATCGTCTCCGGCACGCGGATTTCGGCGCGATGCACCGTAATGGCACCGGCCGCGGCAAGCTGCGACGACACGTCGCCAGTGAGGCTGAGGTCGGCATCGAGCGTCGCCGTCAGCCGGTCGCTGGCCAGTGGCGTGGCGTTGCGCGCCGCGAGCGTCAGGGCCACGGGCAGGCCGGGCCGCAGCGCACCGAGGCTTCCCTGCGCGCTGATGGTGCCGCTGCCGGCGTGGGCGGTCAGCCGATCGAGCCGCACCTCGCCGCCCGTCGCCGTGGCGTGGGCCGCGATCCGGGTCAGATGCACGCCCTGGACGAGATCCGCCGCTTCGCCGCCGGTCAGTGCCAGGGTTCCGCTCAGGGCCGGCGCAGCGACGCTGCCGCCGACCCCGAGGTCCGCGGCCAAGTGTCCGTGCAGCCGCCGGCCCTGCGCGGCGAGCCACGGATCGAGCAACGCGAGGTCGGCACTCCCGCTCGCCCGCAGCGCAAGCTCGCCACGTGGCGCCAGCGGCGCGCTCCCAGCCAGGCGCAGTGCGGTGCCATGGCCGGCCTCGGCCCGTGCATCGATCGTGGCGCGCCCGGGGTCGAGACTCGCGCGTACCGCCAGGCTCGCCGCCGGCAGACCCGGCGCCGGGAAACCGGCAAGCCGCAGGCCGCTGCCGGTGAGAAGCAGCGTCCCGGTCGGGGCGACCAGCGTGCCGCCGAGCCGCGCCTCGGCGGCCACCATCCCTGCGCCACGCAGCGCGGGCGCCAGCGCGTCGAGCCGGGATAAGGGCGTGGCGGGCAAGTTCACCGCGAGAACGAGCCGCGGCAGGATGGACCCACTTGCCGTGAGTAGCGCGCCCTGCCAGCGCAGCGCCGATCGCGTGAGGGTGACGGCGCGCGCCGGCAGGTCGAGCCGCGCCTCCATCTCCGCGGACGCCGGACCGCCCGGCAGATTCGGCGCGTTCGCCTCCAGACGGGCCTGGAGCGCGGCGAGCGCACCATGCATGCCAAGCCGTGCCGTGCCGCTTTGGCCGGCCACGACGATACCGCGCGCCACCGCCTCGGCATCGAGACGGCGAGTGCCCAATGGATTTTCGAGGGTCGCCGTGACCTCGGCACGCTCGACCCGCAAGGCCGGCGGCAATGCCACCTGCTGCAGCACCGCCGAGACACGGGCCGGAGCCGCCGCGGGGAGGGCCAGCGTCGCCTGCAGGCTGCCATCGGCGGAGCGGCCCAACAGCGCGGCAATGTCGGCGAGACGGTCGAGCCGCAGCGCCGCCTGCCCCGTCGGCAGGGTCGCGCCGGGCGCCTGGTGCAGGTCGGCGGTCATCTGCAGGCTGCGCCACGTGGCCCTCGACAGCGTCACGGCGATCGCCCCGGCTGGCGTCCGCCTCGCCTCCAGCGCCAGCCGCAGCGGCGCGCGCCGCATTACCCCCGCGCCAGCCTCGCCGGTGCCGTCCAGTGTCACCGTCAGGCCATCCGGCGCCGCGTGCGCCACGGCGCGGAGGCTCAGCGCGCCGCTGCTCGCGGGCAGCATCACGGAAAGATCCGGCAGGGTGACCGTGCCCGACAGGTCGAGCGCGGCCGCGGCAACCTCTCCCGCCGCATCCAGCCGCAGGCCGCGCGTGTCGAGCCGGGCGCTGGCCAGGTGCAGCGTTCCGTCCCGGACGCCGAACGTGGCGGCGAGGCGGCCATCCGGACCGACGATCCTGGCCAGGGTCATGTCCCCGCCCGTAGCGGCAATCGATCCGCTCAGCGTCATCGCGGACGGTGTCCCGGCCAGATCGAAGCCGGCATGGCCGGCCAGATCGCCCCCGACGGCGGCGGCCAGCGGGGCGAGATCGGGCAGGGCCAGCGTCAATCGCCCGACTGGGTCCGGTGTGGCCGTCCCCTCGGCGGCGGCGGCAAGCAGGGGGTGGGCCAGGGTCAGGCGGAACGGGCGTGTCGCCGCGCCGAGGTCCATTCCGCCGTCCAGGGTCAGCGGCGCGGCAGCAAGCACGGCTCCGGCGGGTTCCGGCAGCCGCAGACCGTCGAGCTGGGCGTGGAGCGCGAGCGCGTGCGCGTGAAGATCGAGATCGGCGGCGAGCCGCGCGAGCCCCGCTGGCCCGGTGCGCAGCCCGGCGAGCACGAGGTGGGCGCTGGCGTTGAGCGCTGCCAAGGGGCCGCGGAGGTGGGCGGAGAGATCCGCTTGGTCGAAGCCGACATCGGGCCGCGGGGCCATTGCGGGGGCGTGCGCCGAGGCGGTGAGATCGCCGTCGCGGCCGAGCAGGTCGAGCGTGCCGGACGCCTCGGCGATGAGCGGGCCGGCGGTCACCGCGAGAGCCAGCTCGGCGCCGTGCCACGGCCCCGCCAGCCGCAGCGTGGCGGCCAGCGGCCCCAGCGCCGGCGCACCGGCCAGGTCCGCCACCAGTCCGCCCGCCGGCTCTTCGGCCGACAGCGTCGCCGCAATTCGCGCCGCCCCGGCCGCGACCGTGACCGCGTAGCGCCCAGGCGCATCGAGCCGGCGCGCTCGGAGCGCACCCTGGCCCGACACACCGGCAGACAGCGCCAGCGTACCGTCCACGACGAAGGTCGCGTCCGCCTTCACCAGCGCGGCGCCGAGCTCAAGTCGACCGATCGCGATCGCACCGACCGTGACCGGGAGCGGCACCCGCGGCAATGCCGCACTCCGCTGCGCCGCCGGCGCGGCGGCGGGCGCCGACGCCGGCGCCCGGGTCACCGACAGCCGCGCGGCCGCCAAGCGGGTGACCGAAAGCTCGCCGTGCATCAGCGCCCGGAGCGTGAAGTCGAGCGCCAGACCATCCGCCGTCAGCCAGGCCCCGCGGGCATCGCGCAGCGCGAGGTGCGCGAGGCGAAGCCGGTCCGGGAAGCGGCCGGCGAGCCCCTCCGGCGCCAACGCCCCGCCGCTCGCGCGCAGAACGATCCGCTCGGCGAGCCGCCGGCCCGGCGCGGTGTTCAGCGCGACCACGAGCAGCGCCGGCAGCCCGATCAGCAGGGTTAATGTCGCGACCAGAGTCCGCGCGAGGTGGCGCATCAGAATGCCTCCCCAAGCCCGAGATAGACCGCGATGGGGTAATTGCCGCGCAGCGCGGTGAGCGGCACGCCGATATCGACCCGGATCGGCCCGAATGAAGTGAAATAGCGCCCGCCGAGCCCGACTCCGGTGAAGACGGTGCCGCTGAACGCCTGCCCGCCGGGGGCCACCTGCGCGGTGTCGAGAAAGACGACGGCCCCAAAGCTGGCGCCGATGCGCTGGCGCAATTCCAGGCTCGCGGCGTCAATGGCCGTGCCGCCTTCGGGAATGCCGTCGGGAAATTGCGGTCCGGCATATTGGTAGCGATAGCCGCGCACGGTCGGGCTGCCGCCGGCATAGAAGCGCTGGTCGGCCGGAAGCTGGAACTGGCCGGCGCCGATCGCCTCGCCGATCAGGGCACGGGCGGCGAGGACGGTGCGTCCGTTGCCGCTCAGGTCGACATAGGTCGAGCCCTGCGCCTGAGCGATCAGGAACACGCTGTTGCCGGCAGTGCCGCCGAGGGATTCGGTCGGGGTCAGCGAGAGGAGCCCGCGCACGCCCCGAGTCGGTTCGAGCAGGTCGTTCGAGGTGTCGAGCTTCAGTGTGCCCGGGACGCTGAGCAGGGTGTAGATGCTGGTGGCGTGCTCCTGCACGATGCGCTCCACTTCCGCCTGTGCGCCAATGCTTGCCGAGAGGATCGGTGAGAGCTGCCGCGTCAGGATGGCATTGGCGATCGTCGCCGTCTGGTTATAGGTATAGAGATAGAGCTGCTCGGCGGTGACACCGAATTGCAGCGTCTGATCGCGGCGCTGCCAGTCCGGCAGCGTGAGCGTGGCGCCGATCAGATAGCCGGGCACCCGCGCATCGCTGCCGGCCAGTTCGGTGCCGGCGGCGGAAAGGGTGAGGCGCTCGCCGTTGCCGAACAGGTTGCGGTCGGTCCAGCTCGCGCTGAGGGCGGCGCCAAGATCGGTCGAATAGTCGGCGCCGAACGTCACCGCGTGGCGCGGTCCCTCCTGGAAGGCGAAGGTGAGCGGCAGGCGCCCATCAGCGCCGACCGCATCGGCGGTGTGCGCATCGACCGAGGAGAAAAGACCCAGCCCGGCCAGGTCTTGACGTGCGCGCTCGATGGCCCCGGGATCGAATTGTTCGCCCGCGTGCACCAGCAGGCGCCCGCGCACATAGTCCGGCGAGACGCGATCGAGGCCTTCGAGGCGGATCGGGCCGAGATCGACGCGCGGGCCGGGTTCGACATGGAAGCTGAGATCGAGAGCCCGCTGGTCCGGGTAGACGACCGCGTCTGGCGGGCTGACCTCGGCGAAGGCGTGGCCCTCGGCACGCAACGCATCGAGCAGGCGGGTACGGGCGGCGAGGATGTCCGCGGCGCGCGCCGGCGTGCCTGTAACCAGACCCAGTTGGGCGCGCATCTGGGCATCGACCGCGCCATCGAGCCCGATGTGCCGCAGACGAAACAGGGTGCCGGGAACGGGGTCGATCTTCACCGGCACGGCCGCCCCGGCCGGCAGGTCGGCGAGCGCCCCGAGCAGGCCAGGATCGTCGATCCGCCGCCCGGCGATGGTGATGCCGATCCGGCCCGCGTAGTAGCCGTAGCTCTGCAGCGCAGTGGCCAACCGGTCCGCGTCGGCACGGGCGCGGGTAAGCAGTGCGAACGGTCCGACCGGCGCGGTATCCTTCAGCGCGCGCAGCGAGGAGGCATCGGCCAGGGCGGTGTCGAGCGCGGCATCGCCGGACGGCGCGAGCGCGATCGTGTAGGCCAGATGATCGGCGGCTCCGGCCCGGCCGAGGCCGATCATCAGGACCAGCAGGACCAGCGGCAGGGCCAAGTGCGGCCTGACCCCGACGCGGCGCAACAGCGCTTCAGGAATTATCCCGAAAACTTCACTTGGTTCCAACGCGCCCGACGGACAGGTTGCACCGACCGTTCGGAGACAGGGACGTGATTGTTGCACCGAGGCTCCGCCGCTATGAGCATGGGATCATGCACACGAAGCCGCGCCGGCTGAAGCGAGCGAGGCGGACCGGGCCGGCGCGCACCGGCCTGCCGCCTCCGATCGCGCTCGCCAGGGGCCCCGGCTGGAACGATCAGCTGCGGGCGGCGCGCCGCTCGACCCTGTTGCTCGCCTGGACCCTGCTTTGCATCCCGGTCCAGGCCGTGCTCGTCAACCTGCCCGGGCCGGCCAAGGTACGATTCGCGCGCCTCTACTGGGCGACGTTCTGCCAGCTTCTCGGCGTGCGCGTTCGCGTGATCGGCACCGAAGTCAGCGACGCCAGCGGGCCGGTGGTGTTCGTTTCCAACCACTCCTCCTGGCTCGACATTGCCGTGCTCGGCGGGCAGTTGCCCGCCTCCTTCGTGGCCAAGACGGATGTGGCGTCCTGGCCGCTGGTCAGCACCGTCGCTCGGCTGGGGCGCACCGTTTTCGTTACCCGCCTGCGCCACAGCGCCGCGCGCGAGCGCGACGCCATGCGCATGCGCATCGCAGCCGGCGACAACCTGATCCTGTTTCCGGAAGGCACCACCTCTGACGGCGCACGCGTGCTGCCGTTCCGCTCGGCCCTGCTCTCGGTGGCCGAGGGCGTGAAAGGGCTGCGCGTGCAGCCGGTATCGATCGTCTATGACCGACTCGATGGCCTGCCGACGCGCCGCGGCCTGCGCGCCCGCTTCGCCTATTATGGCGACCACATGATCGGCCCTCATTTCTGGCGCCTTGCCCAAGGCAGCGCGATGCGGGTCAGCGTGGTGCTGCACGAGCCGGTCGATCCGTCGGCCTTTCCCGACCGCAAAGCCCTGAGCCAGGCCCTTTGGGCGGTGGTGGCGGCAGCCGCGGCGGAGTTGCGCCAGAACCGCCCGGCGCAGCCGCGCCGCGCGGTCCCGCCGCCGCCCGCCGAACCGGCGGCCGCATAACGGACTTGACAGACTGGCACCCTTTCCAGTGACACTGATGCCATGCAGACGGACCAACCGGCGGCGCCGTGTCTCTGATACCGGCGTGGCCCTGATCTCCCGGTGCGCTTGACCGGCACCGCGCGCACGGCAATTCCTGCACCCTGGCGGGCTGGATGGGCCCGCCCCGCGTGTCAGGAGCCTGCCCGATGATGCCAAGCCATGATGCCGCCCCGCGCGGCGCTGCTCGCCGCCTCCACGTTCTCACCTGGGGCTGCCAGATGAACGTCTATGACAGCGAGCGCATGAGCGACGCCCTGGCGCCGCTCGGCTTCGCCGCGGTCGCCGAGCCGGATGGCGCGGATATGGTGATCCTCAACACCTGCCATATCCGCGAGCGCGCCACCGAAAAAGTGTTCTCCGAGCTTGGCCGGCTGCGGCGGCTCAAGGAGGCGCGCGCCCAGGCCGGGGAGCGGATGGTGCTGGTGCTGGCCGGCTGCGTCGCGCAGGCGGAAGGCGAGGAGATCCTCGCCCGCGCCCCCTTCGTGGATATCGTGCTCGGGCCGCAGAGCTATCACCGTCTGCCGGGTCTGCTCGCCCGCGTCGAGGCCGGCGAGGCCGGCGTCATCGAAACGGAGTTCGACGAGCATAAATTCGCCGCCCTGCCCATGCCGCGCCGCCTCAGCCCGATTTCAGCGTTCCTGACCATCCAGGAAGGGTGCGACAAATTCTGCAGCTTCTGCGTGGTCCCCTACACGCGCGGCGCGGAGCACAGCCGGCCGGCCGCGGCGATCCTGGCCGAGGCGCGCGAACGCCTCGCCGCCGGCGCGCGCGAGATCGTGTTGCTCGGTCAGAACGTCAATGCCTGGCATGGTGCGGCACCCGATGGCGGAGATTGGCGGCTCGGACGGCTGATCCGTGCGCTGGCCGAACTGCCAGGCCTCGACCGGCTGCGCTACACCACGTCGCACCCGCGGGACATGGACGGCGATCTCATCGCGGCCCATGCCGAGGTGCCGGCGCTGGTTCCGTTCCTGCATCTGCCGGTGCAGTCGGGCTCGGATCGCATCCTCGCGGCCATGAACCGGCGTCACCGCGCCGATGACTATCTTCGCCTGATCGAGCGCATTCGTGCGGCGCGGGCCGACATGGCGGTCTCCTCGGATTTCATCGTCGGCTACCCGGGCGAGACGGAGGACGATTTTGCCGCCACGCTGGCCCTGGTCGAGCGTGTCGGCTTCGCCCAGGCCTACTCCTTCCGCTTCTCGCCCCGTCCAGGCACGCCGGCGGCCGCGGCTCGGCAGGCGGACATGGTGGCCGACGCGGTCGCCGAGGCGCGGTTGCAGGCCCTGCAAGCGGTGCTGCGCCGCCAGCAGGCCGCGTTCAACGCCGCGACCGCCGGGCGGACGCTCCCGGTGCTGGTCACCGGCCCTGGCCGCCACCCCGGGCAGATCGGCGGACGCAGCCCGTATCTGCAGCCGGTGCATCTCAATGGCCCGGCGGCGCTGATCGGGCAGACGCGGATGGTGACGATCACCGCCGTCAACCCCAATTCCCTCTCTGGTATCCTTGTCCCCGATGCAGAGGAGCGAGCCTGCGCTTGACCCATCTCGCCGCCACCTCCGTTCCGCTCGCGCGTGGCCCGCAGGACCAGGCGGTCACGCTGCATTTCCCCGACAATCTTCTGCTGCCGTTGCTGCTCGGCGAGCATGACCGCCATCTGGTGCGGATCGAGCAGGCGCTCGGTGTGCGCGTTTCCTGCCGCGGCAACCGGATCGCCATCACCGGCGAGGCGGCACGGGTCGGCCAGGCGCAGGCGGCACTGAAGGAACTCTACCGGCGGCTGCAGCGCGGCGAGGGCGTTGCCGGGCCGGATGTCGACGCGGCGATGCGCCTGGCGCAGCCGGAGGCCCCGGAGGGACGGCTGCCGCTGGCAGACCTGCCAGCGATCCGCACCCGCCGCGGCGCGGTCGGACCGCGCACGGCCGGGCAGGCCGCTTACATGGATCTGCTCGGCAGCGCCGAAATGGTCTTTGCCGTCGGCCCCGCCGGCACCGGCAAGACCTACCTTGCAGTGGCGCAGGGTGTAGCCATGTTGCAAGCCGGTCGGGTGGACCGGCTGGTGCTCTCGCGCCCGGCCGTCGAGGCGGGGGAACGCCTCGGCTTCCTGCCGGGTGACATGAAAGAGAAGGTGGACCCCTATCTGCGGCCGCTCTATGATGCGCTCGGCGACATGATGCCTGCGGAGCAGGTGGCACGTCGGATTGGCACCGGCGAGATCGAGGTCGCGCCGCTCGCCTTTATGCGTGGCCGCACGCTCGCCCATGCCTTCGTCATCCTCGACGAGGCCCAGAATACGACCCCGGTGCAGATGAAGATGTTCCTGACCCGCATCGGCGAGGGCACCCGCATGGTGATCACCGGCGACCCGACCCAGATCGATTTGCCGCCGGGACAGCGCTCCGGCCTCGCCGATGCGCTGGCGACGCTGGAGGGGCTGGAGGGGATCGGGGTGGTCCGGTTCGATTCGTCGGATGTCGTGCGGCATCCGCTGGTGGCCCGCATCGTCGCGGCCTATGACCGGCGCGATCTGGTCCGGCGCGATGGCCAAGAACGCGATGGCCAGGAACGCGATGGCGACGAGACGGGGCGGGCCGGTTCGCGGCGGGCGCGCGTCGCGCCCGGGAAGGATGATGGAACCGCACAGTAGACGCCGCGCCCTCGGGCGCGCCTGGAACGACGATCGTGCGGAGCCGGTGCCCGTCCTGGTTCAGGAACCGGGCTGGCGGCGCGTGGTGCCGGCAGCCGAACGCATCGCCGCACGCGCCGCGGCGGCCGCGCCGAACAGCGCCGGCCCACCGACCATCGTGCTCACCAGCGACCGCGCGGTGCGCCGGCTCAACCGGCGCGACCGCGGTCGCGACAAGCCGACCAATGTGTTGACCTATCCGCCTGCGATGCCGGGTCTTGGCGGCGAGATCGTGCTCGCCCTCGGCGTGGTGCAGCGCGAGGCCCGCGCCGCAGGGCGACGCCCGGCGCATCATCTGGCGCATCTCGTCGTCCATGGCGTGCTGCACCTTGCCGGCCACGACCATCATGCGGCCGGCGAGGCGCGGGCAATGGAGCAGGCCGAGGCACGGATTCTGCGCCGGCTCGGCGTACCGAACCCGTGGAAGCCTTTGCGCGGATCCGCCGCATGACCGGGTTCTTCCCATCGCCGACGGCCGGGTCGGCGCGCAGTGTCTGGTTCACGCGTCTGATCGCTCGCCTGATCGGGCGCGCCGGCGAGCACAGCGTCCGCGACTCGATCGCCGAACTGGTCGAGGAAGCCGCCGCCGCCGAGCCCTCGGTCGAGGGCACGGCCCCCGAACTGGACCGCCAGGAACGGGCGCTGATCGCCAACGTCCTGCGCCTGCGCGGCATTACCGCCGACGATGTCATGGTGCCCCGCGCCGATATCGTCGGCGTGCCCGCGGACATCACGCTGGACGCGCTGATGGCGCTGATCCGCCGGGACGGGCATTCCCGCCTGCCGGTTTATCGCGAGCAGTTGGACGACGCGCTCGGCATGGTCCACATCAAGGACGTGCTGGCGTATGTCGGCACGCCCGAGGCGTTCCGCATCGAGGCGATCCTGCGCAAGCCGCTGCTGGTGGCGCCGCAGACGCCGGTGCTCGACCTGCTGCTCCAGATGCGACAGACGCGCATGCATCTGGCGCTCGTCGTCGATGAATATGGCGGCATCGACGGGTTGGTGACGATCGAGGACCTGGTCGAGACCATCGTCGGCGACATCGCCGACGAACATGACGAAGACCAGACGCCGATGATCACCGAGCGGGGCGACGGCGCGCTCGATCTCGATGGCCGCCTGCCGGTGGAGGAGTTCGAGAGCCGGCTCGGCAAGGTGCTGACCGAGGACGAGCGCGCCGCCGATATCGATACTGTGGGCGGCCTGGTGTTCACCCTGGCGGGGCGGGTGCCGGCGCGGGGCGAGGTCATCTCGCATTCGTCCGGCATCGAGTTCCGCATCCTGGAGGCCGACCCGCGACGTATCCGGCGCATTCGCGCCCGCCGCACCCCCCCGGCCGAGGCCGCGGCCTGAAGCGGCCCGGACCCGCGCGGGCCCGGGCCTCTCCTCAGCCTTCGAGAATGAAGGTCACTTCCATGCTGACGCGATATTCGGCGATGCGGCCATTCTCCACGCTTGCTTTCATCTCGACGACGTGCAGGCCGGAGATGCCGCGCAGCGTGCGGCTGGCACGCTGCAGGCCCTCGCGCACCGCGGCATCGAAGCTGTCGGGCGACGAGGCGGTGATTTTCGACACGCTTGCGACTGCCATCCTGACCTCCCTCGTGGGCCGGCGCGGCAGGCCCAGCGCCCACGGCGCCGACCGTGCCAGCCTACGCCTCCCGCGACAGGGATGGGCAGGATTTTCCGATTGCCATTCCCCTTTGGCCGCGAACCGCTATGGTCCGCGCCCATCAGCCTGAGGATTCCCCCCAATGCGCTCATCCGGCCGCGCGCACGACGCTCTGCGCGACGTCAGCATCATCACCGGCTATGCCCGCCACGCGGAGGGCTCTGCGCTCATCCGCATGGGCGGGACCGAGGTTCTCTGCGCCGCCAGCGTCGAGGGTCGCGTCCCCGGCTTCCTGCGTGGCTCGGGCGAAGGCTGGGTCACCGCCGAATATGGCATGCTGCCGCGCGCCACCCACACGCGCGGCGACCGCGAGGCGGCGCGCGGCAAGCAATCCGGCCGCACCCAGGAGATCCAGCGTCTGATCGGGCGGTCGCTGCGCGCCGTGATCGACCGCGCGGTCTTAGGCGAGATGACCATCACCGTCGATTGCGACGTGCTCAACGCCGATGGCGGCACGCGCTGTGCCGCGATCACCGGTGGCTACGTCGCGCTGGCCCTGGCGCTGGCCCATCTGCGGCGGATGAACGTGCTCGCGCGCACCCCGCTGATCGGCCAGGTCGCAGCCGTCTCCTGCGGTATCCTCAACGGCGGTCCGGTGCTCGATCTGGACTATGCCGAGGATTCGACCGCCAATGCCGACGCCAATTTCGTGCTCACCGACGCCGGTGGCATCGTCGAGGTTCAGGCAACGGCAGAACGCGCGACGTTCGGCGAGGATGCGCTGGCCACCCTGCTCGGCCTTGCCCGCGCCGGTATCGCCGAACTCTTCGCCCTCCAGCGGGCGGCGATCGAGGCCGCCGGATGATGCGCCGTCTCGGTCCCGGCACGCGGCTGGTGCTGGCGAGCCATAATCGCGGCAAGCTCGCCGAAATCGCCGAACTCCTCGGCCCGCACGGGATCGAGGCCATCTCGGCCGGGGAGCTCGGCCTAGGTGAACCGGACGAAACCGAACCCGACTTCGCCGGCAATGCGCGCCTCAAGGCACGCGCGGCGGCGACGGCCAGCGGCTTGCCGGCGCTCGCCGACGACAGCGGCTTCTGTCTCGCGGCGCTGGAGGGTGCGCCCGGCGTGCTATCCGCTCGATGGGCTGGGCCGGAGAAGAATTTCTCCGCCGCCATGGCCCACGTGAACGCGGCACTGGGCGCAACGGCGGACCGGCGTGCCTGGTTCGTCGCCGCGCTGGCGCTGGCGTGGCCGGATGGGGCAACCGCGACCTATATCGGCCGCGTGGACGGCGAAGCGGTCTGGCCGCCGCGCGGCGGCAGGGGGTTCGGCTACGACCCGATGTTCCAGCCCGCCCGCGAGACCCAGACATTTGGCGAAATGGAGCCGGCCCGCAAGCACGCCATCAGTCACCGCGCGCGGGCCTTCGCCCAGCTCGTCGCGGCGTGCCTTGGATAGGTTCGCTCAGGCCGCCGCGCGGAAGGTCCGCGGGATCCCCGCCTGAGCGACGCCGCCGCGAAGCGTCTCTCCCGGCAGGCCCTCGCGCAGGATGGCGCGCGCGGCGATCAGCGCTTCGAGGTTGATCCCGGTCTCGAAGCCGAGGCTCTCCAGCATGAACACCAGGTCCTCGGTGACGATGTTGCCCGACGCCCCCGGCGCATAGGGGCAGCCGCCGAGTCCGGCGAGCGCGGCATCGAAATTGCGGATGCCCTCGTCCAGCCCGGCCAGGGCATTGGCCAGGCCGAGCCCCATAGTGTCGTGCAGATGCAGCCCGGTGAGCTTCGGCCCGACCGCCGCCCGGACCGCACGGACCAGCGCGCGCACCTGGGCCGGATGGGCGTAGCCGACGGTATCGGCCAGAACCACCTCATCGACCCCGGCCTCGGCGAGGGCGGCGGCAATGGCGACCGTGCGGGCGGGCGGGACGACGCCGTCGATCGAGCAGCCGAAAGCCGTTGAACAGCCGGCTTCCACCTCCATCCGCCGCTCCTGGGCGCGGGCGAAAGCGACGATGCGCGCCACTTCGGCCACCTGCTCGGCCGGCAGGCGGTTGAGATTGGCGCGGCTGTGGCCCTCGCTGACCGAAACCGGAACGCTGATCCGGTGCGCACCGGCGGCGTACGCGGCCTCCGCGCCGCGCAGATTGGGCGCCAGCGCCACCACGGTCAGGCCGGGGATGCGCACCGCAGAGCGTACGATTTCACCGGTATCGGCCATTTGCGGGATCAGTCGCGCCGGAACGAAACTGCCGACCTCGATCTCGGCCAGGCCGGCGGCGGCGAGCGCCGCGATCCAGCGCGCCTTGACCGCCGTCGGCATCCGCCCCTTGGCGATCTGCAGCCCATCCCGCGGCCCGACCTCGCAAACGATGACACGCTCGCCCATTTCGCCCCCCGCATGCTTCGTGGCGCCGAGGGTGCCGCCGGGGGGAGCGGATGAC
>DAIDKZ010000131.1 GCA_027449745.1 Acetobacteraceae bacterium | reverse complement strand
TCGACTTCGACGACGCGCTGGCGATCGACGCGCTGACCCACATCGCGCTTTCTGCTACCGTGCTGGTGCCGGCCGGCGCGGGGGTGCAGGAGGCCGCCTATGCCAGCCTCGGCGCCATTTTCGGCGTGCCGGCGGAACTCTCGCTCAGCGTCTCGCTGCTGCGCCGGGCGCGGGATCTGGCGATGGGCATCCCGATCCTGCTGGTCTGGCAGAGTCTGGAGATGCGCCGCGCGGCGCTGGCGGCGCACGTGCCGGCCGGGCCGATCGAGTAGTCTTCGGCTCATTCGGAAGGTTCGGCATGCGTCAGAGCGCCCAATTCATGATGTGGGCTGATTCGGCCACCGCCCGGAAACGGGCGTTGGCATCGGATCAATAGACGACGGCCGCCCCATGCTGCGAGGCATTCTCACCGTTGGCATCTGGACCATGGCGAGCCGGCTGCTCGGCTTCGCCCGCGACGTGCTGATCGCCGACCGGCTCGGCACCGGCCTGGTGGCGGATGCGTTCTTCGTTGCCCTGAAACTGCCGAACCTGTTCCGCCGGCTGTTCGGCGAGGGCGCGTTCAATGCGGCCTTCGTTCCCGCCTTCGCCGGCACGCTCGCCAGTTTCGGGCGCGAGCCGGCGCGCCGCCTGGCCGGCGAGGTGGCGAGCGCGCTGGCGGTCTGGCTCGCCGGGATCACGGTGCTCGGCATCGTCTTCATGCCGCAACTGATGGTCGTGCTGGCCCCCGGCTTCGCCGCGCTCCCGGCCAAGCTCGCCCTGACCGTGACGCTGACGCGCATCGCCTTTCCCTATCTCATGCTGATGTGCCTCTCGGCGCTCTTCGGCGGCATGCTCAACGGGCTGGACCGTTTCGCCGCGGCCGCCGGTGCGCCGGTCCTGTTCAACGTCTTCCTGATCGGCGCGCTGCTCCTGCCGCCGGTTGCCATGCTGCCGACTACCGGGCACCTGCTGGCCGCCGGGCTCGTGCTGTCCGGCTTCGCGCAGCTCGGGGTGCTGGTGCTGGCGGTGCGCATCGCCGGCATGGCGCCGCCGTGCGGATGGCCGCGGCTGACGCCGGGGGTGCGCACGGTGCTGCGGCGCATGGGCCCGGGGGTCATCGGTGCAGGCGTGACGCAGCTCAATGTCGCGGTCGATACCGTTATCGCCAGCCTGCTGCCCGCCGGCACCGTCTCGGTGCTCTACTACGCCGATCGGGTGGATCAGTTGCCGCTCGGCGTGATCGGCGTCGCGGTCGGCACCGCGATTCTGCCGCTGCTCTCGCGCCAGGTGCGGGCCGGCGACAAGGGGCTTGCCATCACCACCCTCAACCACGGCATCGAATACGCGCTGGTGCTGACCCTGCCGGCCGCGCTGGCGCTGTCGGTGGCCGGCGGACCGATCATGAGCGTGCTTTTCGCCCGCGGCGCGTTCGATGCGATGGCCGCCGCCAAGAGCGCCCAGGCGCTGGCCGCCTACGCGGTCGGGCTGCCGGCGTACGTTCTGGCCAAGGTTTTCGCGCCCGGCTTCTTCGCCCGCGGCGACACGGCGACGCCGGTCAAGATCGGCCTCGTGGCCGTGGCGCTGAACCTCGTGCTCAATCTCGCCTTCATGCGTCCACTGGGCCATATCGGGCCGCCGCTGGCGACCAGCATCGCCGCCGCGTTCAACGCTGCCGCCCTGGCCGTACTGCTTTACTGGCGGGGCTATTTCCGCCCCGACGCCGCGCTCGGCGGGCGCCTCGCGCGGATGGTGCTCGCCGCCGGGGCGATGACGCTCGTTCTGCTGGTGCTCGATCCGGTGCTGTTCGCCATCGCCGGCGGCCGGCCGCTGCTGCGGGCGGCGGCGCTGGTGATGCTGGTCGGGACCGGCCTCGTCGGCTATGGCGCGGCCGGCCAGGCGCTGGGCGCGTTCGACCTGCTGGAACTCGGCCGCACCCTGCTGCGCCGGCGCTTCGCGGCGGCCAAGCCCCGGGGTTGACCGCCGCCGGCCAAGGCCGGAAAACCGCCCGGATCAACCGATGCGAGCCGCCATGCAGCGAATCTTCTCCGCCATCCAGCCTTCCGGCATCCCGACGCTCGGCAATTTTCTCGGCGCGCTGCGCAACTGGGTGAAGCTGCAGGACGACCACGAGTGCATCTTCGCCGTCGCGGACCTGCACGCGATCACGGTGTGGCAGGAACCGGCGCAACTCGCCCAGCAGACGCGCGAGATCGCCGCCAGCGTCATCGCCTGTGGAGTGGATCCCGGACGCTCTGTGTTTTTCCACCAGAGCGCGGTGCGCGCCCATGCCCAGCTGGCCTGGATCTTCAACTGCGTCGCCCGGCTCGGCTGGCTCAACCGCATGACCCAGTTCAAGGACAAGGCCGGCAAGGACCGCGAGAACGCGTCCTCGGGCCTCTACGTCTATCCGAACCTCATGGCCGCCGACATTCTCGCCTACCACGCGACCCGCGTGCCGGTGGGCGACGATCAGCGCCAGCACCTGGAACTGGCGAACGACATCGCGCAGAAATTCAACCACGATTACGGCGTGGCGTTCTTCCCGCCGATCGAGGCGCTGGTGCTGGGCCCAGCGGCGCGGGTGATGAGCCTCAGGGACGGGACGAAGAAAATGTCGAAATCGGATCCGTCCGAGCAGAGCCGGATCAATCTCACCGATGATGCCGAGACGATCGCGCAGAAGATCCGCCGCGCCAAGACGGATCCGCAGCCGCTGCCGGGTGATCCGGCGGGGCTGGACGGGCGGCCCGAGGCGCGCAACCTGGTCGGCATCTATGCCGCGCTCGCCGATACCGACGCTGTCGGCGTGCTGCGCGAGCATGGCGGGCAGGGCTTCTCCGCCTTTAAGGAGGCGCTGGCGGAACGGCTCGTCGCCACGCTGGCGCCGATCGCGGCGGAGACACGGCGCCTGCTCGCCGACCCGGGGACGATCGATGCCATCCTGCGCGAGGGGGCGGAACGGGCCGCCGCGATCGCCGACCCGATCGTTGCCGAGGCCGAGCGGCTGGTGGGGTTCCTCAGGACGTGATCCTGCTCCGCCACGGCCAGAGCGAGTTCAATCTCCATTTCACCGCGACCCGGCGGGACCCGGGCATCGTCGATCCCGCGCTGACGGAGTTGGGCGCGCAGCAGGCCGAGGCCGCGGCGGCGGCGATGCGGGCCGAGGGCGTCCGCCGCATCATCGCCTCGCCCTATACGCGCGCTCTGCAGACCGCCGCGCCGATCGCACGCGCGCTCGGTGTTGCCGTGGTGGTGGACCCGACAGTGCGCGAGCGCTGCGCCTTCACCTGCGATATCGGCACGCCGCGGGGGCGACTGGAGCAGGCCTGGCCGGAGCATGATTTCGCCGCGCTCGACGAGGTCTGGTGGCCGCAGGGGATCGAAGGCGAAGCCGAGACCGTCGTGCGCGCCGGGCGCTTCCGCGCCGTGATGGCGGCGCGGGCTGACTGGGCCGAGACGCTGGTGGTGAGCCATTGGGGGTTCATTCTGGCGCTAACCGGGGTGAGCGTGCCCAACGGCGGCTGGCAGCGCTGCGACCCGACCGCACCGGCGCCCGAGCGTATCGTCTGGCGGCCCTGACCCGCCTTCGGGTGACCGGGCCTTCTGGTCTTGCGCACGGCGCCATGCTAGGCCACCGCCGGTTTTCGCCAGACGGTTTCCCGCCGATCGCTCTTCACGGCCGCGAGACCGGCAATCCACAAGCGGCCTCCCGGCCGGCACAGCACGGAGCATGACCATGTCCCAGAGCACCGAGGCCCCACCGGGGGGCGCTGCCCAATCCGGCCCGCCGCCGCTGCTGATCAACGGCCAGTTCGTCAAGGACCTCTCCTTCGAGGTTCCGGGCGCGCCGCAGATCTACGCGACGCTGCGCACGGCGCCGCAGATCAATCTGAGCCTGGACGTCCAGGTGCAGAAGCTGCCCGACGCGACGTCGGTCTACGAAGTGGCGCTGTCGATCCGCGCCGAGGCGCGGGAGGCGCCGGCGGCAAACGGCCAGCCGGCGGCCGAGGGGCGGGCCGCGGTGTTCATCGCCGAACTCGTCTATGCCGGCGTCTTCACGCTGAACGGCGTGCCGGAGAATGTGCTCGAAGCGGTGCTGATGGTCGAGTGTCCGCGCCTGCTCTTTCCCTACGCCCGGCACATCCTGGCGGAAATCACCCGCGAGGGCGGGTTCCCGCCGCTGACGCTGCAGCCGGTTGATTTCGTGGCTTTGTGGCAGGCGCGGCGGGCGCAGCAGGCGGCTGCGCAGGGCACGCCGGCCGGCCACGCCTGATCGCCGACGCCATCCGGCTCCGAACGGGCCGGATGGCGCCGGCCTGGCTAAGTCTGGGGGGTCCGCTCGATGTGGAGCCTTTCGGGCGCCCGCGGCGCCGGCTCGGCGGCCGGCTCCGGTGCCGGGCGGACCGGTTCGGCGCGCGGGGCGTCGGTGAGCATCTCGATCTGGCCGGTGATCTGGCCACCCTCTTCGACCTGCAGCCGCCGGCAGCGGGCAGTGCCGAGCACCCGGCCGGTGGCGCGCACCACCAGGCTCGCGCGCGCGGTCAGCGTGCCGTCCATGGTGCCGCTGACCTCGGCGTCCTCGACCTCGATCTGGCCCTTGACCAGCCCGCCCGGGGCGACGGCGAGTTCGGTGGCGTGGATCATGCTGGCCTCGACGGTGCCTTCCACGACGAGTCGTTCGGCATCCTGGACCGTGCCCTGAACGCTGATGCCGCGGCCGACGATCAGCGTCCGGCTTTCCGCCGGCTCGCGTGCGGGCAGGCGGACGGAAGCCGTCTGCGGCGAGCGGACGGCCAAGCCGGGGGCGGACGGCACGGGCGGGGTCGGCGTTCGGCTCATGATCTGGGCTTCCTTGGATGGCACAGGACGAAAGGGCGGCACGCCGAGGCCGCTATCGGC
>DAIDKZ010000130.1 GCA_027449745.1 Acetobacteraceae bacterium | reverse complement strand
CTCCGCGACACGTCCCCGGCCGCACGCGGCGATCATGCGCGACAGTTCGGCTTCCAGCGCCTGCAACCGGGCGATACGGCCCTGCACCGCGGCCAGATGCGCGCGGGCGATGGCGTCGGCCTCGTCGCAGGGCCGCTCCGGATTGTCGGCGAGCCGCAGCAGGCCGCGCACATCCTCCAGCGGAAAACCCAGCTCGCGAGCGTGGCGAATGAAGGCGAGCCGGTCGAGATGGGTCCGGGTATAGACGCGATGGCCGCCCGCCGTCCGCACGGGGGCGGGCATGATTCCGTCGCGCTCGTACCAGCGGATCGTCTCGACCGTCGTGCCGGTCTGCCGGGCCAGATCGCCGATCGCATAGACCTCACTGTCCATCGTCTCACTCCTCGGTCTGTGGCCGCTGCCAGCCGTGGCGGGCTGCCGATCCCGGCGGGCACGAAAGCAGCGAAAAAGGGGCTTGAACCTATAGTTACTATAGGTGCCATGTTCCCTGTGGCAAGCAAGCAGGGCGGCAATATGTCGGAATCTGTGGAACGCGAGGATACGGCAGAAACCCGGTCGTGGCGGGTCAGCGGCATGGATTGCCCGTCCTGCGTCGCCAAGATCGAGAAGGCCGTCTCCAGGGTCGCGGGGGTCCAGGAGGTCTCGGTCAATCTGATGGCCGAAACCCTGACCGCCCGTCTCGGCACCGGCGGCGACCCGGCCAGGGTCGCCCGCGCGGTCGAGGCGCTCGGGTACGCAGTGGTGCCGGGGACAGCATCGGCGCCCGCCGTCTCCCGGACGCATGAGCATAATCATGCGCATGATCACGACCGCGACCATGTGGAAGTGGAAGCGAGCGGGGATGTTCATGCCCATGGCGACGAGGACGATGAGGCCAGCGCGTCCTGGTGGCGCACCGGCAAGGCGAAGCTGGTCTGGCTGCTGGCCGGCCTCGTCGGCGCCGCGTGGATCGGCGCGAGCCTGTTCGCGGCCGAGGCGCAATGGATCTTTGTCGCCGCCACGCTTCTGGCGCTGATCCCGTTCGGCCGGCGCGCGCTCGCGCTGGCCAGCGCCGGCAGCCCGTTCTCGATCGAGACGCTGCTGTGCGTCGCCGCCCTCGGCGCCGTGATCATCGGCGCGGCGGAGGAAGCTGCCATCGTCGTGCTGTTGTTTGCCATCGGAGAGCTGCTGGAGAACGTGGCCGCGGGCCGCGCCCGCGCCGGGATCAAGGCGCTGGGCAGCCTGATGCCACGCACCGCCCGCGTCGAACGCGACGGCGCCGTCGCCGAGGTTTCGGTCGACGCGCTCAGGCCGGGTGATCTGGTTCAGGTCCGACCGGGCGATCGCATTCCCTGCGACGGCATGATCGTGGAAGGCCTGTCCGCGGTCGATGAAAGCCCCGTCACCGGGGAGAGCGTGCCGGTCTCGCGCGGCCCTGGCGATGCGGTGGTCGCAGCCTCCGTGAACACGGCGGCACTGCTGCGCGTGCGGGTGACGGCGGCGGCGTCCGACAACACGATCAGCCGCATCGTCCGCATGGTCGAGGAAGCAACCGCTTCCCGCGCGCCGACCCAACGCTTCATCGAGAAGTTCTCGACTTACTGGACGCCTGGGGCGATGGCGGTGTCGGCGCTGGTGATACTGGTCCCTCCGCTGGCCTTCGGCGGCGACTGGTGGACCTGGATCTACCGCGGCCTCGCGGTGCTGCTGATTGCCTGCCCCTGCGCGCTGGTGATCTCGGTGCCGGCCGCGATGGCCTCCGGTCTGTCCGCCGGCGCAAGGCGCGGCCTGCTGATCAAGGGCGGGGCGGCGCTGGAGATGATCGGCCACGCGATGACTGTCGCTTTCGACAAAACCGGCACGCTGACCGCCGGCCGGCCGCACGTGACCGATATCCTGCCGATGCCGGGCATAAAGGAGGCAGACCTGCTACGCGTGGCGTCCGGCGTGGAGGCCGGCTCCGCCCACCCGCTCGCGCGCGCGGTGCTGGACGCGGCTGCCGCGCGCGGCATCCAGGCGCCAGCGGCGACCGACGCAGGGGCCATCCCCGGCAAGGCCGCAACCGCGATCGTCGAGGGGCGGCGGGTGGTGGTCGGCAGCCCGGGCTACGCCCGGGAACAGGGCATTCATCTGCCGATCGCGGACGACATCAGCGCGCTTGAAGCGGACGGCAAGACGGTGGTGGTCGTGCTGGCCGACGGGCAGCCCCTCGGCGCGCTGGCCCTGCGCGACGAACCGCGCGAGGACGCAACCAACGCCGTTGCAGCGCTCAGGGCAATGGGGCTGCGAAGCGTGATGCTGACCGGCGACAACGAGCGCACCGGCCGCGCGATCGCCGCCAGCCTCGGCATGGAGGTGCGCGCGCACCTGCTGCCCGAGCAGAAGCTGCGCGAGATCGAGGCGCTGAAGGCAGGCGGCCCCGTCGTGATGGTCGGCGACGGCATCAACGACGCCCCGGCGCTCGCCGCGGCCTCGGTTGGCGTCGCCATGGGCGGCGGCACGGCGGTGGCGCTGGAGACGGCGGACGCGGCCCTGCTGCACGAGCGCGTCTCGGGGATCGCGGAACTGATCGCGCTCTCGCGCACCACGCTGGCCAACGTGAAGCAGAACGTCGCGATCGCGATCGGGCTGAAGCTGGTGTTCCTGGCGACAACCCTGCTGGGGGTCACCGGGCTGTGGATGGCAATCCTCGCCGACACCGGAGCCACGGTGCTGGTGACGATCAACGCGCTGCGCCTGCTGCGCTGGCATGGCCGGTTGACCGGCATGCCACCGCGGCCAGGCACGCACGGAGAGACGCCCGTCGCCATGCCGGCACGGGCCTGACGGGGAGTAACCCGAATGAGCAATGCCACCTCGCCCCCTGCCGCCGACACCCCGGCCGGCATGCCCTGCCCGCGCTGCCGCGTGGACCTGGTGATGAGCGAACGCCAGGGGATCGAGATCGACTACTGCCCGAAATGCCGTGGTGTGTGGCTGGATCGCGGGGAGCTGGACAAGATCATCGAGCGCAATGCCCTGTACTCGGCGGCCGCACCCGGCACGCCGCAGGATGCGCCAACGCGTCCCGCGGCTCAGAGTCCCTGGGTTGCCCCGAACACGCCGCCACCCGGATATCCGCCGGCGGCTCCGGGACCGGGCTACGACCCGTACTATCAGGGCGGACATGGTGGCGGGCACGGTGGCGGCGGTCACGGGGGCCACAACTCGTTCCTGGGCCGGCTGTTCGGGTGATCGGGACGTGAACATCCTGCCGGAGCCGGACACCCGCCGGCTTTTAGCTCCTCCTGCAAGCCGCGGGATCCGGCGATTGGAGCGATTTCTGGAAGTGGTCCTGTTCGCCGGCCGCTGGCTGCTCGCCCCCGTCTATGTCGGTCTTCTGGTCGCACTCGGCATGATCACGATCAAGTTTGTGCAGGAGCTGATCGACACGCTGCCCGGCCTGCTCGCCATGAAGGACGGCGAAATGGCCATGTTCGCCCTGAGCCTCGTGGACCTGGCGCTGCTGGGCAACCTCCTGTTGATGGTCACTTTTGTCGGTTACGAGAACTTCGTCTCGAAGCTCCACGTCACAGAGCACGAGGATCGGCCCGGCTGGATGGGCCTCGTGGATTTCAGCGGCCTCAAACTGAAGCTGCTCAGCTCGATCGTCGCAATCTCGGCCATCCATCTCCTGCGCACCTTCCTGAATTTACGCGAAGTTCCGAAAGACGACGTGGCCTGGCAGCTCGCCATCCACCTCGGCTTCGTCGTCTCCGGCCTGCTGCTCGCCTGGATGGACCGGCTCGGCGGCTCGGCGCATGCAAGGGCTGACCCCGACTGAAGCTTTCGAGCAGCTCATTCGATTGGCCGTCTCAGATTTCTGGAGGTGTACTTGGCCGCACACGCTCATGGCGACCATGAGCGGCGTCACCGGGCTGTGGACGGCAATCCTCGCCGACACCGACGCCACGGAGCTGGTGACGATCAGCGCTCCCTGCCAGCCGACGCCGTGATGCGCGGCGCCTGGCATGTTGTTCCTCATCCTGTAAGTGGACGACGATGAACCGCACCTCCCTGGCCTGGCCCGGCGCACCGATGGCATTGGCCTCGGCGGCGCTGTTCGGCGCCAGCACGCCGTTCGCCAAGCTGCTGTTGGGCACGGTGGACCCGTGGCTGCTGGCCGGCCTGCTCTATCTCGGCTCCGGCATCGGGCTGGGTCTGGTGCAGCTTGCCCGCCGGCCGCTCGGCATCGGCGCGGCCGAGGCGCCGCTGCGGCGTTCCGACATGCCCTGGCTGGCGCTGGTCGTG
>DAIDKZ010000129.1 GCA_027449745.1 Acetobacteraceae bacterium | reverse complement strand
GCGCCGGTGCCCGCGTTCGGCTTCCTCGGTTTCGCACCGACGCCGGCCGCGTTCGTCCCTGGCGGTTCGGGTGTGGACGCCCCCGTGGCAGCGGCCGTTCCCGTGCCCGCGGCGCTCGCGGCGAGCGGCGGCGGTTCGGAGCCCGCGGATGGGTTCCTCGGCTTCACGCCGGCGCCGGCGGCGGCGCCCGGCCTTCGTTGACAGACGGATGGCTTCGCCATAGACGAGCCGTCGCGTCGGACGGCGGAGGGGTGCCCGAGTGGCTAAAGGGGGCAGACTGTAAATCTGTTGGCGCACGCCTACGTTGGTTCGAATCCAACCCCCTCCACCAGCCGATGCCGCCGGCGGTTCGTCGACCGGCGGGTGTAGCTCAATGGTAGAGCCCCAGCCTTCCAAGCTGGTTGTGCGGGTTCGATTCCCGTCACCCGCTCCACGGACCAGCGCCCGCACCGGCTCCGATCAGACCCTGCCGAGTCGGCCCTGCGGGCAGTGGAACCAGTCCGCGCCGGCCGCGCCGGCCGGCGGCAGGGTGAGGACGGGGACGGCGTGGCGCAGGCGCGGCACATCCAGCCGGCCCCCATCCAGAAGCGACAGGACGTAGCTGAGCGCCTCCGCATCGAACGGACGCACGAGGACGACCGTGCGCGGTGAGCGCACGCTACCCTGCAACTGCCAAACCCCGGCGGTCCCGGAAAATTGCAGCGTGACCGGTGTGCCCGCGCGGGGCCAGGCCGTGTCCCGCCGTCGGCTTTGCATCGTCAGGGTGAGCGTGGCGGCGCTCGGGCTCGAGAGGCCGGCGGTCGCGGCGGCGCTCGCGGTGGGGGAGCCGCCGTCCGCCACCGGTTCGGGGGCGGCATCCTGGATCACCATCGTCAGCGCGATCGCGCCCGACTCGGCGGTGGCGCGACAGACGTGGTCGGCGACGGCGAAGCTCCAGCGCAGCGCCACGGGGCGGGCAGGGGGCTCGGGCGCCGGGGGCGGCCCCTCGGGCGGCGGCGCGACGATGGCAACGGGCGGTGGCGGCGGCGGCGCGACGCACCCGGCCGACAGCCCGGTCAGAAGCCCCGCCATGGCGAACGCAGCAGCGCGCCCTCGCCGCCAACCCCCCGGCGCCGGTATCCCTGGCTGGCGTGCGAGTGGCGGCATCGCTGCGGGCGGCACGGCCTCAGGCGGCACGGATGGCGCGGGCCGAGGTTGGGACCGCCTCGTGGCGGCGGGACCCGGTCGGGCTCTGCCGCGGGAGTTCGCGGGCGATGCCCCAGTAGCCGCCCGTGGCCGCGATCGGCCAGCCACTCAGGCGGAAACGGTGCCGGCTCGGGCCATTGCCGGAGGCGACGGCGAACTCGAGGTCCAGATTGGTGATGTCCGCGCGCCGGCGGATCAGTTCGTCGAATCGCGCCCAGCCTTCCCGATTCGCGTCGCTCGCCAGGCTGGTGAAGGTGCCGCCGCTCGCCGCGGCGATGGCGTCCGGCGCCGCTCCGGTTACGCCGATCAAGCGCCCGTTGTGGTCGATCTCCCATCCCCAGTCGGCACCGGTCATATCGGTCCAGGCCCACTCGGCTGCGGCGGTGCCATGGCCGGCTTCGGCCGGCGTCCCGGACGGCGCGCTCGTCGCCGCAGCGCCAGTGTGACGGAGCCCGGCCGCGAACAGCAGCCGCAGACCGATCCAAGCCAGCGCCAGGGCCGCGGCGCCGGCGGCGAACCCGGGCCACATGATCTCGGCGGCACGCTCGGTGCCAATACTGTCGAGAAACGCCCAGCGCACCTGCCAGCGCAGCGGCAGCGGCGCCAGGGCGGTCTCGACCGTGAGTGCGTCGCTGGTGCCGAACCGTGCCATCAGGCTGCGCAGCGTGGACCCGGCGTGGCTGCTCCATGGCGTCTCGCTCGGGGTGGGTGCCTGGTTCGCTCCCGCGCTCGGCGAGAGCAGCGGCGGGAGCGAGAGCAGCGCCGCGCCGCCCGCGTCAGGCAGCAGATCGATCCGCGCCGTGGCCGGCAGGGAGGCCGGCCGCAGCAGGGACGCTACCGCCGGGGCCGGCACCGTGGTGCCGACCACCGCGATCACGGTGCCGGACCGATCGGCGATCGGGCGCAGCAGCACCACGCTGCCGTCGGCAGCGCCGTAGGCGCGCAGCGTCGCGGGATCTGGGGCTGGCGCCAGCGCGGCGCGGAACCAGGGCGCGGCGGCGACGCTCTCCTCGCCCGGCAACAGGGGCTGGGAGGCGGCAAGGAACCGCCCCTGCGCCGAATAGGCCCAGAGCCCGCTCGCCGGAGCGATGGCCGGAAGCGCCTTGAGCAGCTGGGACGTTAGCCCGATACGGTTTTCGGCGAGCACCGCCGACGACGCGACCGGATCCGTGGCCTGGCGGAACCGGTTGGCGAGATCCGCCATGCGCGGGACAACCGCGGCGGCGCCGGACTGCAGGCGGGCCAGCGCGAGCGCGCGTTCCTGCCATATTTCGAGCCCGATCCAGCCTGGCACGAGCCCGCCGGCGGCCAGCAGAAGCAGCAGCGCCGTCAGCGCGCGGGCGAGCCGATGCCCGCCGGCCCGGCGCAGTCCGTCATAGGGGGCTGACTCCGTCGTGTCTCGCCGATCATGCATATCGTTCTGCCTCGCCGTGGTAAGGCTGCCGACCCGCCGGCCGTTGCTTCGACAGATCAATCACCACCATGACCCGGCTCACCCCACGGGCCAAGCAGCGAAGCCGGCGGACGCCCGCTCATCAGCACGGGAGCATGGGACGCCAAGCCCCGCCCGTTCGTGCCCCGAACCCACACTGGGACGGACGTGTTAACGAGACATGAACGAATCAAACGGTCCAGGTCGGCGGCTCGCCTTGGGTGCGATGCAGTCTACACGTCCAGATTAGCCACTTTCAACGCGTTGTCGACAATGAACTCGCGCCGCGGCTCGACGATGTCGCCCATCAGCGTGCTGAAGACCGAGGCCGCGTCCTCGGCATCGCCGACCTTCACCTGCATCAGCGTCCGGCTCGCCGGATCGAGCGTGGTTTTCCACAGCTGATCGGGGTTCATTTCGCCCAGGCCCTTGAAGCGCTGCACCGCCAGGCCGCGCCGGCCATGGGCAAGGATGCGCTCGAACGCGCTGGCCGGGCCGGCGACCTCCACCTCGTGGCCGTCCAGGCCGAGCCGGGCCGGGCGGTCGAAGCGCCTGGCCAGCGCCTCCGCGCGTTCGGCGAGCCAGCGCGCCTCCGCGCTGCGTAGACTGGCGGCATCCAGCGCATAGCGCTCGGCGACGCCGCGCACGGTGCGGGCCATGGTCAGGCCGCCATCGGCGGCGACCAGCCAGCCGCGCTCGGCCGGCAGGGAAACGGCGTCGAGCCGGGCCGCGACCGCCTGCGCCGCCGCCGGCGTGCGCGCTGTCTCCGGGCCGAGCGCGCCGGCGATCGCCGCCTGTTCGAGCAACGCCACCGGGATCGCGGCGCCGAGGCGTCGCAGGCGCAGGCTCGCCTCGCGCAGCAGGCCGATCTCCTCGGCGAGGTCGGGCCCGGCCACCACGGTGCCGTCTGCGTAGGTCAGCCGCGCCTCGGCCAGCGCCTTGTCGAGCAGGAACCCCTCCAGCGCGCGGTCATCCTTCAGATACCGCTCCTCGTTGCCGCGCTTGGCGCGATAGAGCGGCGGCTGGGCGATGTAGAGATAGCCGCGCTCGATCAGTTGCGGCATCTGGCGGAAGAAGAAGGTGAGCAGCAGGGTGCGGATATGCGAGCCGTCCACGTCCGCGTCGGTCATGATGACGATGCGGTGGTAGCGCAGCTTGCCGGCGTCGAACCCGCCCTGGTCCGGCTCGCCCGGGCCGATGCCGGTGCCGAGCGCGGTGATCAGCGTGCCGATCTCCGCGCTGCCCAGCATGCGGTCGAACCGGGCGCGCTCGACATTGAGGATTTTTCCCTTGAGTGGCAGAATCGCCTGGAACTTGCGATCCCGCCCCTGCTTGGCCGAGCCACCGGCCGAATCGCCCTCGACGATGAAAATCTCCGCCCGCGCCGGGTCGCGCTCCTGGCAGTCGGCGAGCTTGCCGGGCAGGGTGGAGACGTCGAGCACGCCCTTGCGCCGGGTCAGCTCGCGGGCCTTGCGCGCCGCCTCGCGCGCCGCGGCGGCGTCCATCACCTTCTGGATGATGCCCTTGGCCTCGCGCGGATGGGTCTCGAACCAGTGGCTGATGATATCGGCCGCCACTGCCTGGACCACCGGCTGGACCTCGGAGCTGACCAGCTTGTCCTTGGTCTGGGAAGAGAATTTCGGATCCGGCACCTTCACTGAAAGCACCGCGGTCAGGCCCTCGCGCATGTCCTCGCCGACCAGGGCGAGGCCCTCCTTCTTGCCCATGCCTTCGGCGTATTTCGTCACCACGCGGGTCAGCGCCTGGCGGAAGCCGGCGAGGTGGGCGCCGCCGTCGCGCTGGGGGATGTTGTTGGTGAAGCACAGCATCGTCTCGTGGAAGCTGTCGTTCCAGGAGAGCGCGAACTCGACCTTGATGGCGGAGGCGGCGTCGGCGCTGGCGGCGCTGATCGGCGGGGTGAAGACGGCGGACTTGCTGCGGTCCAGCCACTCCACGAAGGCGACCAGCCCGCCCTCGTAGCGGAAGGCGACCTCGCGGGCCGGGGCGTGGCGCTCGTCGCGCAGCACGATGGCGAGGCCCGAATTGAGGAAGGCCAGCTCGCGCAGGCGGCGCTCGATCACCGCGGCGTCGAACTCGGTGCGCGAGAAGGTCGCCGGGCTGGGCTGGAACGTCACCTCGGTGCCGCTCTCCTCGTCGGACGGCCCGACGACGGCGAGCGGCGCCTCGGCATCGCCGTTGCGGAAGCGGATGCGGTGCTCGAGGCCGCCGCGCCAGATCCGCACCTCCATCCATTCCGAGAGCGCGTTCACCACCGCCGCGCCGACGCCGTGCAGGCCGCCGGACACTTTGTAGGAGGTCTGGTCGAACTTGCCGCCGGCGTGCAGGCGCGTCAGCACCAGCTCGGCGGCCGAGATGCCTTCCTCGGCGTGGATGTCGGTCGGGATGCCGCGGCCATTGTCGCGCACGGTGACGCTGCCGTCGCCATTCAGCGTCATCGCCACGCGGTTGGCGAAGCCGGCCTGGGCCTCGTCGACGGCGTTGTCGATGATCTCGAAGGCCATGTGGTGCAGGCCGGAGCCGTCATCGGTATCGCCGATATACATGCCCGGGCGCTTGCGCACCGCATCGAGGCCTTTGAGAACCGAGATGGAGGACGCATCATAGGCATCGGATTCGGGCTGCGGCGCGACGCTGTCGGACATGCCGGCTTGGGGCTCCAGGATGAAGGGAGAATCAGCTCTCCTTATACCCGGTTCCGTGCCCGGAACCCAGCCCCCGCGGGGCCAAGGCTCGCAACTCAGGGCGGCGCGGGAAAGGCCGCGTCCGGCTGCAGCCGCCCATCCCCGACCGAAAGCCCCTCCGCGAGGCCGGCCAGCGGCAGGAAGGTTTCGCGGTCGGTGCCGGTGAGCAGTACCGGCGCGTCGAGGGCGGCGAGGGCGGCAAACAGCGCGGACCGGCGCGCGCGGTCCAGATGCACCGCGACCTCGTCGAGCAGCAGGAGCGGTGCCTCGCCGCGCGTCGCCGCGAGCAGGGCGGCATGGCCGAGAACGATGCCGATCAGCAGCGCCTTCTGCTGCCCCGTGCTCGCGTCCGCGGCGGCGAGACCGGTGGCGGCATCGGTGACGACGAGGTCGGCGCGCTGGGCGCTGAGCCTCGTGCCCCCGGCCGCCGCATCGCGCGCGCGATCCCTGGCCAATTCGCCGCGCAGCCATTCCTCGACCGCGAGCGCCGGGTGGGCGGCCAGCCGCTCGGCGATGACGCCGGCGAGCGCGGCGCGGGCGGGGGGAAAGGCGCCGGCGGCGCCGGCGGCGAGAGTGGCGTTCAGCCGCGCGAGCAGGCTGGCGCGTGCGGCGGTGACGGCGACGGCGTGGCGCGCGATCGAATCCTCGACGGCGTCGAGCCAGGCCGGCTCGGGCCGGTCGCGCGCCAGCAGGGCGTGGCGCTCGGCCAGCACCGTGTCCTGCGCCGCCACCGCCCGCGCATGCGCGGGTTCCAGCGCCAGCACCAGCCGGTCGAGGAAGCGCCGCCGCGCGCCGGCACCCTCGGCGAACAGCCGGTCCATCGCCGGGGTCAGCCACACCGCGGCGAGGCGCGCGGCGATCTCGCCCTGGCTGCGGACCGGGGCGCCGTCCAGGCGGAACACGCGCCGCTCGGCCGGGCCTTCCTCCGGCGTGCCGGTGCCGATCTCGGTCTCACCGGACGGGGTGGCGAAGCGGCCGGCGACGGCCCAGCGCCTATCGCCGCCGCGGCGGGCGAGATCGCCGAGCCGCGCGCCGCGCAGGCCCCTTCCGGGCACGAGCAGGGAGAGGGCTTCGAGCAGATTGGTCTTGCCGCTGCCATTGGCGCCGAACAGCACCACAAGCCGCGCCCGCGGCTGCCAGGTCAACGTGGCGTAGCTGCGGAACTGGTGCAGGGCGAGCCGCCGGAGGCGCATGGCCGGGCGAGCCGGCGCGGCCCGCGCCGTCAGACGCGCATCGGCATCAGCACGTAGAGCGCGGAGGCATCGGCGGCGTCGCGCACGATCGTCGGCGAGGCGCCGTCGGCGAAGCGGAACTCGACGTCGCCGCTGACCTGGTCGGTGACATCGTTGAGATAGCGGGCCTGAAAGCCGATCTCGATCGGGCCGGACTCGTAGCGCACCAGGCCGCCCTCCAGCTCCTCGGTCGCGGTGCCCTGGTCGGGGCTGGCGGCCGAGACGACGAGCAGATCGCGTGCCACCGAGAGCTTCACCGGGCGCGACCGCTCGGCCGAGATGGCGGCGACGCGCGCCACCGCCTCCGCAAAATCCTTCTTCGCCACGCGCAGCACCTTGTCGTTGTCGCGCGGGATCACCCGGTCATATTCCGGGAAGGTGCCGTCGATCAGCTTGCTGGTGAGGGTCAGGGCGCCGGCGCGGAACTGGATGCGTGTCTCGGAGAGAGCAATCTCGATTTCGTCGCTGACATCCTCGATCAGCTTGCGCAACTCGGCCACGGTCTTGCGCGGCACGATGACGCCCGGCATGCCGGCCGCGCCCTCCGGCAGCGGCTCCTCGACGCGGGCGAGCCGGTGGCCATCGGTGGCGACGGCGCGCAGCACCGGCGCGCCCTCGCTCTCCGCGGCGTGGACATAGATGCCGTTGAGATAGTAGCGGGTTTCCTCGGTGCTGATGGCGAAGCGGGTGCGGTCGATCAGCCCGCGCAGAGCCTGTGCCGGCAAGGCGAAGCGGTGGGGCAGGGCGCCCGCGGTCATCGAGGGGAAATCCTCGATCGGCAGCACCACCAGGCTGGTCGTGTAGCGGCCGGCCCGCAGCACCAGCTGGGCATCACCGCCGGCGTGCTCGAGCTCGACATTGGCGTCCTCCGGCAGGCGGCGGACGATTTCGTAGAGCGTCGCCGCCGGCGCGGTGGCGGCGCCGTCGCGCTTGGTGTCGGCGCGCAGCTCCTCGACGATGGCGATTTCCATGTCGGTGGCGGTGAGGCTGAGGCGCCCGTCGCGCACGGCGATCAGCACGTTGGCGAGGATGGGGATCGTGTTGCGCTTCTCCACCACGCTCTGGACATGCGCCAGGGCCTTCAGGAGGGTCGCGCGATCGGCCTTGAATTTCATTCGATCCAGTCCTTGCCCACTGCCTGCTCGCCTACCGCCCGCTTGCCTGCCCAGGCCTGGTTCCCGGTCCGTGACACACGGAGTCGACACACTACTCTAGCAACGGCGATTCGCGGCGCAAAGCTGGCCGCGCCGGGCGGGCCGCGCCTCAGGATTCGAGCATGCGGCGCAGCAGCTCGACATCCTCGGCGAAGGCGGCGTCCACCGCGATCAGTTCGGCGATGCGGGAGACGGCGTGCATCACGGTGGTGTGGTCACGGTTGCCGAACTTGCGACCGATCTCGGGCAGGCTGCGGGAGGTGAGCTGCTTGGCGAGATACATCGCCACCTGCCGTGGCCGGGCGACGGCGCGGGCGCGGCGGGCGGAGGTCATGTCGGTCTGGCGGATGTTCCAGTGCTCCGCGACCTTGCGCTGGATCTCCTCGATGGTGACGCGCCGGTCGTGCGCCTTGAGGACGTCGTGGAGAACCTCCTGCGTGGTCTCCAGGGTGATCGGGCGGCCGAACAGATTGGCGTGGGCGATCAGCCGGTTCAGCGCGCCTTCCAGCTCGCGGACATTGGTGGTGATCTTGTGGGCGAGGAACTCCATCACCTTGGGTGGCACGGTGACGCCGGCCCGCAGCGCCTTGGCGCTGAGGATGGAAATGCGCAGCTCGAAGGTGGTGGCGTGCAGATCGGCCACCATGCCCCAGCCGAGGCGCGTGCGCAGCCGGTCCTCGATGCCCGAGAGGTCGGAGGGGGACTTGTCCGCCGACACCACGATTTGCTTGCCAGCATCGACCAGGGCGTTGAACGTGTGGAAGAATTCCTCCTGCGTGTTGTCCTTGCCGATGAGGAACTGGAGGTCGTCCACCATCAGCACGTCAACGCTGCGCAGATGCTCCTTGAACTCGATGGTGGACTGGCTGCGGATGGCGGCGATGAACAGCCACATGAATTTCTCGGCCGACATGTAGGCGACCGAGACCGGCGCCTGGCCGTTGGCCGGGCGGCGCATCAGCTCCCAGGCGATGGCGTGCATCAGATGCGTTTTGCCGAGCCCGACGCCACCATAGAGAAAGAGCGGGTTGAACCCGGCGCTGGCCGGGTGCTCGGCGACCCGGCGGGCGCAGGCGTAGGCGAACTCGTTCGGCTTGCCGACGACGAAGCTGTCGAAATCGAACCGCCGGTCCAGCGCCGTCGCCTCCGCGCGCAGCTCGCCCTTGAGATCGGAGCGGGCCCCCGCGGGGGCCGCGCCGCCGGGCGCCACCGGGCCTCGGGCCACCGCGGGCAGTGGAAGCGCGGGGGCCGGCTCGGGGGCGACGGCCAGGCTTTCGGCGAGGCCGGCCGGCAGCGCGCCGCCGGCGCCGACGCGGATCTCGACCCGGCGGACGCAGGGTTCCTCCGCCTGCCACAACGCGGTCAGCCGGGCGCCGTAGTGGCTGCGCACCCAATCGCGCAGGAAGCGTGTCGGCAGGCGCAGCGTGATCTCATCGCCGTCGAGCCCAGCCAGGGAGACCTGCCGGAGCCAGGAGCGGTATTCGACCTCGCCCACTTCCTCCTGCATGCGCGCGCGCACCCGCGCCCATTGGGCGGCCAGCGGATCGGCGGGCGCGCGAACGGGCCGCTTGTCCTCGACGAGCCGCTCCGGCGCCGATCGCGGCGCTAGCGCAGCGTCGACAGAGGACGCTTGCACGGGTTCGGGGGCCGTCGCCAAGCTTCGCTCCATGTCGCTGTTCGACACCACGCACCACCCTTCCGGCAGAAACGGCACTCGATCCCAACCTTTTGCGGTGCGACGCCGGCCAAACTCCCGTGGAACCCGGCGCCAATCCCGTTTCCGGGCTCTCGGCGCCCGCGCCCCTGCAAAGGAGCCAGCGGCCCGGCATATGTTTTTCCAAGCGCTTGGAATAAGACACTTGGGAAGCATCGTAACCGATCGTTGCACCACCCTGATATTGCTGTACCGGACGCGCGAGCGGCCGCCACAGGACGCGATCCTCAGCACCGAGCGTCATCGCGCAGCAGGATTATTGCAGAGGAGACAGGCTCCGACAATACAATTTTGTCGGGCCAACAAGATTAACAATAATCGTGAAGTATCCGGCCTTTGTTTTCTTAGGAGATTGTGCCGAATTTGATAATCAGACCTTTACCGCGTTCCGGGCGGAGCGGTAGCCTGCTCAAACGTCCAAAATAAACGATATTGCCCGTCAGGCTTGCGTGCCGATTTTTTCCTCCCACCCTATCTTCGGCTTGCGGACCCGGCGGCGTCAACACCGCCGGCCCCGCTCACCGGCCGGCGTCAGGCATGCGGCGGCTTGGCCTGGGCGGCAGTCTTGATCCGCGACGACAGCCGCGACAGCTTCCGCGCCACCGTGTTGCGATGGATCACGCCCTTCGTCGCCGCGCGCTGCATCTCCGGCTGGGCCAAGCGCAGCGCCTCGCGCGCCGCTTCGGCGTTCCCGCCAGCCAGCGCCTCCTCAACCTTGCGCACGAAGCTTCGCATCCGCGACTTGTGGGCACGGTTGCGCTCGGTGCGGCGTTCGGTCTGGCGGATGCGCTTGCGGGCGGAGGCGGTGTTGGCCATGGCTCTCTGACGGTCGGGGATGAACGGGCGGCGGTGAATGCGAGCGGGTCTGCCGTGGCGGAACGGGGCCGCGGCAAGGCGCGGGTTCTACGCAGCCGCCCCGGCCAAGTCAAGCAAGTCCGCGCTGCCTCCGGTCAGCGTCCGCTGAAGGCCGGCTTGCGCTTCTCCACGAAGGCGGCCATGCCCTCGATCTGGTCGTGG
>DAIDKZ010000128.1 GCA_027449745.1 Acetobacteraceae bacterium | reverse complement strand
CGAAGGTGAGCGAATCCGCATTCGTGGCGACAGCCTGCGCGAGCCGCAGCTGCACCACACGGCGCGCGCAGGCCGGCGCACGCATGTGGTGCCGGGCAACAAGGACTTCATCGAAGGCGATACGATCCCACGTCCACCTTCGGGCGGCGGCCGTGGCGGGAGCGAGGGTTCACCTGACGGTGACTCGGAGGACGATTTCCACTTCGTCCTCAGCCAGGAAGAGTTCATCGATCTTTTCCTCGAAGATCTCGAGCTGCCTGATCTCTTGCGCCGGCAGATCAGCACTGCGGAGGAATTCACACCGAGCCGCGCCGGCTACACGACCAGCGGCTCGGCATCGAACCTCAATCTCGTGCGCACCATGCGCAACAGCCTGTCGCGCCGCATCGCCCTGCATCGGCCCCGCGGGGCCGAGTTCGCGGCGATCGAGGCGGAGATCGCCATGCTCGGCGAGTGCGAGACCGATGATGCGCGGCGGCGGGAGCTCACCGCCGAGCTGGAGCGTCTGACCCGCCGCAGCCGGCGTATTCCGTTCAGCGACCCGATCGATATCCGCTTCAATCGCTTCCAGAACATTCCCCGCCCGGCCGCGAGCGCGGTTATGTTCTGCCTCATGGACGTCTCCGGCTCGATGACGGCGCACATGAAGGACCTCGCCAAGCGCTTCTACAAGCTGCTCTACCTGTTCCTGAGCCGCCGCTACCGCAACGTCGAGGTCGTCTTCATCCGCCACACCCATGTCGCGCACGAGGTGGACGAGCAGACCTTCTTCCACAGCACCGAGTCCGGCGGCACCATCGTCTCGACGGCGTTCGAGGAAATGCAGCGCATCCTGGCCTCGCGCTTCCCGCGCGAGCAATGGAACGTCTACGCCGCACAGGCCTCGGACGGTGACAACATGCCGGCCGACAACGCCTATGCCGTGTCCCTCCTGCAGACCGCCATCCTGCCGAACTGCCAGTATTTCGCCTATCTCGAAGTCGGCGCCGAGGAAGGGCGCTATGGCGGCCCGACCGAATTGTGGCGCGCCTATCAGCGCGTGGCGCAGTCCGGGCAGGCGATCGCCATCCGCAAGGTCAACCATCGCAGCCAGATCTACCCGGTCTTTCGCCAGCTCTTCTCGCGGGACCGCAGCACGCGTGAGGAGGCCGGAGAATGAGCGTCACCACCGATACGCTGCGGATCAAGGCAGGCGCCGACTGGGATTTCGCTCAGTTGCAGGCGGCCCATGACGAGATCGAGGCGGTCGCGCTCGGCGAGATGGGGCTCGACATCTACCCGACACAGATCGAGGTCATCACCGCCGAACAGATGCTGGACGCCTACTCCTCGATCGGTTTGCCGCTGATGTATCGGCATTGGTCGTTCGGCAAGCGGTTCGCTCGCGACGAGTCACTCTACCGCCACGGGTTGCGCAGCCTCGCCTACGAGATCGTCATCAACTCCGATCCCTGCATCGTCTACATCATGGAAGAGAATACCATGGCGATGCAGACCCTCGTGCTGGCGCACGCCGCCTTCGGGCACAACCATTTCTTCAAGACCAACAATCTGTTCCGGCAATGGACCGACGCCGGCGGCATCCTGGCCTACATGGAATTCGCGAAGGCCTACATCGCGCGCTGCGAGGAAAAGTACGGCGAAACCGCCGTCGAGCGGCTGCTCGATGCCGCGCACGCGCTGATGAGCCAGGGTGTCAGCCGCTATCCGCGCCGCAACTTCTCGCTCGAGGACGAGGAGAAGCGCGCCGCGGAGCGCCGGGCCGAACAGCAACGCACCTTCAACGATCTGTGGCGTACGCTCCCCGGCCAGCGCGGCCCGGCGCGCCGTCCGACCGACGCCGCCGAGCGGCGGCGCCTGCTCGGCTTGCCCGAGGAGAATCTGCTCTATTTCCTGGAGAAGAAGGCGCCGTTGCTGAAGCCATGGCAGCGCGAGGTGCTGCGCATCGTCCGCCATATCGGACAGTATTTCTATCCGCAGAAACAAACGAAAATGATGAACGAGGGGTGCGCCACCTACGTCCACTACAAGGTGATGAACCGGCTGCATGAGCGTGGCGTGCTCGACGACGGCGCCATGCTCGAATTCCTGCACTCGCACACCAGCGTGGTATTCCAGCCGGACTTCGATGACCGCCGCTATGGCGGGCTCAATCCCTACGCCCTGGGCTTTGCCATGATGCAGGACATCGAACGCATCGCCGAGCGCCCCAGCGAAGAAGACCGCATCTGGTTCCCCGCGATCGCCGGCTCGGGTGATGCGATCGGGCATCTGCGTGAAGCCTGGGCGAACTATCGCGACGAGAGCTTCATCCGCCAGTTCCTCAGCCCCGCGCTGATCCGCAAGCTGCGCCTGTTCAGCATCTTCGACGACGGCCAGTCCGACCTCACCGTCAAGGCCATCCACAATGAGCGCGGCTACCGCCAGATCCGCGGCGCCCTGGCCGATTCGTTCGACGTCGTGAGGCAGGAGCCCGAGATCGAGATCGTCGATGTCGATCTCGACGGCGACCGCCGCCTGCTGCTGCAGCACCGCGTTCATAGCGGCATGCTGCTCGAGCAGGGAGATGCCGAACTTGTCCTCCAGCATTTGGCGACGCTCTGGGGGTACGATGTCCGTCTGGCCGAGGTCGACGCCGTGACCGAGCGGGTGCTGCGCACGCACGATGCCGGCGCGCCGTCCCGCTGAACCGCGCGGACGGTCCTATGGCGCGTCCGCCGGCTTCGCGCGCACCAGGGCGATCCGGTCCAGTCCGCTCAGCGCCAGAACGAGGCCGTCGTCGGGTGTCACCGCCACGTTGCGCACCACCCCGCCGCCGCCCGGAATGGGCCAGGTCTGAAACGCTTCGCTCCGCGGGTCGAAGCGGACGAGGGTATTCGGATCGATCCCCGACTCGCTGTACCAGATCATGCCGGCCGCCGCGGCGATGCCATAGGGCTGCGCGCCGGCGCCCGCAGGCGAGCGCCACTCCCGCGCCTGGCCGCTGCGCGGATCGAAACGGCCGAGATAGCCGCGGGCATAGTCGGTGTACCACACCGCATCGTCGGGCGTGATGGCGATGCGCCGCGGCCGGGCACCGGGGGCCGGCAGGCGGTATTCGCGCACCGCGAGGGTTCGCGGATCGATGCTGCCGATGCGGTTGGCGTTGAATTCGGCGAAGAACGGCACCCCGAACGAATTGACGGCGATGCCGTAGGGCAGGGAGTCGCGGTCGGGCAGCTTGATCAGCCGGATGGCGCCGGTCTCCGGATCGAGCCGGCCGATCATTCCGGCGCTCTGGACGGTAAACCACAGGATACCGGAGGGATCAAAGACTGGCGTATGGGGATCCCGCGCCTGCGGATCGGGGAGCGGATAGACGGTGATCCGGCCGGTGCGCGGCTCCAATCGCCCGATATAGGCTTTGAAATTGGCGGTGAACCAGATATTGCCGGCCCGGTCGGCGGCGAGCCCGTGCGGCCCGGACTCGGGGATCGGGGTGTGGAACTCGGTGAACCGCCCGCTGCTCGGGTCCAGCCGGCCGAGCGTGCTCGCCATCTGGCCGGTGTACCAGATCGTCCCGTCCGCCATGGCCAGCGGATCATGGGGGCGCGTCCCCGGGGTCGGGACCGTCCATTCGTTGAAGCTCGCCGTCCATCCGCTGCCGGCGGCACGAACCGGCGCGCCGAGCGTGCCGCCGACCAAGCCCGCTGCCGCGCCGCCGAGGCCCACGCGCAACAGCCACCCGGTCACCGCCCGCCGCGGAACCGCCGGAGGTGCCCCCGCACCCCGCGTGAAAAGAGCCGCCATAGCCATCGCCCCCTTCCGGCCGCCGACCACGCTCGCTATCGGCAGCCACGCACCCGAACATCGTAGAGCGGGTGCTGCAGCATGGCGAGTGAAGGCTCGGCGGCGAACATCCAGCCGGCAAAACCGGGCGCGTCTGGTCGGGAATCGACGATCCGCAGATCGGCGGCGGCGTCCTCGGCCAGCGTCGGCGGCCGCACGAAGCAGGCGCGCACGGTGATGGCCAGATGTTCGAACGGAACGGTCTCGCCGACCTTCACGGCAAGGTCGAGGCTGCGGGCGTTGATCTTGTCGAGCACCTGAAGCAACGCCGTCTCGCGCGCCAGCCAGAGCGGGGCGGGCGCCGCCGGCGCGGTCCCCGGGGCCGCCGGCGCCCCGGGTGCCGATCCCTCCGGCGCCGGGAGCGGG
>DAIDKZ010000127.1 GCA_027449745.1 Acetobacteraceae bacterium | reverse complement strand
GGGCCGAACACGAGGCGGAACTTGTGCTGCCGGCTCCACACGCGCGCGCCGAGCAGGATGCTGCCGCCGAGGGACGCCGTCTCGGCGCTGCCGCCGAGCCGTGTCTGATCGGCCCGCGGCAGCGTCAGCCAGCCGCCGATGGCAGGGCAAGGGCGGCAACCCGCTGGCGGTGGTCACCGACGCGCGTGGGCTGACGGCGGAGGCGATGCAGGCGCTCGCAGCCCGGTTCGGGTATTCGGAGACGGTGTTCGTGCTGCCGCCGGACAATCCCCAGCACCACGCGAGACTGCGCATCTTCACCCCGGGCCGGGAGGTGCCGTTCGCCGGGCACCCGAATGTCGGTACCGGGTTCGTGCTGGCGCAACAGGACGCGGACCCGCCGGAGCATTACACGTTCGAGGAGGCAGCGGGCCTGGTGCGGGTGCATCTGATCCGCGCCGAGCATGGCGGCGTGACCGGCGCACGGATTGCCGCGCCGCATTCGTTGCAGCTCGGCATTCAAATTCCGAGCGAAATCGTGGCCGGCTGCATCGGGCTGCATGCGCACGAGGTTCGCAGCGAAGCGCATCCGCCGATCGTGGCGTCGGTCGGGCTGAAGTTCGTCATCGCCGAGCTGTCGGGCGCCGGCGCCCTGGCCCGCGCCGCTCCGGATGCGACGGCCATCGCCCGCGCGGCCGCACAATTCCCCGAGGCCGGTGAGGATTTTCTGCTTCATCTCTACGCGCGCATCGAGGGCGATGCGACGCGGCTCGTCGCGCGGATGTTCGGCCCACTCGCCGGCGTGACGGAAGACCCGGCGACCGGCAGCGCCAATGCCACGCTCGCGGCGCTGCTAACCTCACTCGCGCCGGGTGCCGACGTTGCATTGCACTACGACATCGCCCAGGGCGCCGGAACCGGCCGCCCGAGCCGCATCCTCGGCGGCGCCCGCAAAACCGCGGAAGGCCCGATCACCGCGACGGTCGCGGGCGAGTGCGTCGAGCGCGCGCGGGGGATGGTCACAGTCTGAGTCGCTCTGCGGCGAGGCGAACGCAGCGTTCGAACACGGTCAGGTCGCTCCAACGCTCGGCCTCGGGCCGGTCCTCGGTCACCAGAACTCCGCCCGAGGCGGCGATGCCGCCGTCCAGCATGAGATTGTCGAAGAGACCGAATTTCTCCAAGGCCATTCCGTTCGCATCACGCCAGCCATCGCCATGCTCGGTGATGCCCGCGCCGAGGGCGGCCAGGGTGCGGGCGGTGAACCCCAGCGCCGTCGTGGCGTAGCCGAAGACCGGGCGGCCCAGAGCGCGCATGAACCCGAGCTCGAAGGCGGTTCCGACATCAGCGCTCGGGCCGCGGAATGGCGTGACGTTGGCGATCAGCGCGTCGCAGCGAAGGATATGGGCCTCGTTCTGGCGGTGGATGCGGGCCGGCTCCGCCAGCTCCGACCAGGCCGCGGGCGGCTCCGGGTGCGGATCGAGCGGGGAGACGCCCTCCAGCCCGTATCGCGCGCAGACCTGTTTGAGCGCCGCCGCGCGGGCGGCGGCATCGGGCAAAAAAACGTCCGGCCCGGCGAGATAGACACGCTTTCGGATCAACCCTGCCTCCACCGGATTATGCCCTTGCCGCGCCTCTCGGCGAGTGCGAATGTCGCGCCGCTTTTTTTGCACGGTGCTCGCTTCGGGCGCGTATTTTCGACGAGGATTGGCATGGCGAAGATCAAAGTGAAGAACCCCGTGGTGGAACTCGACGGGGACGAGATGACGCGCATCATCTGGGGGTTCATCAAAGAGAAGCTGATCCTTCCCTACCTGGACATTGACCTAAAATATTTTGACCTCGGCATCGAATATCGCGACCAGACCGACGACCAGGTCACCGTTCAGGCGGCACTGGCGATCAAGGAGTACGGCGTCGGCGTCAAGTGCGCCACCATCACGCCCGACGAGGCGCGGGTGGAGGAATTTGGCCTCAAGCGCATGTGGCGCAGCCCGAACGGCACGATTCGCAACATCCTCGACGGCACCATCTTCCGCGAGCCGATCATCTGCCGCAACGTGCCTCGTCTGGTGCCGCACTGGTCGCAGCCGATCGTCATCGGCCGCCATGCCTATGGCGACATCTACCGCGCCGTCGAGACCAAGGTCCCCGGCCCCGGCAAGGTCACCCTCACCTATCAGCCGGCGGATGGCAGTGCGCCGAAGGTGATGGAGGTGCACGACTTCAAGGGTGCCGGGGTGACGCTGGCGATTCACAATACCCTGGCATCCATCGAAGGCTTCGCGCGCGCCTCGTTCAATTACGGTCTCGCGCGCAAATATCCGGTCTATCTTTCGACGAAGAATACCATTCTCAAAGCCTATGATGGCATGTTCAAGGATGCGTTCCAAGCAATCTTTGATACCGAATTCAAACCTCGCTTCGTCGAACTCGGCCTGACCTACGAGCACAGACTGATCGACGACATGGTGGCCAGCGCGCTGAAATGGTCGGGCGGCTATGTCTGGGCGTGCAAGAACTATGACGGCGACGTGGAGAGCGACATCGTCGCGCAGGGCTTCGGCTCGCTCGGGCTAATGACCAGCGTACTGATGAGCCCGGATGGCAAGACCGTCGAATCGGAGGCGGCGCACGGCACCGTCACGCGGCACTATCGCGAGCACCAGAAAGGCCGCGAGACCTCGACCAATCCGATCGCCTCGATCTTCGCCTGGACCCGCGGGCTCGCCTATCGCGGCCGGTTCGACGGCACGCCGGAAGTCACGCGCTTTGCGGAGACCCTGGAGCGGGTCTGCGTCGAGACGGTGGAAAGCGGCGCCATGACGAAGGACCTCGCCGTGCTCATCGGCAAAGACCAGAAGTGGCTGAACACCCAGGACTTCCTGTCCACGATCGACGCCAACCTCCGTGCTGCGATGGCGGCCTGGTAGCGCAGGGAGCCGCCTGCCGCCGAAGCCTTTTCCGGCGTGCTGGAGTCGAGAGGATTTTGGAGGCTCGGATATCTGATTGAGACTGCCCGACGGTAGGGGGGCCGACAGCCGCTCGGTGATCGTGCCGAGCGGCGGTGGGTCTCCGAGCGGCCGCGGCCACCGGCCTGGCCCTGAGATGTTCCTCCAGACGAAGCCGGAGTCCGGGCTCTTGAGAGGATGGACGGAGGAAGCGATCGGGGTTCATCGAAGAGCAGATCATCGGGATCCTCCGCGAGGACGAAGCCTGGGCGAAGGCAGGCGATCTGGCGCGAAAGCACGGGATGTCCGAGGGCACGATCTACTCCGCGCGACGGCGTCGGTCCTGGCCTGAAGCTCTGAAGCAGGAGGTTGTGGCAGCGTCGTTGATGCCTGGCGCGTCGGTTTCGGTCGTGGCGCGGCAAAGACGACGTGAACGCCAACGACGGCGGATACCACTTGGTGGGACGCCCCGCGCCCGCGACGCCGGGCACGGTCAGCTACACCGCCAACGCACTGAACCAGTACGGCGCGGTGGGGTCGGTGACACCCACCTATGACGGCAACGGCAATCTCACCGATGACGGCACCTTCACCTACGGCTACGATGCCGAAGGGCGGCTGACCGGCGTGAGCCAGGGCGGCAGCGCGGTGGCCGCCTACGCCTTCGATGCGCAGGGCCGGCGCAAGCTGAAGACGGTGGGGGCGGCAACGACCGTCTATGTCACCGATGCCGACAACCGCGAGGTTCTGGAGTATGACGGCAGCAGCGGACAGGTCCAGCACTGGTACGCCTACGGGCTCGGCCCCACGGCGGTGCTGAACCAGATGAACGTCGCGGCCGGCACGCGCGAGACGATGATCCCGGACATTCAGGGCTCGATCCTGGCGACGCTCGATTCCGGCAGCAGCGCGCTGACCAAGGCGGGCTACCGGCCGTACGGCGAGAGCGCCAGCACGGCCGGCAGCTTCCGCTACACCGGCCTGCGCATCGACCCCGAGACCAACGGCCTCTATTACGCCCGCGCCCGCATCTACGCCCCCGCCTGGG
>DAIDKZ010000126.1 GCA_027449745.1 Acetobacteraceae bacterium | reverse complement strand
CCCAGACCGGTGCCGAGACCGGGGCCACGGCACCGGCGCCGACCCCGCCGGCGGAGGCGGCCGCCGCCGAGGCCGCGCGCACCGCGCCGAGGCTGGCCATCGACGCGCCGAGCGTGACCGGCAGCATCAGCCTGCTCGGCGCCCGGTTCGACGATCTCGTGCTGCGCGACTACCGCGAGACCACCGCCGCCGACAGCCCGCGCGTGCGCCTGCTCGCCCCGGCCGGCGGCACCGAGCCCTACGCGGTCCAGTTCGGCTGGAGCGCCGCGCCCGGGACCAGTGCGAAGCTGCCGGACAACGATACCGTCTGGGCGGCTTCAGCCACGACACTGACGCCGCAATCGCCGGTGACGCTGAGCTGGAACAACGGCGCCGGACTCACCTTCGAGATCGTGCTCGGGATCGACGCGCACTACATGTTCAGCGTCGAGCGGCGCGTGCGCAACGCCTCCGGCGCGGCGGTGACGCTCTCGCCCTGGACACGCATCCGCCGCGACTACACGCCGACCACCGCGGGCTATTACATCCTCCACGAAGGCCTGCTCGGCGTGCTCGACGGACGGCTGAAGGAGCTCACCTACGCCAACGCCAAGAGCGAAGGCGCCAAGAATGCCGGCCTCGCCTTCTCCACCGCGACCACCGGCGGCTGGGCCGGCATCACCGACAAATATTGGCTAGTTGCCCTCATCCCCGACCAGAAACAGGCCGAGACCGCCAGCTTCCGCTCGGTGAAGCTGGCCACCGGCGAGGGCTACCAGGTCGATTTCATCCCCGAGACGGCAACCACGATCGCCCCGGGCGCGGACGCGGCCAGCCGCGCGCGGGTGTTTGCCGGAGCGAAGGAAGTACATCTGCTGGACCGCTACGAGCGTGAATATACCATCCCGCATTTCGACAAGGCGGTGGATTTCGGCTGGTTCTATTTCCTGACCAAGCCGATCTTCTATGCGCTGGACTGGCTGTACCGTCTGACCGGGAATTTCGGCGTCGCCATCCTCATTTTCACGGTGTTCGCCAAGGGCTTGTTTTTCCCTCTCGCCAACAAGTCCTACAAATCCATGAGCAAGATGCGCCTGCTCGGGCCGAAGATGCAGGCGCTGCGCGAGCGCTTCAAAGACGACCCGGCCCGCCAGCAGCAGGAAATGATGGCGCTCTACAAGGCCGAGGGCGTGAACCCCGCTTCCGGCTGCCTGCCGATGCTGATCCAGGTGCCGGTATTTTTCTCGCTCTACAAGGTGATCTTCGTCACCATCGAGATGCGCCAGGCGCCGTTCTTCGGCTGGATCCGGGACCTCTCGGCGCAGGACCCGACCAATCTGTTCAACCTGTTCGGCCTCATTCCGTTCGACCCGACGGTGCTTTCGCCCTTCCTCCATCTCGGCATCTGGCCGCTGGTGATGGGCGTCAGCATGTTCCTCCAGCAGCGGCTGAACCCGGCCCCGCCGGATCCGGTGCAGGCGCGGATGTTCCAGTTCATGCCGCTGATCTTCACCTTCATGCTGGCGCGCTTCCCGGCCGGGCTGGTGATCTACTGGACCTGGAACAACATGCTCTCCATCGCGCAGCAATGGCTGATCATGCGCAACACCCGGCTCGGCCAGCCACGCATGGCGAGGACGTGAGCGCCGAGGAAGACGTGAGCGCCGAGGCGGATGCGGCCGAGCGCCTGTTCGCCGCACCCTGCGCCTTCTTCCACGCCGCCCAGACGCTGGCGCAACTGCCCCCGACCGGCCCCACCGAGGTCGCCTTCGCCGGGCGGTCCAATGTCGGCAAATCCTCCCTGCTCAACGCCCTGGTCGGCCGGCGCGCGCTGGCCCGCGTCTCCACCCGGCCCGGACGCACGCGCCAGCTCAATTTCTTCGATCTCGGCGGCCGACTGACGCTGGTGGACATGCCGGGCTATGGCTACGCGGAGGCGCCGAAAGCGCTGCAGGCGGACTGGCAAGGGATGATGTTCGACTATCTGCGCGGCCGCCCGACGCTGCGCCGCGTGCTGTTGTTGCTCGATTCGCGCATCGAGCTGAAGCCCTCCGACCACGCGGTGATGGACCTGCTCGACAAGGCAGCGGTGACCTACCAGCTCGCCCTGACCAAGGCGGACGCGCCGAAGCCCGACGCGCTCGCCGCCAAGCAGGCCGAGGTCGCCGCGCTGGCCCGCGCCCACGCTGCCGCCCATCCCGAGATTCTCGTCACCAGCGCCGAGACCGGCGCCGGGCTGGCCGCGCTGCGCCTGACACTGGCCGGGCTGGCGACATAGCGGTGCCCTTCCGTGTCGCGCTCTACTATGCACCGGAGCCGGAGGATGAGCTGTGGCAGGCCGGCTGCGCCTGGCTGGGGCGCGACCCCGCCACCGGCCAGGACCTCGTCCAGCCGCGGCTGCCCGGCATCGGCGAGGTCACCGCGCCGCCGCGGCAGTACGGCTTCCACGCGACGCTGAAGCCGCCGATGCGCCTGGTCCCAGGCGCCGGCTGGGCGGCCCTGGAAGCGGTCGCCCGCACCCTGGCCGCCTCGCTGGCGCCGTTCGAGCTGCCGAGGCTGGCGGTCGCCGATCTAGACGGCTTCCTCGCGCTCTGCCCCACCGCGCCTTCGCCGCCGCTGCGCGCGTTCGCCGACGCGGCGGTAGCCGGGCTCGATCATTTCCGCGCGCCGCCGGACGAGGCCGAGCTCGCCCGCCGCCAGCGCGCCGACCTCACCGCCCAGCAGTCGCAGATGCTGGCACGCTGGGGCTATCCGGACGTGTTCGACACCTGGCGCTTCCACATGACACTGACCCACCGGCTCGACGGCGCCGAGCGCCGCACCTGGCAAGCGGCGGCGGCGGCGCATTTCGCCCCGGCCCTGGCGGGACGGCGCCGGGTCGAATCGCTCGCGCTGTTCACGCAGGCCAGCGCCGCGGCGCCGTTCCGGCTCGCCGCCCGGCTGAGGCTCGGTGCCGCGGCGGCGTGATTGCGTCCGGGCGGGGAAACCCGGCATGATCGCGCCGTGTCCAGGAAACCGGAAACGCCCCCGCCGGGCGCGGCAGGATCGGTCGAGCGCGTGCGCCAGGCGCTGCACGCCGCGGGCCATGCCGACACCATCGTCGCCGCCCCGGCGAGCACCCGCACCGCCGCCGAGGCGGCCGCCGCCATGGGCTGCACGGTGGCGCAGATCATCAAGTCGATGATCTTCCGCGCCGGGGGGCAGCCGGTGCTGGTCCTTGCCTCCGGGATCAACCGGGTGGACCCGGTGAAGCTGGCGGCGCTCGCGGGGGCCGCGGTCGAGCGGCCGGATGCCGCCTGGGTGCGCGCGGTCACCGGCTTCGCCATCGGCGGCGTCGCCCCCATCGGCCATCTCAGGTCGCCGCTGGCCTGGCTGGACGAGGACCTGCTGGCGCTCGATCCGCTCTGGGCCGCCGCCGGTTCGCCCACGCACGTATTCCGCACCTCGGCGCGGCAGCTGCTCGACCTCACCGGCGCCCGGCCGGCGGCGCTCCGCGCGGTGAGCCCATGAGGGCGGCACTTCTCGCCCTGGCGCTGCTGATCTCGCCGGCCTTCGCGGGCGAGACGCCGGCGGGGGACGGGTCGGCCGCCTCGCCCGGCACCGGCATGCTGCAGATGCCGGCGGGCAGCGTCTCAGGCGTGCTCGGCGAGACCGTTCATGGCGCGGACGGCAAGGAGATGGGCCACATCGTCGACGTCGTCGTCGACCAGTCCGGGCGGCCGCGCGCGGCGGTGATCGATTTCGGCGGCTTCCTCGGCGTAGGTAACCGCCGCGTCGCGGTGGTCTGGGAAGCGCTGCACTTCAAGCCGGGCAAGGATGGCGAGGCGGTGATCGACTGCGACCTCACACCCGACCAGATCCGCGACGCGCCGGAATATCGCGAGACCGGCGGCATGTCGGCGGTTGCCAAGCCCCGCGCCGCGCCGCGCCCGCCGCCGGGACCGCCGCCGCAGGTTGGGCCGCCAGCGCAGCCCGGGCCGGCCGCACCGGGCAAGCCCTAGTCCCGCCGTGGCGGCCTCCTCGCCCGAGCGCCCCCTCGTCGCGCCGGCCGCGGACCCGGCCGCGCCGGCGCGCAGCGTCGCCATTCCGGCGCTCGATTGGCTGAACTTCTTCATCGCCGCCATGCAGGCGGGGTTCGGCCCGTTCATCGCCGTCTATCTCACCGAGCATCGCTGGACCCAGGGCCAGATCGGCATCGCCCTCAGCGTCGGCGCCATCGCCGGGCTGGTCAGCCAGGTCCCCGGCGGCGCGATCGTGGATTATGCGCAGCGCAAGCAGCGCCCGCTCGCGCTCGCCGTGTTCGCCATCAGCCTGAGCGCCCTGGCATTGGCGCTCTGGCCGGCGCCGCTGCCGGTGCTGACCGGGCAGGTGCTGCACTCGCTGGCCAGTTCGGTGCAGGTGCCGGCGATCGCCGCGATCAGCGTCGCCCTCGTCAGCCGCCACGAGGTTGCCGAGCGGCTGGGACGCAACGCGCGCTGGACCTCGCTCGGCTACGGGACCGCGGCGGCGGCGATGGGGATCGTCGGCACCTATGCCTCCGACCGCGCGGTGTTCCTGTTCGCCGCCCTGCTCGGGCTGCCGGCCCTGTTCCTGATCGACCGCATTCACCCGATGCGCCAGCGCCTGCCGGTGGCGAGCGCGCCCGGCAAGCCCGCCCGCCCGCCCCAGCGCCTGCTCGCCGATCCGCGCCTGCTCGGCATCGCGACCTGCGCCGCGCTCTATCAGCTGGCGACCGCGGCGATGCTGCAACTGGTCGGCGGGGAGATGACACGCCGCGCCGGGATGGACGCGACGCTGATCATCGCCGCCGCGCTGATGGTGCCCCAGGCCGTCGTCGCCGCGCTGTCGCCCTGGTA
>DAIDKZ010000125.1 GCA_027449745.1 Acetobacteraceae bacterium | reverse complement strand
GGCCGCGAGCTCGTCGCGCAGGCGGTTGACCGCGGCCCCGCGCTCGCGCCGTTGCTCGGCGGGCACCTGGCCGAGCGCCTTGAGCAGGCCCGTGAGGCTGCCACTCTTGCCGAGAACGCCGACCCGCACCGCGTCCCAGGCGCGCAAGTCCGAAGCCGCCGCCAGCGCGGCTTCGGTGGCGTGTTTCAGTGCTGCCAGATCGTCCATTCCGGGCCCTCCGCGGGAGAGCAAGGCTGGGCTCGGCCCAGACCCGCCGGGGCCGGGAGGCCCCGGACCCCATTACGATAGTAATGGATTCCAAAGGCTTCGCCTTTGGTGGGGTCCAGGGGCGAAGCCCCTGGCCTAACCCCCGCTCAGCCCTGCGCGGCCTGCGCGGCCTGCACCGCCTTGACGATCTCGGCGAACGCCGCCGCATCATCATAGGCGATAGCGGCCAGCACCTTGCGGTCGATCTCGATCCCGGCCTGCTTCAGCCCGGCGACGAACTTCGAATAGGTGAGACCGTGTTCGCGGACCGCGGCGTTGATGCGTTGGATCCAAAGGGCGCGGAATTCCCGCTTCTTCACCCGCCGGTCGCGATAGGCGTAGCGCAGCGCCTTCTCGACCCGCTCCAGCGCGATGCGGTAATTCGTCGATGACCGGCCGACATAGCCTTTGGCCTGGTCGAGAACCTTCTTGTGACGGGCGTGCGTGGTGACGCCCCGCTTGACGCGTGCCATGGGTCGCCCTCCCTCAGTTCAGGCCGTAGGGCGCCCACTGCTTGACGGTCAGCCCGTCAGCATGGGTCAGCACCTGGCTGCCGCGATTGGCGCGCTTCACCTTCTGGGAGCGCGCCATGAGGTTGTGCCGCTTCTTCCCCGGACCGGCGAGAACCTTGCCGGTCGCGGTGATCTTGAAGCGCTTCTTCACCGACGACTTGGTCTTCATCTTGGGCATTTTGTCTCCTTTCGTTCCGGCGCCGCCGGGTTTCCCCGGCTGGTGGCGCTCCCGCGACCGCGCGAATCTCGCTTGGTGGGCGGGTGCTGCGGCCGGGCATGCCCCAACGGGCCCGGGCGCGCGAGCAAGGCGCGGCTTATAGCGGCGGGGTGGGTGGCTTGCAAGAACGTCCCTTCCCGCTGCCCCCGCCGCCCGACTATAAGCCGCGCATGTCGGCGCGCTTCGTCAAGATGCACGGGCTCGGGAACGATTTCGTCGTCTTCGACGAGCGGGCGGACCGGCTCGACCTCAGTCCGGCGCGCGCCGCCGCCGTCGCCGACCGCCATCGTGGCATCGGCTGCGACCAGATCATCGTCATCAGCCCCGGCGGGGACGGCGCCGATGTCGGCATGCGCATCCTCAACGCCGATGGCTCGGTGGCCGGCGCCTGCGGCAACGCCACGCGCTGCGTTGCCGAGCTGCTGTTCGCCGAGAGCGGACGCGCCATCCAGCATATCCGCACCGATGCGGGCCTGCTCGCCGCGGAGCGGCGTGTCGACGGGCTGATCACCGTCGACATGGGCCGCCCACGGCTCGACTGGCAGGACATCCCGCTGGCCGGTCCGATGGACACACTGCATCTCGACCTCGCCGTGCCGCCGCTGGCCGACCCGGCCGCCTGCTCCATGGGCAACCCGCACGCGACCTTCTTCGTGCCCGATCTCGACGCGGTGCCGCTGGCCACGCTGGGGCCGCGTCTCGAACATGATCCGCTCTTTCCCGAACGGGCCAATATCGGCGTGGTTCAGATTCTCGCCTCCGGCCGGCTGCGCCTCAGGGTCTGGGAGCGCGGCGCGGGCCTGACGCTGGCCTGCGGCTCCGGCGCCTGCGCGGCGCTGGTCAATGCGCACCGGCGCGGCCTCGCCGGGCGACGCGCGACGCTGGTGCTCGACGGCGGCGAGCTGATCATCGAGTGGCGGGCGGACGAGCACGTGCTGATGACCGGGCCGGTCGCAACGGCTTTCAGCGGCCGGCTCGATCTCGCTTCCTATCCCGCATGAGCGCCGAGATCATCACCTTCGGCTGCCGCCTCAACGCTTATGAGAGCGAGGTCATGCGCGCGCACGCCGCGGCGCTGGCCGATACGGTCATCGTCAATACCTGCGCCGTCACGGCGGAAGCCGAACGCCAGGCGCGCCAGACCATCCGCCGCATCGCCCGCACGCGGCCCGGGGCGCGCATCGTCGTCACCGGCTGCGCCGCGCAGATCGATCCGGCGCGCTGGGCGGCACTGCCCGGCGTCGAGCGGGTGCTGGGCAATGCCGAGAAGCTGCGCGCCGAGAGCTGGGAGGAGGGTGCGCCCGGCGGCGTCGGCGATATCGCGCAGGCGCGGGAGACCGCGACCCATCTCGTCACCGAGTTCGCCGGACGTGCGCGCGCCTTTGTCCAGGTCCAGCAGGGCTGCGACCATCGCTGCACCTTCTGTGTCATCCCGCAGGGACGCGGACCCTCGCGCTCGGTGCCGATCGGCGTCATCGTCGAGCAGACGCGGGCCCTCCTGGCGCGGGGTTTCCGGGAACTGGTGCTGACCGGCGTCGATCTCACGAGTTACGGGCCCGACCTTCCCGGGCGGCCGACGCTCGGGCAGATGCTGCGCCGACTGCTCGCCCTGGTGCCGGACCTCCCGCGCCTGCGGCTGTCCTCGCTCGATCCGGCCGAGATCGACGAGGATCTGTGGAGTCTGATCGAGAGTGAGCCGCGTCTGATGCCGCATCTGCATCTATCGCTGCAGGCGGCGAGCGACCTCATCCTCAAGCGGATGAAGCGGCGCCATTCCCGCGCCGGCGCCGCCGAGGTGATCGCGCGCGCCCGGGCGCTGCGTCCGGGCATCGCCGTCGGCGCCGACCTCATCGCGGGTTTCCCGACCGAGACCGAGGCGCTGTTCGAGGAGACGCTGGCCTTCATCGAGGCGGCGGATCTGCCCTACCTGCATGTGTTCCCTTACAGCGCCCGACCTGGCACGCCGGCGGCGCGCATGCCGCAGCTTCCGGGCCCGGTCCGCGATGCGCGCGCCGCCCGGCTGCGCGCCGCCGGCCGGGCCGCCGCGGCGCGCTTTCATGCCGCCCAGCGCGGCCATTCGGTG
>DAIDKZ010000124.1 GCA_027449745.1 Acetobacteraceae bacterium | reverse complement strand
CACCGCGTCCAGCTCGCTCTCGCCGCGCGCGCGCCGCTGTGCGTTCAAGGCCGTGCGCAGGAAGTTCGCATTGCCGACGCCGGGCAGCTCCACCGGATACTGGAAGGCCAGGAACAGGCCGGCGGCGGCGCGCGCGTCCGGCGTCATCGCCAGCAGGTCGGCGCCGTCCAGCCGCGCCGTTCCGGCCGTCACCGCGTAGCCGTCGCGCCCGGCAAGGACGTAGGAGAGGGTGGACTTGCCGGAGCCGTTCGGCCCCATGATGGCGTGCACCTCGCCCTTCGGCAGGGTCAGGTCGATGCCGCGGAGGATGTTCTTGCCGTCGATGGCGGCGGCGAGTCCGGTGATCTCTAGCATGCGTTCGTCCTTTACCCGACCGAGCCTTCGAGGCTGACGGCCAGCAGCTTCTGCGCCTCCACGGCAAACTCCATCGGCAGCTCCTTCAGCACGTCCTTGCAGAATCCGTTGACGATGAGGCCGACCGCGTCTTCCTGCGACAATCCGCGCTGGCGGCAGTAGAACAGCTGGTCCTCGTCGATCTTCGAGGTGGTGGCTTCGTGCTCGACCTTGGCCGAGGCATTCCGGCTCTCGATGTAGGGCACGGTGTGGGCGCCGCACGCCTCGCCGATCAGCAGGCTGTCACACTGGGTGTGACTGCGCGCGCCGGACGCCTTCGGCTGGATCCGCACCAGGCCGCGATAGGTGTTGTTGGACTGGCCGGCGCTGATGCCCTTGGAGACGATCGTCGAGCGCGTGCGGGGGCCGATATGGATCATCTTGGTGCCGGTATCGGCCTGCTGGCGGTGGTTGGTCAGGGCCACCGAATAGAACTCGCCGACGCTGTCCTCGCCCTGAAGGATGCAGGAGGGATATTTCCAGGTGATGGCGCTGCCGGTCTCGACCTGGGTCCAGGAGATGCGGCTGCGCGCGCCGCGGCAGGCGCCGCGCTTGGTGACGAAATTGTAGATCCCGCCGCGGCCCTCGGCGTCGCCGGGATACCAGTTTTGCACGGTGGAATATTTGATCTGCGCGTCGTCGAGCGCGACCAGCTCGACCACGGCGGCGTGCAGCTGGTTCTCGTCGCGCTGCGGCGCGGTGCAGCCCTCCAGATAGCTCACCTGCGCGCCGTCCTCGGCGATGATCAGCGTGCGCTCGAACTGGCCGGTGTTGCGCGCGTTGATGCGGAAATAGGTGGAGAGCTCCATCGGGCAGCGCACGCCCTTGGGCACGAAGACGAAGCTGCCGTCGGTGAAGACCGCCGAATTCAGCGCCGCGAAGTAATTGTCGCCCGTCGGCACGACGCTGCCGAGATAGCGCTGCACGAGCTCGGGATGTTCGCGCACCGCCTCGCTGATCGGGCAGAAGATCACGCCCGCCTTGGCCAGCGTCTCGCGGAACGTGGTCGCCACGGAGACGCTGTCGAACACCGCGTCGACCGCGACCTGGCGGCTTCCTTCCTCGGGCGTGACGCCGGCGAGAATGGCGCGCTCGCGCAGCGGAATGCCGAGCTTCTCATAGGTGCGCAGCAGCTCGGGATCGACCTCGTCGAGGCTCTGCGGACCGGGCTTGCGCTTCGGCGCGGCGTAGTAGTGTAGATCCTGGTAGTCGATCGGCGGGTAGGCGAGCATCGCCCAGTGCGGCTCCGCCATCGCCAGCCACGCCGCATAGGCCTTGAGCCGCCATTCGAGCAGCCAGGCGGGCTCGTTCTTGCGGGCCGAGATCAGGCGGATGATGTCGGGGTTGAGCCCCTTCGGCGCCAGTTCGGTCTCGATGTCGGTGGCGAATCCCCATTTGTAGCCGGACTGCGTGAGAGCCTGCACGGGATCGGCGGTGTCGGCGGCGGCTTGCATGACGGACCCTTCGTGACGGCGCGGAGCGGCGCCTATTCGGCGACGTGGAGTGCGGGCAGCGGCAGCGCCAGCGGACCCAGCGCCGCCGCCTCGACGGGCGCGGCGAAGCTCAGGCCCGGATCCGCCATGTCGGCGAGCGTGATGCCGGCGAGCGCGGCCTCGATGGCCCGGTTCACCGGGTCCCATCGCCCGCGCATCGGGCAGAGCCCTTGGGCCTCGCAACTGGTCCCGCCATCGACGCAGGCGGTGAGCGCGATCGGTCCGTCGATGGCGGCGATGATGTCGGCGATCGGCACCGCGTCGAGCGGACGGACCAGCCGGTAGCCGCCGCGGGCGCCGCGATGGGAGGCGACGAGGCCGGCGGCAGCGAGGATTTTCAGCACCTTGGCCACGGTCGGTTCAGGCACGCCGGTGGCGGCGGCGATGCAGGGCGAGGTCTGCACCGCTTCGCCTCGGCCGAGCCGCACCATCACGACGACGGCGTAGTCGGTCAGTTTCGACAGCCTCAGCATGAGCGTGCGCGCCAGCCTCCTGCGCCGGTTCGATCGACAGGCACGACATCCGCGCGGCGGGTTCCGAGCGGGGTCAGGGGGATAAGGGGACCGCAACGGTCCTGATTTCGTCGAGATGGCCCATGCCGTCGCCGGCGTCAAGGGGCAGCATTGACCCGGCCGGGCGGGGAGCGGAAAAGCCGGCGGATGGACGCCGCCCCGCCGCCCCCGCCGCACGCGTGGATTCTCAGCGAGCCCTATGCCGGGCTGCAGGCGCAGGCGATGGGCCTGGCCGAAGCGGCCGATCTCGCTGCGGCCCTGCGGCCGCTGCGCCCGGGCCTGCCCTGGCGCTTTCTGCCCGCCCGGGTCTGGCCGGCGCCGCTGGCGGCGGTGCCGGACGATCTCCTGGCGCCGCCGCTGCCCGAGGTCATCATCGGCTGCGGCGGTGTCGGCGCGGCCGTGGGCGCGGCGCTGCGCCGGCGAGGGCGGGCGGTGGCGCAGGTCCAGCATCCGCGCATGGATCCGCGCCGCTTCGACGTGATCTTCGCCGCCCGCCATGACGAACTCGACGGCGCCAATGTCGTCGTTACCCGCACCGCGCTGCATCGCGTCACGCCGGCGCGTCTGGCCGAGGCGGCGGCGCGCTGGGCTGGCGCCTTCGCCGCCCTGCCGCGCCCTCTGGTCGCCGTGCTGGTGGGGGGCAGCAACGGGCGCTACCGGCTCGATGCGCGCGTCGCCCGGGAGCTCGCCGCCTCGCTCGCCGAGATGATGGACCGTGACCGGGTCGGGCTCGTCCTCACGCCGTCGCGGCGCACCGCGCCGGAGGCGGTGGCCGCGCTGCGCGAGGCGCTGACGCCGCGCGGGGCGATGATCTGGGACGGCAGCGGCGAGAACCCGTATTTCGGCCTGCTCGCCCACGCCGACGCCATCGTCGCCACCATGGACAGCGTCTCGATGATCTCCGAGGCGGTGGCGACCCGCGCGCCGGTGCTGATCGCCGCCCTGCCGGGGCGCTCGCGGCGCCAGCGCCTGTTCATCCAGGGCCTGCTCGACGAGCAGCGCGTGCGCTGGTTCGGCGGCCGGCTCGATCTCTGGCCGGTCGCGGCGATCGATGATACCCCGGCGGCAGCGCGCGAGCTGCGCCGGCGGCTCGGCATCTGAGGGGGGCGCGATGCTGCCGATCGAGACGTTCGACCAGAAGCAGGGCGGCAACGTGCTCTACAAGGCGCTCGCCCATCCGCTGGCCGCGGAGGCGCTGGCGGGGCTGGCGGCGCGCCTGGCCGCGCGCGGGCCGGTCGCGGTGGTGGATCCGGACGGCATCCTGCCGGCGCTGGCTGCGCTGACGCCGGGCCTGCCGCCACCGGCCGATGTCTTCGTCCAGGACGTGCGGGCGATCGGCCGGCCGTTCGCCGGCGGCGTCACCCGTCCGCTCACCGAGCTGGCGGCAACGCGCGCGCCCAGCGTGCTCGTCGCCGCCTTCGACGCCGCGCGCCTCGCCGCGCGCCTGGCGCCGCTGCTGCCGGCGGGCGCCGAACTCGCGACCCTGGATGCGGCGCGGCTGCCCGCGGCGATGCTGACCAACCCGGCGCGCTATCTCGACCGGCTCAACTTCGCCACCAATTTCGCCTTCTTCCGCGACGCCGACGGGCTCTCGACCCGCCTCGTCACCGCCAATTACTGGTCCGGCTACGGTGCCGGCGCGATCCGGCTCTGGCTGCGCCTGTTCGACGCCGACGGCCGGGTTCTGGCGACGTGGGAGGAGCCGGTCGCCGGCGACGGGGCCGGCATCGTCATCGACAGTGCCGTTGTCCGCCGCCGCTTCGCCCTGCCGGCCTTCACCGGCCAGCTCTTCCTTCACGCCATCGGCGCGGCCGGGCACGACGTGGTCAAATACGCCCTCGATACCCATGCCAGCGCGCGCGGGGCTCCTGCCACGGCGCCGGGTAGGGCCGCCGGCGCCAGTCTCTCCTGCACCCACGACGCCAACGCCTGGCCCGCCGCGCTGTATGCCGGCCTGCCGGCGCCGCGGCCGGACGAGCGCGTCCTGCTGTGGCTGCAGAACAGCCACGCCGTGCCGATCCCGCCCGGCGCCGTCGCGCTCGGGCGCATGGGCGCGGAGGCGACGGTGGCCTGGCCGCACGCGGTCCCTCCCTTCGCCTCGGTCGCGATCGACTGCGCCGCGCTCCTGCCCGGCCTGGCTTGGCCGGCGCAGATCGAGCTCAACGCCGGGCAGCACGTGGTGCGCCCGCGCTACGAGGTGGTGCGCGCGGGTCGGACGCACATCGCCCATGTCAATGTCGAGCGCACCGATCTCGCCCCCGACCCGGCGATCGCCGCCCTGCCGGCGGGGCTCGGGCGCGGCTTCCTGCTGCCCTTCCCGGTGCTGCCGCGCACGCGCTTCCGCACCGTGGTGCTGCCGACGCCGATGGCGACGACGCAGCGCTCGCTGCCGCTGCGGCTGGACGTGTTCGATCCGGCCGGGGAGCGGGTCGCGGCCCATGCCATCGGGCGGCTGGCGCGCGACCATGCCTGCGCCATCGATCTCGACGCGCTGCTCGCCCCCGACGCGCTGGCGGCCGGCGGCCATGCCGAGCTCGTCTATGATTTCCGCGACGGCGGCGAGGCGGATGGCTGGCTGCACGCGCTCGTCCGCTGCACCGAGCGGCAGTCCGGCCACGAGGCCGAGACCAGTTTCGGCGCCCACATGTTCAACACGCTGCTGACCTACAAGGACGAGCCGCAATCCTATTCCGGCCCGCCGCCGGGCCTCTCGACGCGGCTCTTCCTGCGTCTCGGCGGCGAGGGCCTGCGGGCCTTCACGCTGCTGATCTATCCGGCCTCGGCGCCGTGGCGGGCGCAGTCCGAGACCCGGCTGGTGCTGCATGACGCTGCCGGCCGGCCGCTGGCGGACTCGCCGCTGGCGATCCCCTGCTCGGGCTCGGCGCTGGTGTTCGCAGATGCGGTGTTCGGAGCCGAAGCGCTCCGCGCTGCCGGCGAGGGCGGCTACGTGATCGTCCGCGACACGACCTGCCGCCTGTTCGGCTATCACGGGCTGATGAACGCGGCCGGCGGCGGCTTCTCGCTCGACCACATGTTCGGATTCTGAACGCCCGGCTCGGCCGGCGCCTGCGCGCCCGTCTGGTGCCGGCTGTGCCTGTCCGTACGCTAAAACGGCAGGAGGAGGATCGCCCCCTTCCTGCCGCGCCAAGCCTGTCTCCTCCCCAAACTTGGCTCGCGCCCGGGTCTTTCCCCTCGGCAACGTGAAGCAACAGCTTGTTACAGCGGCTTGCCCGCCAAGTCACCCTGGTCTGACCGGATTCGGCCGTGGCCTCACGAACTTGTGATCCGACGCCATCTTGTGCAATGCACAATCGACCCGGTCGGCACGACTCGCGGCCGGGCTTCCGGCCTGGCGCGGGCGCCTGTAGGGTGCGTCCGCCCCTGCCCTCCCCTCTTGCCCCCATTCTGGATGCCATCGCCGATGCGCCTCTCCCGCTGCCTGATCCCAACGCTCAAGGAAACCCCGGCCGAGGCGCAGATTGCCTCGCATCGGCTGATGCTGCGCGCCGGTCTGGTGCGCCAGACCGCCGCCGGCATCTATGCCTGGCTGCCCGCCGGGCTGCGCGTGCTCAACAACATCGCCCGCATCGTGCGCGAGGAGCAGGACGCGATCGGCGCCCAGGAGCTGCTCATGCCGACCATCCAGCCGGCGGAGCTGTGGCGTGAAAGCGGGCGCTATGACGGATATGGCAAGGAGATGCTGCGCATCCGCGACCGCCACGATCGCGAGCTGCTCTACGGGCCGACCAACGAGGAGATGATCACCGACATTTTCCGCCAGTCGGTGCGCTCCTATCGCGAGCTGCCGCAGTCGGTCTACCATATCCAGTGGAAGTTCCGCGATGAGGTGCGGCCGCGCTTCGGCGTCATGCGCGGGCGCGAGTTTCTGATGAAGGATGCCTATAGCTTCGACCTCGACCATCCGGGCGCGGTGCGCAGCTACCGGCAGATGATGCTGGCCTATATGCGCACCTTTCAGCGCCTGGGGCTGAAGGCGATCCCGATGCAGGCCGAGACCGGGCCGATCGGCGGGGACCTCAGTCACGAATTCATCATCCTGGCCCCGACCGGGGAGAGCCAGGTCTTCTACGACGCCGCCTTCGAGGCGATCGACTATTCGGGCGGTTCGTTCGATCACGCCTCGGACAGCGATCTCGCCCGGTTCACCGCGCTGATGACCACGCATTACGCCGCCACCGACGAGAAGCATGACGCCGCCGCCTGGCAGCGCGTGCCGGAAGTCGACCGGCGCGAGGGTCGCGGCATCGAGGTCGGGCATATTTTCTATTTCGGCACCAAATACAGCGCCTCGATGGGTTTCGCGGTGGCTGGCCCGGACGGCGCGCCGCTGCATCCGGAGATGGGCAGCTACGGCATCGGCGTCAGCCGTCTGGTCGGCGGCATCATCGAGGCCTCGCACGACGCGCAGGGCATCATCTGGCCGGACAGCGTCGCCCCCTTCCGCGCCGTCATTCTCAACCTCAAGCCCGGCGACGCCGGCTGCGACCGGGTTTGCGACGAGCTCTACGGCCGGCTCGGCACCGGTGTGCTCTACGATGACCGCGCCGACCGCGCCGGGGTGAAGTTCGCCGACGCCGATCTCATGGGCCACCCGTGGCAGATCATCGTCGGGCCGCGCGGCGCGGCCGCCGGCCGGGTGGAACTCAAGCGCCGGGCCAGCGGCGAACGCGCGGACCTCACCCTCGACGAGGCGCTGGCGCGGCTGGGCTGAGCATGTTCAACAGCTTCGAGCGCATGGTCGCCGGCCGCTATCTGCGCGCGCGGCGCGGCGAGCGGTTCGTGTCGGTGATCGCTGGGTTCTCCCTCGTCGGCATCGCGCTCGGCGTCGCCACGCTGATCATCGTCATGAGCGTCATGGGCGGATTCAAGGTCGATCTGCTCAACCGCATCCTCGGCCTCAACGGCCATCTCGGCATCTATGCCGAGGGTGCGCCGCTGCGCGACTATGATGCGCTGGTGGCACGGCTGCATGCCATGGGCGGTGTCGTCTCGGCGGTGCCGGTGGTCGATGGCCAGGCGCTGCTGACCACCGATCGGGGCGGCACCGGCGGTCTCGTCCGCGGCATCGCGCCGGCCGATCTGCGCGCCCTGAGCGCTGTCAGCCGCAACATCCGCGCCGGCTCGCTCGATGGTTTCACCGGCGAGGATGCCATCGCCATCGGGGTCGGCCTGGCCCAGCGCTTTGGCTTGCGCATCGGCGATTCGCTCACGCTGGTCTCCCCACAGGGGGCAGCGACCGCCTTCGGCACCGTACCGCGCGTGCGTGCCTACAAGGTGGTCGCCATCTTCCAGGTCGGACTCAACGAATACGACAGCAACTATGTGTTCCTGCCGCTGCAGGCCGCGCAGATCTTCTTCCAGTCCAAGGGCGCGGTGACGCAGATCGAGGTGCGGGTGCGCGATCCGCTGCGCGTCGGCGAGGTCAGCGACGCGATCCGCGACGCGCTCGGCGACCTGCCGATCCGCATCGTCGACTGGCAGCACAGCAACGACAGCTTCTTCGCCGCGGTTCAGGTCGAGCAGAACGTGATGTTCCTGATCCTGACCCTGATCATCCTGGTCGCCGCGTTCAACGTCGTCTCCTCGCTGATCATGATGGTCAAGGACAAGACGCGCGACATCGCCGTGCTGCGCACCATCGGCGCCGGCCAGGGGGCGGTGATGCGCATCTTCCTGATGTGCGGCGCCTCGGTCGGGATCACCGGCACGCTCACCGGCACCGCGCTCGGCGTCGTCTTCTGCCACAACATCCGCACCATCCAGGGCTGGGTCGAGGCGGCGACGGGGACGCAGGTGTTCAACCCGGAGGTCTACTACCTGACGCATCTGCCGGC
>DAIDKZ010000123.1 GCA_027449745.1 Acetobacteraceae bacterium | reverse complement strand
CAGCGTGAAGCGCAGCGCCGGCGGCGGCGCCGGCAGCGCGCGGGCGGCGCGCAGGACGAGATTGTCCGCCGCGGGCGCGAGCGATGCCGCCTGCGGCCCAACGATCTCCAGCGCCAGCGCGGAGCCCGGCGCCGCGCTCAGCCGATCGGCGATCGCGGCGAAGACGACGAGGCTGTCGAGCTCGTGATAGCCGTCCGCGCGGCGGCCGAGCACGTGCAGGAACAGATTGACCTTCGCCGGCGCCAGTTCGGCGCGGCCGCTGGCATGGACGCTCATCGCGGATCCCGAAGCCGAAGGACGCGCGCGGCTCAGTGCGCGGTCGGCGTGGCGGGCGCCGCGGCGCCGAGGGCGACCTCGGCCTCCTTCAGCTTCGCCTCCAGCCGCGGCACCTCCTCGGCATCCGGCTTCAGCGACAACGCCAGCCGCCATTGATAGGCGGCCTGCAGCTTGGCGCCGTCGGCCCAGTAGGCATCGCCGAGATGGCCGTTGATGGTGGCATCCTCGGGCTGCAATTCCGCCGCGCGTTCGAGCAGGCGCAGCGCCTCGCGGGCGTCGCCGCCGCGCAGCAGGACCCAGCCGAGACTGTCGATGATGGCGCCGTCATCCGGCCGCTGCCGCATCGCCTGCTCCAGCATCCGCCGCGCCTCGGGCAAATTGCGCCCCTGCTCGGCCCAGGAATAGGCGAGGTAGTTGAGCACGAAGGGCTCGTTCGGCGAGAGCTGCAGCGCGCGCTCGAGGTCCGCCTGCGCCGCATCCCAGTGATGCAGCCGGTCCTCGGTGATGCCGCGGGCGAAGAACAGCGGCCAGTCGCCCGGACGCGGGCGCGGAATGCGGGCGACCGCGATGTCGTAGGCGGCCACCGCCTCGGTGAACTTGCCCTGCTCGCGCAGAATGTCGCCGAGCTCGTTCGCCGCCTCCGAGCGCGCGGGATCGGCGGCGATCAGCCGCTGCAACAGCGCGATGGCGGCGTCCGTCTGTCCGGCCTGGTTCTGCAGCGCGGCGCGGCGCAGATCGACCAGGGCGATCAGCGGGTCGTCGGCCGGCACCTTGGCCAGCAGCCGCAGCCCGAACACGGGCTGATGCGCGCCGGCCAGACTGTCGGCGAGCAGGAGGCGGGCGGCGGTGAGGTCGGGGCGCATATCGAGCGCGAGGCGGCCGAGGACGAGGCCGAAATTACGGTCGCCCTGCTGGGTCATGGTCGCGGCCAGGGCCAGATAGGCCTCGGCGATGCCATCGGCGGGCGAGGCCACGGCGCGGGTCTCGGGGTGGGCCAGCAGGGCCGGCACGACGGTGCCGACGGGGTCGCCGGTATCGGCCAGCCCCTGCAGCATCTGCCGGGCGCGGTCCACGCGGCCCTGCCGCGCCGCCCAGCTCGCCAGGATCTGGGCGAGGCGGAGATTGGCCGGGCCGTATTCGGCGGCGGCCGCCTCGTAGAACTCCTGCGCCTCCGCCTCGCGCCCGGCGATGTCGGCGATCAGCGCCGCATGCAGGGCGTAGACCGCGCGCAGCTGCTTGCCCTGCATGTAGGGCCGCAGCGTCGCCATCGCTGCATCGGTGTGGCCGGCGCCCTGTTCGGCCCAGGCGACGAGCAGCGGCTGCAGGGTGAGCGCCACGCCCTCGTGCGGCAGCGCGTCATAGCGCGTGATCGCCCGCTCCCACTCACCCTTCCGCGCCGCGTCGTCGGCGAGAACCATCTGCGCGGCGACGTGCCCGGGCAGGCGCGCGGCGAGGGAAACCGCCTCCGGCCGGCCATCGAGCAGGGCGGCCAGGAACGCCTGCTGGACCACCTCGTCGCTCTGCGGATCCTCGGCCGCCGCCTGCAGCAGCGCGCTCGCGGCGGTGGCGAAATCATCCCGCCCGGCGGCGAAGCTGCCGGCGAGGAAATCGCCGTAGACGGTGCCGGACTCGCGCGGGTCCGCGGCATGGGAGCTCGCGCACGCGGTGAGCAGGGAGACCACGAGGACGGCGGCGCGACGGATGGAAGCACTGGTGATGATCATCCCTGAACCCTATCAGGCCGGCGGCAACCGCACCATGCGCGGGCCGACCGGCGCGGTCATGCCGCGAGCCAAAGTGCGCCCTCCTGGCGGGCGCGTCCCTCGGCCTGGAGCTTGAGCAGATGTGCCAGCACGTTGCGTTCGGCGGCGCGGCGCAGCAGCGGGTCGAGCTTCGAGTAGAGCCGGTCCATCAGCGCGAACGTATCCGCCGGCCCGTCGCGCAGCGCCGCCGCGATCGCCCCCTCGCGCATCACGCGATGGGTGAGCAGATCGCGCACGAACCCGGTCGGGCTGGTCAGGGCCGGGCCGTGGCCGGCGAGATAGACGCCGTCCTCGCGCGTCAGCAGCCGCCGCAGGCTGGCGAAATAGGCGCCCATGTCGCCGCCCGGCGGGCTGACGACGGAGGTGGACCAGGCCATGACATGGTCGGCGCTGAACAGCACGCCGTCGCTGCGCGCGAAGCAGAGATGATCGCTCGCGTGGCCGGGCGTGTGGACCGCGACGAGGCCGGCGATCTCGTCGCCGTCGTCGAGGGGGATGTCGGGCACGAAGTCCGCGTCGCCGCTGATCCGGTAGCCCGCCGTCGGCGCCCCGGTCGCCGCCCTGAGCGCGGCGGTGGCGCCGAGATGGTCGCGGTGGGTATGGCTGAGGAGGATGTAGGCGACCTTGCCCCCGGTGGCGGCGATCACAGCGGCGACGTGCGCGGCATCGTCCGGTCCCGGGTCGAGCACGACGAGGCCGTCGGCGGTATCGATCAGATAGGTGTTGGTGCCGTGATAGGTCATCGGTCCCGGGTTGGCCGCGACAACGCGGCGCACGCCGGCGACACCCTCGGCCAGAACCGCCTGCGGCACGCCGCGCGCGGGAACCTGCTCCGTCAAGAAAGCCATCGCCTCTCCTTACCCGCCACCGCCCCGGCTCACCGAAGGGTCGCGTCCGCGCTCATGCATATGGCGCCGAGATGGTCGCGCGTCTCAAGTCGCACAACCCCGGCCATCGGGATACCCACCAGCGTCAGGGCGTTGCCGCCGAAGGCCGCGCGCTGGCCGCGATAGGCCAGATGCGCGAGCCGGGCCTCGGGCCGATGGCGGCGCAGCAGATCGACCAGCAGCGTCGCCTGCAGCGGCCCGTGCACGACCAGCCCGGGATAGGCCTCGACGCGGGTGACGTAGTCCAGATCGTAGTGGATGCGATGGCCGTTGCCGGTCAGCGCCGAATAGCGGAACAGCAGCACGGGATCGGGCGTCAGGGTGCGGGTGAAGGCCTCGGCCGGCGGCGCGGGCGCGGCCTCGGCCGCCTTCACCGCCGCGCCCTCGCCGCCGCGATAGACGATGTCGTGCTCCTCGGCCAGCGCCACGCCCTCGCCGGTGCTGATCTCGTAGCCGACGGTGACGAACACGAGCCGCCCGGAGCGGCCGGACTTCTCCTCCACCCGGAGGATGGTGCCGACCCGCCGCACCCGCTCGCCGATGCGGATCGGCGCGTGGAACGCGACCCGCCCGCCGGCCCACATGCGCCGCGGCAGATCATCCACCGGCGGCAGGAACCCGCCGCGCCGCGGATGGCCGTCCGCGCCCAGCGCCTCCGGCTTCGCCCAGGTCTGGAACAGGGTCCAGTGCCAGAGCGGCGGCAGCGCCCCGTCCGGCGCCGCGGTGGCGGCGTCCAGCCCGAGGCTGGCGGCGAGGCGCTCGACCAGCTCCGCCGGCACGACATCCTCACGCGTCTCGGTGCGCCCGACCCACGCCTCGTAGCTCATCCCACCCCCCTCGGCGACCCACCTTGGGGGCGCCCACTTCCCAAGCCGAACTGTCATGTCCTAAAGACGCTTGGCGCAGGCAGGGTTTTGCTGCATTGCGGCGGTTTCAGCAAGTAAGGGGTCGGATCATGGGCTACAGGGTCGCGGTCGTCGGGGCCACCGGGGCGGTCGGGCGCGAAATGCTCAAGACCGTCGCCGAGCGCGGCTTTCCGGCCGACGAGGTGATCGCGCTCGCCTCCGGCCGCTCGGCCGGCACCGAGGTCTCCTTCGGCGAGAGGCGCGTGCTGAAGGTGCAGAACCTGGAGACGTTCGATTTCGCCGGCGTCGATATCGGCCTGTTCAGCCCCGGCGCCGCCGTCTCCGCCGTGCACGCCCCGCGCGCCGGCGCCGCCGGCTGCGTCGTCATCGACAACACCAGCCAGTTCCGCATGGAGCCGGACGTGCCGCTGGTGGTGCCGGAGGTCAATCCGCATCACCTGGCCCGCTTCCGCGCCCGCAACATCATCGCCAATCCGAATTGCAGCACCATCCAGATGGTGGTCGCGCTGAAGCCGCTGCACGACCGGTTCAAGGTCCGCCGCGTCGTCGTCTCGACCTACCAGTCGGTCTCCGGCGCGGGCAAGGAGGCGATGGACGAGCTGTTCAACCACACGCGCGCCACCTTCGTGCACGAACAGCCGGCGCCGGAGCAGTTCACCAAGGAAATCGCCTTCAACTGCATCCCGCACATCGACCGCTTCATGGATGACGGCGCCACCAAGGAAGAGTGGAAGATGGTGGTGGAGACACGGAAAATCCTCGATCCGGACATCGCCGTGTTCGCCACCTGCGTGCGCGTGCCGGTGTTCATCGGCCATGGCGAGGCGGTGCATGTCGAGTTCGAGCGCCCGGTCGATGTCGCCGCCGCCCGCGAGGCGCTGCGCACGGCGCCGGGGGTGAGCGTGGTCGACCGGCGGGAGGATGGCGGCTATGTCACCCCGCTCGAATGCCAGGGCGAGGACGCGGTGTTCGTCAGCCGCCTGCGCCGCGACCCGACGGTGGCCAACGGCCTCGCCTTCTGGTGCGTCGCCGACAATCTGCGCAAGGGCGCGGCGCTGAACGCGGTGCAGATCGCGGAGACGCTGGTGGCCCAGGGGATGCTGGAAAAGCGCGCGGCGTAGGCCTTCCTTACCCAAGGAGACTCTACCCGTCGCCGTCCCGCCCGCCCTGACGGCCGACGGTGACGCCGGCCCAGGGCTCGACATGCTTGATCAGGGCGGTGAAATCCTGATCCGGCCCGCCCTGGCCGAGGGCGTGGGTCCACATCTGCTTCACCGCCGCGCCGATCCACATCGGGAAATGCTGCGCCTCCGCTTCCGCGAGGCAGAGATCGACATCCTTGGCCATCAGCCCGAGCGCGAAGCCGTGATCGAACCGCCGGTTGAGGATCGAGCGCGGGAACTTGTCGGCGCTCGCGGTGTTGCGGCCGCTGCCGGCGTTGATCACGTCGATCATCACGAACGGATCGAGCCCCGCCTTCACGCCGAGCACCACCGCCTCCGAGGTGGCGGCGATGGCGGTGGCCGAGAGCAGGTTGTTCACCAGCTTCATCGTCTGCGCCAGACCGGGCGTCTCGCCGATCTCGAAGACGCGGCCGAAGACGCCGAGCACGGGCGCCAGCGCCGCGCGCAGGGCCGCAGGCGCGGCCAGCATCACCGCCAGGCTGCCGGCGCGCGCCCCGGCCACGCCGCCGCTGACCGGCGAATCGGCCATGGCGACGCCATGCCGGGCGAGCTCGGCGGCGATCTCGCGCGTCGTCCGCGGGCCGGTGGTGGAGAGATCCACGAACACACGCCGCCGCGTCCCCGCCAGCACGCCATCGGCGCCGAGCGCCACCGCGCGCACCGCCTCGGGCCGCGGCAGGCTGGCGAGCACCAGTTCCGCCGCGCTCGCGACCTCGGCGGCGGACGCAGCGAGCTCGGCGCCGCGATCGGCGATGGCCCGCGCCGCCGCCGCGTCGCGGTCGTGGGCAATCACCTGGTGTCCGGCGGCGATCAGGCGTGAGGCCATCGGCAGGCCCATATTGCCGATGCCGACGAAGCCGATGCGGCGCGTGTCGAGCCCGCTGACATCGATCGTCGAAGCATCGGTCGCTGGCGTGTCCATGGCTGGCGGTCCCTTCCGAAATGGCCCGGCCGAAATGGCCCGGCGGCCATCATGCCGGGAAGCGGCATGGGCGCCAAGCCGGCCGGCGGACGCGCCGCGACCCAGGGGACGCTTTGTGATCAAGGCGTTCCAGGCTATGATTGCGGCAGTCTACGAGACTCCGCCTCCCCATTGGGTTCCCGACTCTGCTCCGGATACCGCACGGACATGGCCAGCATCGCCCGCTCCCGACCCGACCTGCGGCGCTTCGTGCCCACCGCGCCATCGCGTCCGCAGGGGCCGGGCGGGCGGCTGCGCGCCGAGATGCGCCGCCGCCTGGCGGAATTCGGCGGGGTGATGCTCGGGCTGGCCGGCATCGCCGTGATCGTCGCGCTGGTCACCTACGACCCGCACGACCCGTCGCTCGACACTGCCTCGGCCGGCGCGGTGCACAATCTCGCCGGACCGGCGGGCGCGCTGGTCTCGGACCTACTGCTGCAGGGCTTCGGCGTCGCCGGCGCCCTGCCGGCGCTGGCCATGTTGGCCTGGGCATGGCGGATCGGGGCGCGCCGGGGCCTAGGCGGTGTCGGGCTGCGGCTGGTGGCACTGCTGCTGGCGCTGCCCGCGATCGGCGCGCTGAGCGCGCTCTCCTCGGGCGATTTCCTGTCCGGCCCGCCGGCAGCGCCGCTCCGATGGCCGACCGCGGCCGGGCCGGGCGGCCTGCTCGGTGACATGCTGGCGGCCGATCTGGCCGCAGCCGGCCGCGCCGCGCTGGGCCCGCTCGGCGTCGTCCTGGTCTGGCTCCTGGCCGCCGGGCTGGCGCTCTGCCTCGCCCTGCTGGCGCTGGGGCTTTCCGTCGCCGAATGGCGCGCCGCCGCCGCACGGACCGCCCGCCTGATCCGCCGCATCGCCGCCGCGCTGCGCTGGACGGCGCGGCTGTTCTGGCACGGGCTGCCGCTGCCGGTCGCCGGGATTTCGCGCCTGCTGCGGCCGTTCTCCGCCACGCCCCCGCGCGAAGCCGAGACGCCGCCCGCCCCCGCCGAACGCAGCTCTGAGCGCCCCTCTGAGCACCTTGGGGAGCACGCCATCGCGCCGGCGCGCCCGGGGCCAGCCGCACCGGCGCCCACCATCCGCACCGTGCGGCCGCGCCGGCCGCCGACGCAGGAGGCCCTGCCGCTCGGCGATGCGAGCTGGCAACTCCCCTCCCTCGCCCTGCTCCAGGCCGCGCCGCACCGCGCCAGCACCGGGCCGAGCGCCGACGCGCTGGAGGCGAACGCCCGCCTGCTGGAGACCGTGCTCGGCGATTACGGCGTCCAGGGCACCATCCGCGAGATCCGCCCCGGGCCGGTGGTGACGCTCTACGAGCTCGAACCGGCGCCCGGCATCCGCAGCGCCCGCGTCATCGGCCTGGCCGACGACGTCGCCCGCTCGCTCTCGGTCACCGCGGTGCGCATCGCCACCGTGCCGGGGCGCAACGCCATCGGCATCGAGGTGCCGAATGCGAAGCGCGAGACGGTGTTTCTCAGCGAACTGCTCGGCGCGGAGGAATGGCAGCGCCATTCCGGCCGCCTCGCCCTCGCGCTCGGCAAGGACATCAGCGGCACCCCGGTGATCGCCGACCTCGCCCGCATGCCGCATCTGCTCATCGCCGGCACCACCGGCTCGGGCAAGTCGGTCGGCGTCAACGCCATGATCCTGAGCCTGCTCTACCGGCTCTCGCCCGAGCAGTGCCGGCTGATCATGATCGACCCGAAAATGCTCGAGCTCTCGGTCTACGAGGGCATCCCGCATCTGATGGCGCCGGTGGTGACGGAGCCGGCGAAGGCGGTGACGGCGCTGAAATGGGTGGTGCGCGAGATGGAGCGCCGCTACCGCGCCATGAGCCAGCTCAGCGTGCGCAACATCGGCGGCTACAACGAGCGCGTCGAGCAGGCCCGCGCCCGCGGCGAGGTGGTGACCCGGCGGGTGCAGACCGGGTTCGACCCGGAAACCTCCAAGCCGGTGTTCGAGGAAAGCCCGCTCGCCCTCGAACCCCTGCCCTTCATCGTCGTCGTCATCGATGAAATGGCCGACCTGATGATGGTCGCCGGCAAGGACATCGAGACCGCCGTCCAGCGCCTGGCGCAGATGGCGCGCGCCGCCGGCATCCACGTCATCATGGCGACGCAGCGGCCCTCGGTGGATGTCATCACCGGCACGATCAAGGCGAACTTCCCCACCCGGATCAGCTTCCAGGTCATCAGCAAGTTCGACAGCCGCACCATCCTCGGCGAGCAGGGCGCCGAACAGCTGCTCGGCCAGGGCGACATGCTCTACATGGCCGGCGGCGGGCGCATCACCCGCACCCACGGCCCCTTCGTCACCGACCGCGAGGTGGAGGACGTCGTCGCCTTCCTGCGCAGCCAGGGCGAGCCGCACTATCTCGAAGAGGTCACCGAGGCGGACGAGGAGGACGGCGCGGCGCTGCCCGGGCTCGCCGGCGCGAGCGAGGGGGAGCGGACGCTGTTCGACCAGGCGGTGGCGCTGGTCGCGCGCGAGGGCAAGGCGAGCACGAGCTTCATCCAGCGCCATCTGCAGATCGGCTACAACCGCGCCGCCCGCCTGATCGAGCAGATGGAGAAGGAAGGCATCGTCGGCCCGGCCAACCATGTCGGCAAGCGCGAGGTGCTGGCGCGGCACACCGATCTGGACTGACGCCGGCCTCCGGGCCCGATCCGACCCACAGCAGTCACGCCATTTCCACCACGAGCACGGATGCCAACAGATTTATTGTGTGCGGACCCACCAAGACAATCGACGTGAGTACATTGGCTACAGCAGTAGCTGAATTATCGGTTTGTTCATAAATCCAGTCTGTGATAATCGCACCTGAAGGGGAACCCCAGATGTCCTCGTCCCTCGCCACCTTCGCGACCGAGACCGTGGCCGGCGGCGCTGCCTTTCCAGCAGGAACGACCCTCTATCTTCCGTCCGATGGCGGCGCGCTGCCGGCCCTCTCGGCCCTGGAACTGGCCGCCGCCAACGGCTCCCTGAACACGACCACCGACGCAATTCTGGCGGCTGCG
>DAIDKZ010000122.1 GCA_027449745.1 Acetobacteraceae bacterium | reverse complement strand
TTGCCCTCGGGCAAGCACGCCGCTATACGCCCCCCTCGGCCGGAGTGTAGCTCAGCCTGGTAGAGCACAGTGTTCGGGACGCTGGGGCCGGAGGTTCGAATCCTCTCACTCCGACCATTCTCGCGCCCGTCCGTCGTGGCGGGGCTACTTGGCGTCGGCTCCGGCCGGGCCGCCAAGCGCCACACCGAGCGCTACGTGGGGAGGAACGCTGAATGGACCTCAAGGATCACATCCGGGCGATCCCTGATTTCCCCAAGCCGGGCATCCTCTTCTACGATATTTCGACGCTGCTGCGGCACGCCGACGCTTGGCAGGTGGCCATGGGCCGGCTCGCCCGCGTGGTTCGCACCCACCATCCGGATATGCTCGCCGGCGTTGAAAGCCGCGGATTTCTGATGGCCGCGCCGCTGGCGCTGAAGCTCGGCTGTGGCTTCGTCATGCTGCGCAAGCGCGGCAAGCTGCCCGGCAGAACGACGGCGCTCGACTACGGACTGGAATATGGCACGGACCGGATCGAGATCCAGGCGGATGCCGTCGAGCCGGGGCAGCGGGTAATCGTGGTCGACGATCTGCTGGCCACCGGCGGGACGATGGCCGCCGGGATCGCGCTGCTGCGCCAGGTCGGCGCGGTGGTTCCGGCGGCAGCAGCACTGATCGAACTAACCTTCCTGGGCGGACGCGAACGGCTGGACGTACCATTCGAGTCGCTGATCGCGTACGACCAGTGATGCGACCAGTCGTGAGCCGGTTTGGCCGATGAGCCGCGCGCGGCGCGACCGCCTGGATGGGCTCACGCGACGCGCGGGCATCGCTGTTGCGCTGGTCGGAATGGCCGGATCCCTCATGGCGCGACGGGCACGCGCGCGATCCAGCCTCGTCCATCAAGCGCTCGCCGATGGCGCCGCCGCCGATGGCCCATCCGGCCCGCTGGCCCAGGGCGCGACAGTCCTGATCGCGGGGCCGCAGGATGGCCCGCTCGATCGGGTCGCCGCGGCGATTCTCCCCCCCCTGACCCGGGCCTTGCCGCGCGGCAGCAAGGTGGACCGCACCAACAGCGGCGGCATCGATGGTGTGACCGGAGCCAATCGCTTCGAGGCGCGCGCCGCTCCAGATGGGCTCAGCGTGCTGATGGTGCCCGGAGCGAGTGCGCTGGCCTGGCTGGTCGGCGAACGGCGGGCGCAGTTCGACGTGGGGCACTGGGTGCCCCTTCTGGCGGGCGCAACCCCGTGCATCATCGCCGGACGGGTGCCGGTGCAGTCGCTGGTGCCGGGGGCGAGGCTCCGGATCGCCGCTGCGTCGATCGCCGGCCCTGATGTCGCCGCGCTGCTCGGGCTCTCGCTGCTCGGGATTGAAGCCAGCGTCCTCTTCGGCCTGCGCGGCCGCCAGGCGCGCGAGGCGCTCGAACAGGGCGGGGTCGATCTCGTGTTCGTGCACGGGACGCGGACGAGCGCCCAGCTCGCCGATCTCGGGCGGTTCGGCGCGACACCGCTGTTCAGCTTCGGCACGCCTGGACCGGACGGCCAACCGGCGCGGGACCCTGCGGCGCCGGGGCTGCCGAACCTCGTCGAGCTGCATCAGCGCCTGCACGGCGCCGCCCCTTCAGGCCCGCTCTATCAGGCCTGGTGCAGCGCTGCAGAGGCCTGCAGCCTGGCATTCCTCATGGCGCTGCCGCAGATGACGCCGGCGGCACTGATCGCCCTGTGGCGGGAAGCTGGCGCCGTGGCGGTCCGCTCACCCGAGGCCGCGGCGCTTGTCGAGCTTGCCGACCTTCACCCATTGGCCGCACCCGCAGCCATCACCCGGGTCGGCGACCTCGCCGCGCCGCCCGAAGCGGCGCTGGCGCTGCGCCAATGGCTGGCCGGCCGCTTCGACTGGCACCCGAGCTGAGATCGATCGGGCGACGGTCAACACCGCGCCGCGCGCCTATTTCGGCGGCTGAACCGTAATGCCGTAATGGCCGTAGATGCGCGCGATCGTGCCATCCGCGGCCAGTCGCGCGAGGGCGGCATCGATGGCGCGGTGCAGATCGGCATCCGGCTGGCGCATGCCGACGGCGGCATTCCACGCCAACGACGGTTCCGCCTCATCGAACCCGAGCAGTTCGATCGGGCTGCCGGGGTGCGTGCCGTTATAGTAGCTGGCCGAGACGTAGTTCACGGTCACCGCATCCACCTCGCCCTTGGCCAGGGAATCGAGGCTGTCGTCCTCGAAGGCGAAGGTGGAGATGCCGACATGGTGGCGGCCGAGAACCATTGCCGCGTACGAACCCACCAGAACGCCGACCTTGTTATTGGAATTCAGATCCTGCCATCCCTTGATCGGGCTGCCGCGGCGAACGGCAAGCACGACGCCGGTGTGATAATAGGGACGTGAGAGTTCGAGCCGGCTTTTCGACTGCACTTCCGGAACGTCGATCGCATCCATGATGATGTCGCAATCGGCACGGTAGCGATGGACGCCGCCGACGATCCATTCGGGGTTCAGCGACACGCCCAGCGCTTTGGCGAGTTCACCGGCGAGCTCGAGCTGGAAGCCATGGAGACCATCCTTTCGGCTCGAATAGGGCAGCGCATTCGGATGCGCGCAGACCCCGAGGGAGCCGCGATCCTTGATCGACTCGAGCGAACGCGCATCGCCGGAGCCCGGTTGCACAACGAGTACCGCCAACATAACCGCCGAGAACAGACGCTTCATCGCCATCCCTCCACAGAAACCGTCAGGTGGTGTCGCTCACTTGGATGGCAAGGAGCGGATGTAGTGGAGGATGTTCTCGATCTGCGCGTCGTCGAACACCTTGCCCCAGGCCGGCATGGCGCCCGGCTTGCCGTTCTTGATCCGATTGATGATGAACGCATCATCGCGCGTCGTGCCGGCGAGCTTCGGCCCCTTCCCGGCCTCGCGGCCACCGTCGCTATGGCACCAGCCACAGGATGTGGCGAACAGGATTTCTCCGTTCTTGGTGGGATCGTTGGCCGGCGCGGCTCCGGTCTCGGCCCGGGCCGGCAACGTGGCGGCGGCGAGCAGCAGGGCGAGCGCGGCGGCGCGAGAAAACAGGGTCATATCTGCCATCGTAACGGTCTCGGGAAGCTCCAAAAGTAAAGGGGAGCGGAGCCTGGGCTCCGCTCCCCCCTTTGCACCGGATCGGACTTACTTCGTCGCCATCTTGTCGGAGCCGAGGCCGAACACGACGAGCGCACCGGCATCGCGCGGCATGCTCTTCCACGGCTCGCCGAACATCGCGCCGTAATCGTCGCCGACGAGCCCGCCGAAGCCGGCCTCGACCGCGATATACTGCTTTCCGTGCGCCATGTAGCTGATGATGCCGCCGTTATGGCCGACGCCATCGTTGTGCGACCACAGCTCCTTGCCGGTCTCGGCATCGTAGGCATGGATGATGCCGGCCGCGTCGGGCAGGAACACCAGGTTGCCGGCCGTCGAGAGCACGCTGGCCGTGGGCGGCGCGTTGTACTTCACTTCCCACTTCAGCTTGCCGGTGATCGGATCACGCGCGTCCAGGTGGCCATAGATCTGCCCACCGGGCGGCGGCGCCATCTTGAAGTTCGCGCCGATGTTGAGCTGCACCTGCGGCTCGGTGATCGGCGTCGTCTTCACCACCTCGAGGGTGATGCACCACTCGTTGCCGACCTTGTACCACAGGCCCGACTTCGGGCTGTAGGACCCCGAATTCCAGCTCACGCCACCGGCGATCGCGGGGCAGAGCGGCTCCTGCTGCGGACCGGCGACGAAATCCCGACGCCCGATCAGCTCGCCCGTCTTCGGGTCGATGTTCTTGACGAAATTGTAGTTGTGCATGATCGGCCAGACATTCTCGACCTTGGCGTTGGCGCGATCATAGACAAAGATGAAGCCGCTCTTGTTTGCGTGCACCATGTACTTCTTGCCGCCGCGGTCGATCATCATGAATTCGCCGAGGGCGCTGTCGAAGTCCCAGTTATCGTGCGGCAGTTCCTGATGATAGAACTTGAGCTTGCCGGTGTCCGGATCGAGAGCGAGAACCGATGTCGTGTAGAGATTGTCGCCCGGACGAGCACCCTGGGTCTTCACGTCGGCGCCGGCCCAGTCATAGAGCGGATCCGGATTCGCCGTACCCCACCACACGGTGTTGCTCTCGGCGTCATAGGTGCCGGGCATCCAGCCGCCGCCGCCGCCGATGCGCCAGGTGTCGTTGCCCCAGGACTTCTTCGCTTCCTCGGTGCCGGCGGTCGTGCTGAACGACCAGATCTGCTTGCCGGTCGCGGCATCGACGCCAAAGATGGTGCCCTGAACCGGCCACTCGCCGCCCTGGCTGCCGATGATCACCTTGCCGCGCACGAACAGCGGCGCGCCCGTGAAGCCGACCGTCAGCTTCTGGCTGTCGACGAGCTTGGTGTCCCAGGCAGGCTGGCCGGTCTTCATGTCGATCGCGATCAGGCGGCCATCGACGGTGCCGACATACACATGGCCGTCGCCAATGGCGATGCCGCGATTGTACGGCGAGTGCGTCTGACGGGCGATCAGGTCTTCGTCGAGCTTCGGAATGTAGCTCCACAGAACCTTGCCCGACGCGCCGTCGATCGCGAAGACGCGGCTGAACGACGAGGAGTAGTAGACCACCCCGTCCACGGCCAGGGGCATCGACTGCAGACCGCGCGTTGTGCGGCCCGGGAAGTGCATCCAGGCCACATCCAGATTCTTCACGTTCTTGGAGTTGATCTGGTCGAGACCGCTGTAGTCATAGCCCTTGTAGGAGCTGTGATAGGTCAGCCAGTCCTTCGAGTCATGGTCGGCCGCTTCCAGCCGCTTGGCGTCAACCGCCTGCGCCATGCTCGCGACCGAACCCAGCATCGTTCCGGCGACCAGCGCCGCCGAGAAAGCGATGAACCTGGACTTCACCCGCATGCGTCTTCCTCCATTCCGGCCCGGAACCATTCCCGGGCACCGTTTCCTCAACCGCCTCAATCCGCACAGGATCCCTGCAGGCACGACCGGCCAACAGCCAAATTCGCGCGCCCGCGCATCACTGCAGGTCTCTGGGCCTCACCGAGTTGTCGCCGGAAGAGCCGTGCTCCGGTCCGTGGCACCATGGGCGAAATCACGACCCAGCACGACCCCGAGCATGCGCAAACCGTTTCCCCCTCGATCAATGGCAGTTCTCTAGCCCGACGCCGTATTCCAGGCAATAGCCGGGCGAAGGACAGCGAGGAGCGGCCTTTCGCTTTCCCTCTGGGCGCGTCCGGCCGAGCCCAGACACCGGTCGGTTCTCCGCTCCACCATCCCGGCCGGCAAAGGTTCGTCTATCGGTCCTGGCGCGGAGGTTGGCGCTGCCGTTACTTGCGACCCGCCGGCAGGCGCGGCAGCATTGCCGGGCCCGGTGACGAACCTTCCAAATCATCCGGAGAAATTGGGGCGAGCGATGGGATTCGAACCCACGACATCCAAGACCACAACCTGGCGCTCTACCAACTGAGCTACGCCCGCCGCCCGATGGGCATGGTGTTAGGACGATCGCCGCGCCGGCGTCAACGTCTCGCCGCGACATCCCCGAGGAAGCGCCGCCACTGTGCCAGCACCGGTGCCGCGGCGAATTCGGCGGCGAACCGCGCCCGCCCGGCCGCGGCCAGACGCCGGGCCAGAGTGACGTCATCAAGCACCGTCCGGATCGCCTCGGCCAGGGCGTCGGCGTCCTCGCGCGGACAGACGAGACCATCAATCCCTGGGCGAATCAGCTCCCGCGGCCCGTCGGCGTCGGCCGCCACCACGGCACAGCCGGCCGACCACGCCTCCAGCACCACATTGCCGAGCGGCTCCACGCGCGAGGAGCACACGAAGAGATCCGCCGCCTTGAGCAGGGCGCCGACATCCTGGCGCCAGCCGATGAGATGAACGCGCCCGGCGACGCCTTCCTCGCGCGCGATGGCCGCCAACGCTTCCCCTTCCGGTCCGGCGCCGGCGATGACCAATCGCGCCCGCGGCACCAGGGCCAGGGCACGGATCAGCACGTCGAACGCCTTGTCGCGATGCAGCCGCCCCAGCGCCAGCAGCATCGGCTCGCCGCGCGCGAACTCCTCGGCTGGCGCCGTCGCGGCGAAGTCGGTGACGAAATTCGGCAGATAGTGCGTTCGCTCCGCCGGCCAGCCGTTCGCCCGCAGCCAGGCGACGATCCCCTCCGTGTTGCCGACCAGGTGGTCCGCACGGCGGTAATATTTCAATGGGTAATAGCCGCCGAGCCTCGCGACATGGACGAATTTGCCGCGCGGCATGTGCCAAGTGGCGCGGCTCATCCAGCTCACCGCGACGTCCGGTGCGAAGCCGCGCAGGAGCCGGGCCAGCCGCGGGCGGGTGACGATATCGAGGGGACCACCGAATGCGAGGCTCTCGGGCGCCAGACCGGCCTCGCGCAGACGCGCCGCGCGCGCTGGTTCGGTTCGGATCACCGGCAGCACCGTCTCGCCCGCCTGATGGAGTGCGATGCACAAGCGCTTGAAGAAGAGCTCGGCACCGCCCGCCGGCGCGCCGGCCATCACCTGCGCGATTCTCATGCCGCCGCCGTTGCCGTGACCAGACGCTCGGCCGCCGCCAGCACCGTCTCCACGGACAGATCCTCCATCCGGCTGCCGCGTGCCTGAGCGACGGACGTGCGCCGGCCGGCCGGGGCGTACTGGTCCGCCGGCGTCGGCCCGAACAGCCCGAGGGTCGGCGCTCCGGCAGCGGCGGCGAGGTGCATCAGCCCGGAATCGTTGCCGACGAAGAGTACCGCGCGCTGCAGACAGGCCGCCGCCTCGGCCA
>DAIDKZ010000121.1 GCA_027449745.1 Acetobacteraceae bacterium | reverse complement strand
CGCTTCGGCCTGGAGCGACGCCGCGTGGGCGCGAGCCTGGCCGGCGCGTTCGCAGCGGTGGCCGCTTCGGTGGCACTCGCAGCCCTGGCGGGACAGGTGCTGAGCTGGCTCATGGCGGCCTATCCGACCGTCTGGTGGCTGTGGGCCGCGGTCCTCGCCGGGCTCGGCCTCGGCGCCAAGGCGGGGCTCGGCCCCCGCGCGGCGTCAGGCGGCAGCGGCCCGGCCGATCCCGCGCTCGCGCCCTCTCTGTCCGCGGCCATGGCGCGGTGCGGGCTGCCGAACATCCCCATCCGCGTCCGCCAGAGCCCGCCCGGCGCACGCCGGGCCAACGCGCGGATCGCCGGCGCCGGCGCCGCGCTGCATGTCGAGATTTCGGACACGCTGCTCGCGCTGCTGACGCCGGCCGAGACCGAGGCGGTCCTTGCCCATGAGGCGGGACACTGGCGGCGCCGACACTTTGCCCGCGATCTCGCGGCGCAGATCCTGCTCGCGGCTGCCGGCTTCGCCGTGCTGGCGCTGGCGGTGCGGGCGCCGGGGATCGCGCGGGGGCTCGGGGTGCCCGACGCCGGACCCGCCGGCTGGCTCGCGCTCGGCGTGGCTCTGGCGCCGCTTGCCTGGTTTTTCGTCCGGCCCCTGCGCGCCTGCCAACGCCGCCGGTTCGAATACGAAGCCGACGATTTCGCTGCCCGCCACGCCGACGCGGCGGCGCTGATGCGCGCGGTGGCCAAACTGAACGCCGCGAACGCCACGCCACCAGCATCGGACCCGCTCTACGCCCGCGTCTACAGCTTTCACCCCGACGAGAAGGACCGCTTCGTCCGCCTGCGGGCCGTGCCCCGCTCAGGGTAAGGGCGCCGCGCCGCGATACTCCGCCCCGGGGGCGGCGTGGAGGAAGCCGTCGGCGAATTGAACAGCTGGAAACAGCCGCGCGAGTTCGGCCCGCGCCGCGCCGGGGGCGGCGTAGGGCGCCGCGCCGCCATCGAGAACCGCGCGAAACACCCGCGCCGCCGCGACCATATCGCCCGTTTGCGGCGACAGGCGGCACGATGCGACGCCCATTCCGGCCAGCGCGTCGAGCGATTCCACCAGGTTCGCCATGCTGCAGGAGAGCGTCTGGACGCCGTTGACCGCGAGAAAGGGCTCACCGTCGAGCGTGTCGACGGCGAGCCCGTCCGCATCCTCGCCGCAGACGAACCGGCACGTGTCCTTGGTCAGCCCGTGCAGGCGTGCGTGAACGCAGCGCGCGGAGATGGCGAGCGGCACGCGGCCGAAGGCGAAGACCTCGATCCGCGTCTCCGGCACCGCGGCGGCGATGGCGGCGATCGAGGTCGCGGGCAGTTCCGGCGGCAGGCAGATCCGCCGCGCGCCGCGTCCGGCGAGGAAGCGCGCCGTCGCCTCGTTGTAGACATTGACGAACGGGCCGATGGCGTGCGGCCGGCCGACGAGATGGGTGAGACAGGAGACGTCGTTGGCCTCGACCAGGACGTCGCTCGACCGCGCCAGCTCCTCCATCTGCCGACGCTCGCGATCGAGCGTGACCAGGATCAGCGAGCTGAGCAGCACGGTCTTGCCGGCGGCCGCGAGCCGGTCGAGCACGGCCGGCAGATGCTCCGCATACAGCGCCAGGCGCTTGGAGCAGACGATTTCGCCGATGGCGACCGTGTCGACCGGCGCCTCGTCGGCGATACGGAGGTAGAAATCCCGCCACGCGGCCGGCTCCCAGTTGAACAGCACCGGTCCGAGCGTGAGCTCGACGCGTCCCGTCGTTGCCGAACCCGTCATCTCAGCGCCAGCCTTTCCGATAGGCGCCTTCGGTGCTCGTCTGCCCTTCGGTCAGCGCCTGCAAGCCGCCGGGCGGAATCGGCCGGCCGGCATCGAGCGCGTCGAGCGCCCGGCGGAAGGCGCGCACCACGGCTTCGATATAGGCCCGGCCACGCTGGCGGCCTTCGATTTTCAGCGCGGTGACGCCGGCCTCGCGCAGCGCGGGCAGCAGCGCGGCGGCGTCCAGGCTCACCGGCTCTTCGAACAGGTAGCCACTGGTCTCGCCGGCCCGGAACCGGCCCTTGCACAGCGTCGGGTAGGCCGCCGGCTCGCCCGGTCCGAAGCGATTGATGGTGAAGTCGCCCAGCCGCGAGACCATTCTGCCGCCCTCGTCGCGATAGCCGACATGGCTCGCCGGCGAGCAGACGCCGTGCATGTTCGGCGAGCGGCCGGTGGCATAGGACGAGAGCGAGCAGCGGCCTTCCTCCATCACGCACAGGCCGCCGAAGACGAACACTTCGGTCTCGCACGGCACGGCCCGCGCGATCGCGGCGATCTCGTGCATCGCCAGCACCCGCGGCAGCACCACGCGCCGGATGCCGAAGGCTTCGCGATAGAAGCGGATGGCGTCCGGGTTTGCCGCCGCCGCCTGCACCGAGAGATGCAGCCGCTGCGCCGGATGTGCCGCCGCGGCATAGGCGAGCAGGCCGATATCGGCGACGATCAGCGCATCGGCCCCGGCGGCGACGGCATCATCGACCGCACGCTCCCACAGCGGGACGGATCCGGCGCGGGGGAAGGTGTTGACCGCGACCAGCACCCGCGCGTCCTGCGCGTGGGCGTAGGCGATGGCCTCGCGCATCTCGGCGCGGCTGAAATTCAGGCCGGGGAAATTGCGCGCGTTGGTCTCGTCGTTGAAGCCGCAATAGACCGCGTCGGCGCCGGCATCGACGGCGGCGCGCAGCGCCGCCGGGGTGCCGGCCGGGCAGATCAGTTCCATGGCCCGCTCCGCGCCGTGCCGCCCTTTGGGCCGCCCGTTGGGTGGAGAAATCCGCCGGCGACATCCAGCGCCGTCCGCGCGATGCGTTCGGCCGGGCGCGCGAACGGGCCGAGCAGGGACGCCGCGTCGCCGAGAAGATCGATGCCCGCATCGTCGATCGCGTTGCGCAGCGCGACGACTGCCTCGATGTCGCCCTCGACGCTGAGCACGCGGGAGAAGAACAGGGCATCGCCATCCAGCCGCCCGTCGACGAGGCCGGCAAGCCCGGCGAGCGGTCCGGCGATGCGCGCATGCAGGCCGTCCCTGGGCAGGCGCCGGGCGAGGGTGATGCGGGGCCGTGCCGGGTCGGCGTGCAGGATCAGCGCGAAGGGCAGGTCCGTCGGCCGCAGACCGAAGCGCTTGCCGGCATGGGTGCCGAGCCGGTCGAAAATCCGCCTGTGGCGGCGCAGCACGGCGCCGAGCACCAGGCCGAGCGCGGTGCCGAGCGGCGCCAGCGGCAGCACGCCGATCGCCGCCGAGATCGGGCGCGGCACCACGGGAATCGCGGCATCGTCGCGGGTCGTGGCGGTCACAGCCATGCGGTTCACCTCCGCGCGCTGGCTACACCCGTTCCGCCCGGCCAGGCTTGATCTGGATCAACGACGAGGCGGCGGAGCGGCGCCCAGCTTGGCGGCCCCGCCCGAGGACGAAGCGTTGCCGCGCCGCGATCTGCCACCCTTTCGTGACCTTCGCGAATTCCTGACCCATCTCGAAGCGCGCGGCCAACTGGCGCGGGTCGGCACGCCGGTCTCCGTCGTGCACGAGATGACCGAGATCCACCGCCGCGTGCTGAAGGCGGGCGGGCCGGCGCTGCTGTTCGAGCATGCGGTGAAGGCCGATGGCCAGCGTGCGGCGATGCCGGTGCTGGTGAACCTGTTCGGCACCTGCGAGCGGGTGGCCTGGGGGCTCGGCGTGCGGCCGGAGAACCTCGCCTCGCTCGGCGACCTGCTCGGCGAACTGCGCGCGCCGCGCCCGCCGCGCGACCTCGGCGATGCGCTGCGCAAGCTGCCGCTGGCGCGCGCCGCCCTGGCGATGCGTCCGCGCGCCATCGCCGAGGCGCCGGTACACGGCGTCGTGCAGCGGGGTGACGCGGTCGATCTCGGCGCGCTGCCGGCGCAGATCTGCTGGCCCGGCGAGCCGGCGCCCTTGCTCACCTGGCCGCTCGTCATCACCCGCCCGCCCGATGACGAAGCGATCGAATCCTACAATGTCGGCGTCTACCGCATGCAGGTGCTGGGCCGCGACCGTGCCATCATCCGCTGGCTCGCCCAGCGCGGCGGCGCGCGACACCACCGGATGTGGCGCGACCGCGGCCTGGAGATGCCGGTCGCGGTGGCGATCGGGGCCGACCCGGCGACGATCCTCGCCGCCGCCCTGCCGCTGCCGGAGACGCTGTCGGAAATCCAGTTCGCCGGGCTGCTGCGCGACGAGCGGCCGCGGCTCGCACCGGGCGTGGGCGGCCGGCTGCTGGTGCCGGCGGATGCCGAAATCGTCATCGAGGGCACCGTCGCGCCCACGGAGACCGCTGCCGAGGGGCCGTATGGCGACCACACCGGCTACTACAACGCCGTGGAGGCGTTTCCGGTGATGCGGGTGAGCGCCATCACCATGCGCACCGCACCGATCTATCTCTCGACCTTCACCGGCCGCCCGCCGGACGAGCCCTCGCGGATCGGCGAGGCGCTGAACGCGCTGTTCGCGCCGCTGGTCCGGCGCCAGTTTCCCGAGGTGGTGGATATCTGGCTGCCGCCCGAAGCCTGCTCCTACCGCATCGCCGTCGCCTCGCTGGCGAAGACCTATCCGGGCCAGGCGCGGCGCCTGATGCTCGGCCTGTGGTCGCTGCTCCCCCAGCTCACCTACACCAAGCTCCTCATCGTCGTAGACCCGGACATCGATGTGCGGAGCTGGGAAGACGTGATGTGGGCGGTTTCGACGCGCGCCGATGCCTCGCGCGATCTGGTGACGATCGATCAGACGCCGATCGACTATCTCGATTTTGCCTCGCCCAAACCCGGGCTCGGCGGCAAGCTCGGCATCGACGCGACGGTGAAGATCGGGCCGGAGACCGAGCGCCCGTTCGGCCGCATCCTGGCGATGGACGAAGCCACCATCGCGCGCGTCGATGCGATGTGGGGCCAGCTCGGGCTGGCCCGTCCGCGCCGCGATGCGGGCCGCGCGCCATGAGCGCAGCGCAGCGCGTCGTCGTCGGCATCAGCGGTGCATCCGGGGCGGCGCTGGGCGTGCGCGTGGTCGAACTGCTCGCCGGGCTGGCGGAGTGCGAGGTCCATCTCGTCGTCTCCGCGGCCGGGGTGCGGACCCTGGCGCACGAGGTTGGGCCGGATGCGCTGGCGCGGCTCGCGGCGCTGGCGCGGCGCGTGCACCCGATCGAGGATATCGGCGCTGCCATCGCCAGCGGCTCGTTCCGCAGCGCCGGCATGATCGTCGCGCCGTGCTCGATCCGGACGCTCGCGGCAATTGCAGCCAGCAACGCCCATAATCTGCTCGTGCGCGCTGCCGACGTGCATCTGAAGGAGCGTCGCCGGCTGGTGCTGATGGTGCGCGAGAGCCCGCTGCATCTCGGCCATCTGCGGGCGATGGCGGCGGTCACCGAATATGGCGCCATCGTCGCCCCGCCGGTTCCCGCCTTCTATCTGAAACCGGCCACGCTGGCCGAGGCGGTCGATGACATGGCGCGCCGGGCCATCGATCT
>DAIDKZ010000120.1 GCA_027449745.1 Acetobacteraceae bacterium | reverse complement strand
GCGGAGGAGGCCCGCGGAGCCGCCGGGCCACTGTCGAGCAGCGAGCCGCCGACGCCGCTCGTGCCGCGGCTGAGCAGGGCGAGCACGAGGGCGAGCAGCAGGAACACGGTGCCGAGCACGGCGGTGGTGCGCGTCAGCAGGTTCGCCGTGCCACGCCCGCCCATGAAGCTGCCCATGCCGGCCGACGTGCCGACGCCGAGGCCGCCGCCTTCGCTGCGCTGAATCAGCACGACCCCGATCAGCGCCAACGTGACGAAGGCATGAAGAATCAGCAGCACACTGGTCATGAAAGCTCCGAGGCGGGGTGGCGGGCGGACGATCCCGCGCGGTTCTAGCCCCACCGGCGGCGAACCGCCAGAGAGCGCGCGCGGCACCGATGCGGCGGGGGGATCAGGCGGCGTCGGCGAAAATCAGGCGCCGGCGGAGCACGGGCTGGCGCGGCGCGGCGGCGTAGACGTCCTTCACCGCTTCCGTGAGGGTCAGGCCGGCGAGATGCGGCACCAGCCGCCGCCCTGCCGCCTCCCACAGCGCGGCGCCGCGCAGGAACAGGCGCAGATGCGTCGGCGGCAGATAGAGCGCCGAATCCCGCCGCTCGATGCGGAACAGCGATTCGGCGAGCAGGCGGCCGACCTGGCCGGGCGAATAGGGCTGGCCATGGCCGAAGGGCGTGCTTTCGACATGGGCCCACATGCCGACACGGTTCGGCGCCACGACCAGCAGCCTGCCGTCGTCCTTGAGCACGCGCCAGGCCTCGCGCAGCATCCGCCGCGCATTCTCGGCCGCTTCCAGCCCATGGACCAGCAGAATGCGATCGAAGCTCAGGTCCGGGAACGGCAGCGCCTCCTCCTCGGCGGTGCAGGCGAGGTTCGGGGCGCCGGCCGGCCAGCGCGCGGCGCCGATCTGGGCCGGCGTCACCGCGACGCAGCGCGCCGCCCCCTCGCGCCAGAGGCGCAGATAGGGGCCGGCATAGCCGAGCCCGAGATAGGCGCGCGGCGGCGCGCCCGGCTCGGCCGGCCAGATCGCGGCGAGGCGCGCGCGCAACAGCCGCGCCGCCACCGCGCCGCGCCGGCTGGCGTAGAACTCGGCGGCGCTGAACGGGTCGGTCGGCATGCGTTGTTATATAACAATTGGCCCGGGTTGCGTCCGCCCGTCCCGCTGGCTAAATCCATCGCCATGACCGTCACCGCGACCCCCGTTCCCGTCCTCTCCGACAACTATTCCTGGCTGCTGCGCGACAGCGCCACGGGGGCGACGGCGATCGTCGACCCTCCGGTCGCGGAGCCGATCATCGCCGCGATCGAGCAGGCCGGCGGTCGGCTGGACATGATCCTGCTCACCCATCACCACGACGACCATATCGGCGGCGTCGACGCGCTGCGCGCCCGCTTCCCGGTCCCGGTCGTCGGCGCGGCGGCGGATGCGCACCGGCTGCCGCGGCTCGATCGAGCGGTGGCGGAGGGCGACATCGTCCGCCTCGGCGCGGCCGACGGGCGCGTCATCGCCACGCCCGGCCATACGCTCGGCCACATCGCCTATTTCTTCGCCGACGGGCCCCTGCTCTGCTGCGGCGATACGATGTTCAGCCTCGGCTGCGGCCGCCTGTTCGAGGGCACGGCGCAGCAGATGTTCGACAGTTTCGCCAAGTTCGCCGCCCTGCCGGATGCGACGCTGATCTGCTGCGGCCACGAATATACCGCCTCCAACGCCCGCTTCGCGCTCGCCGTCGATCCCGACAACGCGGCGCTGAAGGCGCGGGCCGCCGAAATCGAGCGCCTGCGCGCCGAGGGCCGGGCCACGGTGCCGGTCCGGCTCGACCTGGAGCGGGCGACCAACCCGTTCCTGCGCGCGCCGACGGCGGCGGCCTTCGGCGAGCTGCGCGCCCACAAAGACCGCTTCTGAGCCGCCGCGACCCGGCGGCGAAGGGGGGGGGCCAAAAGGGGGGCCAAAAGGGGAAAAACAAATGAAACTCTACTACAGCCCGACCAGCCCCTACGTGCGCAAGGTGATCGCCTGCGCCATCGCCCGCGGCATCGATCAGCAGCTGCGGCTGACCCCCACCAATCCGCACGCCTCCCCGGCCGATCTCGTCGCCGACAACCCGCTCTCGAAGGTGCCGTGCCTGGTCACCGAGGACGGGCTGGCGCTGTTCGACAGCCCGGTGATCTGCGAATATCTCGACAGTATCGGCGACGCGGCGGCGCTGTTCCCACGCCCGGGCAGCGCCCAGCGCTGGCACGCGCTGAAACTGCACGCCCTCGGCGACGGCATTCTGGACGCCGCCGTGCTGCGCCGGATGGAGCAGGGCCGCCCAAGCGAGGCGGCGCGCGACGCGCTGATGGCGCGACAGCGCGACATCGTCGGCCGGGCGCTGGATGCGCTGGAAGGCGAGCCGCCGGGCCGGGCGGCGGACATCGGCGCGATCGCCATCGGCTGCGCGCTGGGCTATGTCGATTTCCGCTTTGCCGACGAGCCCTGGCGCCCCACGCGCCCCAGGCTCGCAGCCTGGTACGCGGCCTTTTCCGAGCATCCCTGCATGGCGCGGACGGTGCCCAAGGACCCCGCCTGACGCCAGCGGCCGGCCCGGCCCCAACGGCGCCGCTCAGCCGAGCGTCGCCATCAGCTCCGCCCATTCCCGCTTCGACAGGCCGCTCGCCTCCTGCGCCACCCGCTCGCCGGCCAGCATCCGGCGCAGCACCGCCAGCATCGGTGCCGAGAGCGTCGCCGCGCCGAGGCGATAGTCGCGAAACGCATGATGCGCCGCCGGCACCCAGGCTTCGGTGATGCCGAGCATCGCCTCGGCATAGGCGCGGATTTCGTACTGCGCATGAGCATCGGCGCGCAGAGCCAGGAAATGGAAGAGATTGTGCAGATCGATCTTCCAGTACCACTGGGTGTAGGTGTTGAGCGTCAGGTTCATCCGCGCCAGCTCCCGCGCCAGCCCGGCGCGCGCGGGATCGCGCGGCGCGCCGTCAGCGGTCTCGTTGAGCATGGCGAGGTAATGGTCGTGGCAGCGCGCCGCGTCGCTGCGCAGCAGATCGAGCACCTCGGCCGCCTCCGCGCCATCGAGCACGGCGCCGCGCCCCTGGCGGTTGGTCTCGGACTGGGCGGCGAGGTGCTCGGGCGCGGGAATGTAGAATTCCCGATCGAGGATGGAGTAACGCGCCGAATATTCGTTCACGTTGGCGGTGCGATGGCGGATCCATTGCCGCGCGACGAAGATCGGCAGCTTCACGTGCAGCTTGATCTCGCACATCTCGAACGGCGTGGAGTGATGGTGGCGCATGAGGTAGCGGATCAGCCCGGTATCCTCCGAGACACGGCGCGTGCCGCGGCCGTAGGACACCCGCGCCGCCTGCACGATGGCACCGTCATCGCCCATGTAGTCGACGACGCGGACGAAGCCGTGGTCGAGCACGGCGATCGGCCGGTGCAGCATCGCCTCCAGCGCCGGCACGGTGGGGCGGCTGGTCTCGGCGCGGCGATCGCGCGCGGTGGCGATCTCGGCCTCCTGGTCCGCGGTCAGCTCCATGGTGCGCTCCTTCCCTTGCCAAGCGGGATTGCCTATATGTCGGAAGCCGGTCCGCCGGCTATGGCGATAAACGGTGCGTGGAATAAGCGTAGTGGACCCGGGGGCAGTACCCGGCGCCTCCACCAGTTCGCGCCGGTTCGTGCCGGGTGCCGCAGCACGGCACCTTGCCCGGGCCGCCGCCGAGACGGGGGCGAAACAGGCTCGACACGCGTGGTAAAGACCCATCTTTCGCTCGGCATGGTTCCGCCGTTATCGGGCCATATCACAGGTGCCAACGACAACATGGCGCTCGCTGCCGCTGCATAAGCGGTAAGCGCGGTCCGGGGGGCACCGGGCAACAGAAGCCCCCCACTTCGCCGCGTCGGACGCCGCTCGGCGTCGCCGCGCCGGCACGCCGTCCCGAACGGGGAGCGCTTCCCCACCCGCGTGGCGCGCGCTATGTCAGATTCGATCGGCAGAAGGGCCTGGCATGGAAGACGACGGGGTGCAGCAGCCGGAAAGCCTGCTGCCATATCAGGAATGGACCGAGGAAGCGCTGCGGCTGGTGGTCGTTCGCGCGCTCCAGCACGCGGCCCGGCACGGGCTGCCCGGCGGGCATCATTTCTACCTCAGCTTCCGCACCGACCAGCCGGGCGTGGTGATCCCGGCGCGGCTGCGGGCGCAATATCCGCGCGAAATGACCATCGTGCTCCAGCACCAGTTCTGGGACCTGGTGATCGACGAGCCGGCCGGGCTGTTCAGCGTCGGGCTCTCCTTCGGCGGCACGCCGGCGAGCCTGACGATTCCCTTCGCGGCGATCAGCGCCTTCGCCGATCCCGAGATCCGCTACGGGCTGCGGTTCACGATCGCCGAGCCGGACGCGGAGCCGGAGGCCGCGCCCGAGCCCGAGACGCCGGCGGAAACGCCGACGCCGCAGATCGTCAGCCTCGACGCCTTCCGCCGGCGCACGCCGCCGAAGGAGTAGCGCTTCTCCGGGAGTAGCGCCGCTTCGCTTGCCTCGCCGGGCCGGGCACGCCATCCTCGCCGCCATGACCGCAGCGCCCACCCCGCCTTCCCGCTTCACCCGCGTCCGCCGCCTGCCGGAGCGCGGCGCCTATGATCGCGCGACCATCGACGCCATCCTCGATGCCGCGCCGCTCTGCCATATCGGCCACGTCATCGACGGGCGGCCGGTCGTGATCCCGACCATCCATTGGCGGGTCGGCGATACGCTCTACTGGCACGGCAGCAGCGCCAGCCGCATGCTGGAGGCGACGCCGGGGGCCGAGGTTTGCCTCACCGCGACCCTGCTCGACGCCTACGTCCTCGCCCGCTCCGGGTTCAACCACTCGGTCAATTACCGCTCGGTGATGTGCTTCGGCCGCCCGCGCGCGCTCGCCGAAGCGGCGGAGAAGGAAGCGGCGCTGGAGCACTTCATCGAGCATCTGTTCCCCGGCCGCTGGCCCTCCCTGCGCCCGCCCACGGCGCAGGAGCTCAAGGCCACCGCCGTGCTGTCGATGCCGATCGACGAGGCCTCGGCGAAGCTGCGCACGGACGGGCCGCACGACCCGGAGGCGGACCTCGCCTGGCCCGTCTGGGCCGGGCTCCTGCCCGTGTTCACGATGCGTGGCGCGCCGATGCCCGATGCCCACACCGCGCCCGGAACCGAGCCGCCCCAGGGATGGTGAGCACGGCATGGTGAATCTTGGGGCGCGCCGCCCGCCCGGTGGCGATCCCCGGCTCTAATCGGACCCAACACGACCACCGCCGGAGGCAAGCCACGCCGGACGCGATCCCCTTCCTCCCGGCCCTCGCCTTGATCGTTCCGGGGCTGCTCGCGGTGGCCGCCGTCGGGGCCGCGCGGGCCGGGTTCGCGCGCGGGCC
>DAIDKZ010000119.1 GCA_027449745.1 Acetobacteraceae bacterium | reverse complement strand
GGGATCCTCACCGGCTTTATCGGCGGCTACTCGACTTTTTCGACATTCGAGATGGAGACGCTGCTACTTGCCGAAGGAGGCGAACTCTTAAAGGCGCCGCCCCGTCCCACCCCGGCCGCCTTCCTCCCGCGCCGCGCCGCGCGCCCGCTCGGCGAGCAGGGCGCGATACTCATCGAGATCGCCCTCGAACCCGCGCACGCCGCCGTCGGCCACCAGCCAGAGCCGGTCCGCCACCAGCTCGACGAGATGCGGGTCATGCGTGATCAGCACGACGGCGCCGGCGAAATCGGCCAGCGCCTTGACCAGCGCCTCGCGGGCATCGATGTCGAGATGGTTGGTCGGTTCGTCCAGGATCAGCACCTGCGGCGCCTCCCGCGTCGCCAGCGAGAGCAGCAGGCGGGCCTTCTCCCCGCCCGACAGCGACGAAACGCGGGTCTCGGCGCGATCGGCGTCGAGGCCGAAGCGGGCGAGCTGGGCGCGATGCACGGTCACGCTGGCGCGCGGCAGGGCGCGGGCCATGTGGGCGAGCGGCGTCGCCGCGACATCCAGCGCCTCGCCCTGGTCCTGCGCGAAATAGCCGACCTTGAGCCGCGGTGCCCGGCGGACCTCGCCGGCCAGCGGCGCCAGCCGCCCGGCCAGAAGCCGCGCGAGGGTCGATTTGCCGTTGCCGTTGGCGCCGAGCAGCGCGACCCGGTCGTCCATGTCGAGCCGCAGCGAGACGCCGCGCAGCACCGGCTTGGCGTCATAGCCGGCATCGACCCGGTCGAGCGCGAGCACCGGCGGGGCGAGCACGGCGGGGGATGGGAACTCGAACCGGGTCGGCGCGTCCTCCACCACCGCCTCGATCTGCGGCAGCCGCGCCAGCGCCTTCAGCCGGGCCTGGGCCTGGCGGGCCTTGGTCGCCTTGGCGCGGAACCTGTCGACGAAGGCCTGGATGCGCGCCCGCTCGACGGCGATGCGCTCGGCGGCGCGGCCCTGCTGGGCGGCGCGCTCGGTGCGGATGCGGACGAATTCGCTGTAGCCGCCCTGGGTCAGGCCGAGCTTGCCGCGATCGAGGAAGGCGATGGATTCGACGGCGCGGTCGAGCAGGCCGCGATCGTGCGACACGACGATGGCGGCGCCGGGAAAGCGTGCCAGCCAGCCCTCCAGCCACAGTGCCGCTTCGAGATCGAGATGGTTGGTCGGCTCGTCGAGCAGCAGCAGGTCCGGCGCGGCGAACAGGGCGGCGGCGAGCGCGACGCGCATCCGCCAGCCACCGGAGAACTCGCCCACCGGACGGGCCTGCGCGGCGGTGTCGAAGCCGAGCCCGGCGAGGATCGCGGCCGCCCGCGCCGGCGCGGCATCGGCGCCGATCACCCGCAGCCGCTCGTGGATCTCGGCCAGCCGCGAGGGCGCGGCACGGTCCGCCTCGGCGAGCAGCGCCAGACGCTCGGCATCGGCCGCCAGCACCGTCTCCAGCAGGCTCAGCGCCCCGTTCGGCGCCTCCTGGCGCACGGTGCCGACCCGGGCGCGTGCAGCCAGCCGGATGTCGCCGCCATCGGGCGCGATCTCGCCCAGAATGGCGCGCAGCAAGGTCGATTTCCCGGCGCCATTGCGCCCGACCAGGCCGACCCGCTGGCCGGGGGCGACGGCCAGATCGGCGTCATCGAGCAGCAGCCGGCCGCCGAGGCGCAGCGACAGGCCGGAGATCACGAGCAGGCTCATGGCGCGGGGATGTAGTGCGAACCGCGCGCCACGGGAAGCCGGGCTTGCCGCACCGCACCCGATCGTCTAGAGCCGCCGGGACTTTTTCACTCCCAGGCGTCAATCCCGAGGTTCCCATGGCCACCGAGCGTACGCTGTCCATCATCAAGCCCGACGCCACCCGGCGCAACCTGACCGGGCGCATCAACGCCGTCTTCGAGGCGCAGGGGCTCCGGATCGTGGCGCAGAAGCGTCTGCATCTGACGCGCGGCCAGGCCGAGGGCTTCTACGCCGTGCACCGCGAGCGCGGCTTCTTCAACGACCTCGTCGCCTTCATGACCTCCGGCCCGGTGGTGGTCCAGGTGCTGGAAGGCGAGAACGCGGTGGCGCGCAACCGCGAGATCATGGGCGCGACCGACCCGAAAAAGGCCGCGCCGGGCACGATCCGCGCCGAGTTCGCCGAAAGCATCGAGGCCAATTCGGTGCACGGCTCCGACAGCGCCGAGAACGCCGCCGGCGAGATCGCGTTCTTCTTCGCCGGCATCGACATCGTCGGCTGAGTCCGCCGCGCGGGCTGGTTGGGGCGGGAGGATTCGAACCTCCGCATGGCGGAATCAAAATCCGCTGCCTTGCCGCTTGGCTACGCCCCACCGGCCGATGGCCGCGTGATAGGGCCTGAGCCGGCGCCGGTCCAGAGGGTGGAACGACGATGGGTGCACAGCGCTTCCTGGTCACCGGCGGCGCCGGCTATGTCGGCAGCCATCTCGTCGCCGCCCTGCTCGCCCGCGGCGACAGGGTGGTGGTGTTCGACAATCTCCGCCAGGGCCATCGCGCCGCCGTGCTGGCCGGCGCGCAGCTGATCGAGGGGGATCTCGCCGACGCCCACGCCATCGAGGCCGTTCTGGCCAGCGGCCGATGGGATGGTATCTTCCATTTCGCCGCGCTCTCCCTGGTCGGCGACAGCATGGCGCAGCCGTTCCGCTATCTCGCCGAGAACGTCGGCAACGGCCTGCGCCTGATCGAGGCCTGCGTTCGCCATGGCGTGCAACGCTTCGTCCTCTCCTCCACCGCCAATCTGTTCGGCGCGCCTTCGGTGATCCCGATCGACGACGCCGCCGCCGTCGATCCCGGCTCGCCCTACGGCGAGAGCAAGCACATGCTGGAGCGCGCCCTGCTCTGGGCCGAGCGCATCCACGGGCTGCGCTACGCCGCGCTGCGCTATTTCAACGCCGCCGGCGCGGACCCGGACGGGCGGCTCGGCGAGGATCACCGACCCGAGACCCATCTCATCCCGCTGGCGATCGACGCCGCGCTCGGGCGGCGTGGCGAGCTGACCGTGTTCGGCACCGACTATCCGACCGCGGATGGCACCTGCGTGCGCGACTATGTCCATGTCACCGACCTCGCCGAGGCGCATCTGCTTGCCCTGGCGCGGCTCGATGCCGGCAGCGTGACCTACAATCTCGGCAACGGCGCCGGCCATTCGGTGCGCGCGGTGATCGAGGCCGTCGGTGCCGTAGCCGGGCGCCCCGTGCCGGTGCGCTTCGGCGCGCGCCGGGCGGGCGACCCGCCAGTGCTGGTCGCGGCCTCCGCGCGCATCATGCGCGAGACCGGCTGGCAGCCGCGCTTCGCCGATCTCCGCCCCATCGTCGAAACCGCCTATGCGTGGCGGCTGGCCCACCCGGAGGGCTACGGCAGCGCCTGACCCGCGGGCGCGGCGGCCTTCTCCAGCATCTCGCCGAAGCGCCCGGTCAGCAGCCAGGCATCATAGACCGCGCGCGGCGACTCGGGCTCGTCCGGCGGCTCGGATGGGGCCAGATGAAGCTGCACGGAGGGCACGACGAGGCTGTGCCGTCCCGCCTGCGCCTGCGCCAGCCGCAGGCAGAAATCGGCGCCGGCATAGTCGTCGCCGAGATAGTCGCGCGTGAGCCCACCCTGCGCCTCGAACATGACGCGCTCGACCAGCAGGCAGGCGAGGCCGAGCGCCGGGACCGGCCTTGGTTCATCGCCGCCGGCGGCGTCCGCGGCTTCCATGGGTGCGCTCGCGGCGGTGAACAAGCCGCCCCAGCGCCCCGCGCGGCTGAACCGCAGCCCGGCGCGCGCCGCCGCGCCGTCGGCCGCGAGCAGCACCGGCCCGACCGCGCCCGGCCTCGGCGCCCGCCCGTGCGCGGCGATGAGCCGGCCGAGCCATCCCGGCGCGGTCGCCGCCAGGCCGGGCTCCAGCATCAGCAGCAGCCGCCCGCACGCCAGGCCCGCGCCGAGATTGATCACCCCGGCACGGCCCAACGGCCGCAGTCCATAGGCGAGGCGAAGCTGCAGACCGAGGTCGGGAACGCGCGCGTGGCAGAGGCCTAACGCCGCCTCGTGCAGCTCCGGATCGTCGACCGCGAGCACGAGATCGGCGCCGGCAAGGTCCGGATCGGCGGCGCAGGCGGCGAGGAACGGCGCCAGCCCGTCGGGCGCACCGAGAAACGGCACCACGACCGAGACCGCCTGCTCCGTGGTCGGGCCGAACGCGGTGACGATGGGCTGCACCGAAGCGGCCCGCCCCGGCCAGACCGAAGCGAGCGCGGGCCCGAGATGGGCGTCCAGCCCCGCGCGGACGGCGCGCCGGCTCGCCGGCATCCGCGCCAGCAGCGCCTCGGCGGCCCGGCGCGGATCGCCCGGTGTGGCTGCGCATGGTACGCGGGCATGGGCGATGCGCCGCGCGCCATCGCTCACGGCGAGATAGAGCGCGCCCGGCGCCGCCGGCGGCGCGCGGACGAAGGCGAGGAAGCCCTGCTCATCGTCGCCGCGCCAGGCGCCGGCCAGCGCCGCCCCGGCCCGCGGATCCGGGTAGCGGAAGGCGACGCCGAGCAGCTCGGCCAGCGGCTCGGCGGTGCCGGTCTGGCGCAGGGCCAGCGAATCGAGGGGCGCGCGGTCGAGCGCGGCCCAACCCTGGATCAGCACCCCCGCCCCGTCGATCGCCAACGCCGGGTCGAGGCTGATGCGGAGATCGCGCTCCGGCCGGTCGAGCGTGCTCGGCAGCGTGGCGACCGCCACCTGCCACAGGCGGCGCAACGCCGCCGCCTGCTCGCCGGTGGCGAGCGCCTCGGCGCCGCTCTCGGCCAGACTCTCGAGCAGCAGCAGGCGCGAATCCGCGTCCAGCGCCGCCGTCGCCGCCGCCAGCGCGGCGATGCCCTCCCCGGGCGCGGCGATGGGGCATTCACAGGCCCGTCCGGAGCCCGCCACCATCAGCACGAAGCCTTCGGCGCCGGCCGCCGGGCATTCGGCGACGAGGACGAAGCGGTCGCAGCCGCCGTCCGGCTCACCGGCGCGCAGCACCGGCCCCCGTCGCAGCCGCGCCCGCAGGGGAGCATCGCCGGCGCCGGTCCGCACCTCGATCGTGCTCACCGCGCCGGCCGGATCGTCGATCGCGCCGGCGATGACGAGCCGTTCGGGCAGCGCCCGCACGGCGATGTCGAGGCTGAAGCGCAGCCGCCGCTCGATGCCGTGCGGCTGGTCCACGAGCAGGCGCTGGCCGTGGCCGCCGAAGGCCTCGGCGGCGAGCGGCGCGGCCATGGCCGGCTCCAGCCGCGCCAGCAGCGCACGCAAGGGCTCGGCATGGCGCGCGGCGAAATCGGCCAGCTGTGCCAGGTCGGCGGCGAGCGGCGCCTCCAGCCGCAGCGGCGGCCCGGCGGCGCGCGCGATGTGCAGCACCAGACGCCTGGCGTCCTGCCGGCGCGGATCGATGCGCGCGGCGAGCAGCAGGCCGCACTCGGCGGGGCCGGCGCTGGCCTCCGCCCCGAGGGTCGCGAGCACGTCCGCCCGCGGATGGCGCAGGATCTGGGCGGTGACATCGACCCGCACGGTGCCGATCTCGAGCGCCGCGCCGGTGATCCGCGCCGGACCTTCGAGCAGCCAGCCGAAGACGAAGACATTACCCTCGCGCGCATAGGCGAGGTCGATGCAGTGGCGCGGGGGGTCCGCGTCGCGCTGGCCCGTCCGCTTCTCCCCCCCGCCCCGCGCCATGGTCCCCCGCTCAGAAATAGCCTTCGCGCTTCTTCCGCTCCATCGAGGCGGACTGGTCGTGATCGATGACCCGGCCGCTGCGCTCGGAGACGGCGGCGGCCTCGGTTTCGGCGATGATCTCGTCGAGGCTCTGCGCGCGCGAGGCGACGGCGGCGGTCAGCGGGTAGCAGCCGAGGGTACGGAAACGCACCCAGCGCCGCTCCACCACCTCGCCGGCGCCGAGGCGGAAGCGGTCGTCATCGACCATGATCACCCCACCCTCGCGCGTCACCACCGGACGTTCGGCGGCGAAATAGAGCGGCACGACCTCGATCCTTTCGGACGCGATATAGCGCCAGACATCGAGTTCGGTCCAGTTGGAGAGCGGGAACACGCGCGCCGTCTCGCCCGGGCTGAGGCGGGTGTTGTAGAGGTCCCAGAGCTCCGGACGCTGGCGGCGCGGATCCCACGCATGCGCGGCGCTGCGCACCGAGATGATGCGCTCCTTGGCCCGGGACGCCTCCTCGTCGCGCCGCGCGCCGCCGAAGGCGAAGTCGAACCCGTGCCGGTCGAGCGCCTGCTTCAGGCTCTCGGTCTTCATGATGTGGGTGTAGGTCGATGGATCATGGTCGAACGGGTTGATGCCCTGCGCCAGCCCGTCGGTGTTCACATGCACGATCAGCCGCACGCCGTAGCGCGCCGGCAGGCTGTCGCGCAGCGCGATCATTTCGCGGAACTTCCACGTCGTATCGACATGCAGCAGCGGGAACGGCAGCGGCGCCGGGTGGAACGCCTTGCGCGCGAGATGCAGCAGCACCGAGGAATCCTTGCCGATCGAATAGAGCATCACCGGATTGCGCGCCTCCGCGGCGACCTCGCGGAAGATGTGGATGCTCTCGTCCTCGAGGCGCTTGAGCGCGATGCGGGCGTGGTCGGTCACGGTGAAATCTCCTCTGGTGCAATCAGCCCGCCGCCCCAGCGCCACCAGGGCGCCGGCAGACACAGGGCAGCCGCCTCGGCCGCGGCCGGGGTGGCAAAAACGGCGAAACACGTGGCGCCGGACCCGCTGAGCCGGGCCAGCAGTGCGCCCGGCAGGGCGGCGAGGGCGTCGAGAACCGGCCCGATCGCCGGGCACAGCGCGCGCGCCGGCGGCTCGAGGTCATTGTGCAGCCGGGCGAGATCGGCGGCCATGGCGGCCGCACTCGCCCAGGCCTCGGGCAGCAGCGCGGGCGGCGAGAACGCGCCGCTGCGGGCGCGGAACACGTCCACGGTGGCGAGCGGCACGCCAGGATTGGCCAGGACCAGGCCGAATTCCGGCAGGCGCGGCGCCGGGCCGAGCCGCTCGCCGACGCCGCCGACGCGCGCCGCGCGGCTGGCGAGGCAGACCGGCACGTCGGCGCCGAGCGTGGCGGCCATCGCCGCCAGATCCGCCCCCGCCACGGCATGGCCCAGCCGCGCCAGCAGGCGCAGCGCCGCGGCGGCATCGGCCGAACCGCCGCCAATGCCGGCGGCGACCGGCAGGGTTTTTTCCAGCGTGAAGCGCAGC
>DAIDKZ010000118.1 GCA_027449745.1 Acetobacteraceae bacterium | reverse complement strand
ATTGCGCACGGCGAAGCGCTCGCCGGCCTGGCCGGCCGCGAACAGCGCGCCCGACGTCGCCCCATACAGCACGGTGTTCCCGACGATGGTGTTCTCCTGCGACAGCAGCAGCGAGGACGGCGCGGGGCGAACGACGATGGTCGCGCCCGATAGCCCCTTCCCGACATAGTCGTTGGCATCGCCGAACACTTCCAGCTTTACGCCCTGCACCGCGAAGGCGCCCAGGGATTGGCCGGCGGAACCGCGCAGCCGCACGGTGACATGTCCCGGCTGCAGCCCCGCCATCCCGAAGCGGCGCACGATCTGCGAGGAGAACTTCGTCCCGATCGCACGATGGGTGTTGCGGATGCTGTATTGCAGCTGCATTTTCTCGCCGCGCTCGAAGAGTGCCGCGGCATCGGCGATCATCCGCGCATCCAGCGTCTCGGGCACCTCGTTGCGGCCCTGCACCGTGCAGTAGCGCGCATGCGGCCCCGGATCCGCCTGCACCAGCAGCGGGTTGAGATCGAGATCGTCGAGCATCTCGGACCCGCGGCTGACCTGGTGCAGAAGGTCCGTGCGCCCGATCACCTCGGCCAGTGTGCGCACGCCGAGCGAGGCGAGGATGCCGCGCACATCCTCGGCGATGAAGGAGAACAGGTTGATCACCTTCTCCGGCGTACCCTCGAACTTGGCCCGCAGCGCCTCGTCCTGCGTGCACACACCGACCGGGCAGGTATTCGAGTGGCACTGACGCACCATGATGCAGCCCATGGCGATCAGCGACGTCGTGCCGATGCCGAATTCCTCGGCGCCGAGCATGGCCGCGATCACCACGTCCCGCCCGGTCTTGATGCCGCCATCGGTGCGCAGCCGCACACGATGGCGCAGCCGGTTCAGCATCAGCACTTGATGCGTCTCGGAGAGGCCCATCTCCCACGGCAGACCGGCATATTTGATCGAACTCTGCGGGCTCGCGCCGGTGCCACCGGAATGGCCCGAAATCAGGATCGCATCAGCCTTCGCCTTGGCGACACCCGCCGCGATGGTACCGATACCGGAGCGGGCGACGAGCTTGACGCACACTGTTGCCGTCGGGTTGATCTGCTTGAGATCGTAGATCAGCTGCGCGAGATCCTCGATCGAATAGATGTCGTGGTGCGGCGGCGGGCTGATCAGCATCACCCCCGGCGTGGAGTGGCGCAGCCGGGCGATCAGTTCGGTCACCTTGAAGCCGGGCAGCTGTCCGCCCTCGCCCGGCTTCGCGCCCTGCGCGACCTTGATCTCGATCTCGCGGCAATTATTGAGATATTCGGCGGTGACGCCGAACCGGCCGGACGCGATCTGCTTGATCGCAGAGGACGCATTGTCGCCGTTGGCGCGCGGCTTGGCACGAGCCGGATCCTCGCCACCCTCGCCGGAATCCGAGCGCGCGCCGATGCGGTTCATCGCGATCGACAGCGTCTCGTGCGCCTCGGGGCTCAGCGCACCGAGCGAGATGCCGGGCGCAACCAGCCGCTTGCGGATCTCGGTGATGCTCTCGACCTCGTCGATCGGGATCGGCTTGCGCCCCGCGGTGCGGAAATCGAGCAGATCGCGCAGGCTGATCGGCGGTCCACGGCGAACCGCGTCGGCGTAACGACGATAGGCGGTGTAGCTGTCGGTCGCCACCGCGGTCTGCAGCATGTGGATCAGCGGCGCGTCGAACCCGTGCGCCTCGCCGCCGCGCCGGCGCAGCTTGTAGAGGCCGCCCACCGGCAGCGTCACCACATCCTCCTGCCAGGCCTCGCGATGCAGCGCCAGCAGCTTCCGCGCGATGCCGGAGAGGCCGATGCCGGAAATGCGTGACGGCATACCGGGAAAGAACTCGGCGACGAGCGCGCGCGACAGGCCGATCACTTCGAAATTGTAGCCGCCGCGATAGGAGGAGACGACGGCGATGCCCATCTTGGACATCACCTTCAGCAATCCCTTGTCCACCGCCTTCTTGTAGCGCTGCACCGCGGCCTTGAGGCTGAGATCACCCAGAAGCCCGCGACGGTGCCGTTCGGCGATCGCCTCCTGCGCCAGATAGGCGTTCACCGTCGTCGCGCCGACGCCGATGAGCACGGCGAAATAATGCACGTCCAGACATTCGCCGACGCGCACGTTCAGGCTGGTGAAGGTGCGCAGGCTCTGGCGCACGAGGTGGGTATGCACCGCGCCGGTGGCGAGGATCATCGGCACGGCGACACGCGCCCCGCTCATCGCCTCATCGGTCAGGATGACATGGGTGCAGCCGGCGCGCACGCCCTCCTCGGCCTCGCGCTGGATCCGGTCGATCGCCGTGCGCAGGCCGCCTTCGTGCTCGTCGAGCGGGAAGGTACAATCCACCACGCAGGCGGAGGCGCCCATGTAGGCGCGCATCGCCTCGAACTCGGCGGTGGAGAGAACCGGGCTCTCGAGCTGCAGCAGATCGCACTGGCTGGCGTCCTCGTCCAGCACGTTGCCGAGATTGCCGAGGCGCGTCTTCAGCGACATCACGCGCGTCTCGCGCAGACTGTCGATCGGCGGATTGGTCACCTGGCTGAAGGCCTGGCGGAAATAATGGTGCAGCCCGCGATGGCGTTCGGAAAGCACGGCGATGGGGGTGTCGTCGCCCATGCTGCCCACCGGCTCGTTGGCATCCTCGACCATTGGATGGAGGATCATCTCGAGATCTTCCATCGTGACGCCGACGGCGACCTGCCGGCGCCGCAGCGCCTCGCCCTCGAAGCGCACCGGTTCCGGAGCATCGGTCTTGACGATGTGGTCGATCTCGCGCACCCGCCGCACCCAGGCGCCATAGGCGTGGCGCGCGGCGAGCGCGTCCTTCAGCTCCTCATCGCGATAGAATCGCGGCCCGGCGAGATCGACCGCGATGGTCTGGCCGGGCCCGACGCGGCCCTTCTCGACGATCTCCTGCTCATCGAGCTTCACCATGCCCGTTTCCGAGCCGACGATGAGCATGCCGTGGCGCGTGATGGTGTAGCGCAGCGGCCGCAGCCCGTTGCGGTCCATCCCCGCGACCACCCAGCGCCCATCGGTCGCCGCGATCGCCGCCGGCCCGTCCCAGGGCTCCATCACCGCGTTGCAGTACAGGAACATGTCGCGATGCGCCGGCTTCATCGTCGCGTTCTGGCCGAGACTCGCCGGGATCATCAGCGCCTTCGCCATCGGCGCGTCGCGTCCCGAGCGGACGAGAAGCTCGAACACATTGTCGAGAATCGCCGTATCCGACCCGCCCGCCTGCACCACCGGCTTGATGTCGTCCAGATAGGGGTCGAGCGCCGGATCGGAGAGCCGCGTCTCGTGGCTCTTCATCCAGTTGACGTTGCCGGTCAGCGTGTTGATCTCGCCGTTATGGGCGAGCATGCGGAAGGGCTGCGCCAGCCGCCAGGTGGGGAACGTGTTCGTCGAATAGCGCTGGTGATAGATGGCGAAGCGCGAGATGAAGCGATGGTCCAGCAAGTCCGGATAGAATTCCGTCACGTGCTCGGCCAGGAACATGCCCTTGTAGATGATCGAGCGGGCCGACAGCGAGCACAGATAGAGCTCGGGAATGCCGTCCGCCAGCGCCTGCTTCTCGATTCGGCGGCGGATGACGTAGAGATCGCGCTCGAACGCCGCCTCGTCGGCGCCGCGCGCGTTCCAGATCATGATCTGCTCGATCTCGGGGCGCGTCGCGTTCGCCTTTTCGCCGATGCACTCGACATTGATCGGCACCTGGCGCCAGCCATAGATGGCGTAGCCGAAGGCGAGAATCTCGCTTTCCACGATCTGCCGGCAGCGCTCCTGCGCCGAAAAATCCGTCTTCGGCAGGAACACCATGCCGACCGCGATCGGGCCCGGGCGCAGCTTGTCGCCGCCACGCTCGACAACGTCGGCGAAGAAATCCTGCGGAATCTCGACATGGATGCCCGCGCCGTCGCCGGTCTTGCCGTCGGCATCCACGGCGCCGCGATGCCAGAGCGCCTTCAGCGCGTCGATACCGGCCTCGACGACGTCGCGGCGGGGCACGCCGTCGAGCGCGGCGACGAGGCCGACGCCGCAGGCATCATGCTCCTGCGCCGCATCATAGCTGCCCGCCAGCCGGCGCGCGTTCTCCTGCCAGCTGGCGACGAAATCGGTCGCAGTCTCGATGGTGTTGTCGGTGGCCATGGCGCGTGTCCTTCCGCCGGCTCAGTCCGCCGCCTCGGCAAGGCGGTGACCCTTCTGGATGTATTCGTGCATCTGCGCCGCAGCGTCGCGCCCATCGCGGATGGCCCAGACGACGAGGCTGGCGCCGCGCACGATGTCGCCGGCGGCGAAGACGCCGGGCAGGCTGGTCATGAAGCTGCGATGGTTGATCTTCAGCGTGCCGTGGCGCGTCACCTCGAGCCCGGGCTCGCCGAACGCATGCGGCAGATCCTCGGGATCGAAGCCCAGCGCCTTGATCACCAGGCTCGCGGGCAGGGTGAAGTGCGAACCCTGGATCGGCTCGACCGTCTGCCGTCCCGTCGCGTCGGGCAGGCCGAGGCGCATGCGCTGGGCGCGCACGCCACGGACGCCGTCCTCGCCGAGGAAGGCTTCCGGCGCGGCGAGCCAGATGAACTCGACGCCTTCCTCCTCCGCGTTCTTCACCTCGCGCATCGAGCCCGGCATGTTGGCGCGGTCGCGGCGATAGAGGCACTTCACCGAGGCCGCGCCCTGGCGCACCGCGGTGCGCACGCAATCCATCGCCGTGTCGCCACCGCCGATGACGACGACATCGCGGCCGGAGGCGTCGAGCGTGCCATCATCGAACGCCGGCACCTCGTCACCGAGACCCTTGCGGTTGGCGGCGGTGAGGAAATCGAGCGCCGGCACGATCCCGGCCAGGCCGGCACCGGGGCCGCCGATTTCGCGCGGCTTGTAGACGCCGGTGGCGATCAGCACCGCGGCATGGCGCTCGCGCAGCGCCGCCAGCGGCAGGTCCGCACCGACCGAGACGCCGAGATGGAACTGGATGCCGCTCTGCTCGCACAGCGCGTGGCGGCGCAGCACGACATCCTTCTCCAGCTTGAAGCCCGGGATGCCATAGATCATCAGCCCGCCGACACGGTCGTAGCGGTCGTAGACATGGACCTCGTAGCCGCGCCGGCGCAGTTCCTCGGCCGCGGCGAGGCCGCCCGGCCCGGCGCCGATGATGCCGATGGAGAGGCCGAGCTCGCGGCGCGGACGGATCGGTCTCACCCAGCCGCGCTCGAACGCGGTATCGGTGACGTAGCGCTCGACCGCGCCGATGGTGACCGCCTCGTAGCCCTTCTCGATGACGCAGTTGCCCTCGCAGAGCCGATCCTGCGGGCAGATGCGGCCGCAGATCTCGGGGAAATTGTTGGTCGCGCTGGAGGCCTCGTAGGCTTCCTCCAGCCGCCCCTCCGCGGTGAGCTTGAGCCAGTCCGGAATGTTGTTGTTGAGCGGGCAGTGGATCGAACAGAACGGCACGCCGCACTGGCTGCAGCGGCTGGACTGCTTCGCCGCCTCGTCGGCGCTGAACCGGCGATAGATTTCGTCGAAATCGACGCGGCGCGTGGCGACATCGCGCTTCTCCGGCATCCGCTGCGGCAGATGGACGAATTTCAGCATGCGCTCAGGCACCGTCACGTCTCCCTTCGATCCGGTTTGGCGATCCAGTTCGGCGATCGAAGCTGGCTCCCCGTTCGGGCGCACCGGGTTCTCCCCCCGCGCGGCAACACGCTGCGCGGCGTCCGATCGGCGCGACCGAGGAATGATCAATAGCGCGCGGTGCCGACGCGCGCCAGCCCATTCCGTGATGAAATGGCAGTTATGCTGCCCGTTACCGGGATGTTTTTCCTTGGGCCCGTTGGTGTCGCGTCAAACCAAAAGCGATTAAGGTCCGATTCGGATCTATCTACGCCGCGATCAGCTCCCGCCGGCTCCCGCCCGGCCGGAACCGGCGCAGATAGGCCGGCACCACCAGCTCGACGGGCGTCGGCGCCACGCCTAGCTCGGCCAGGCCCGGCATGCCCGGATGGACGATGTTGTCGCGGGCCAGCAGCAGAAGCTGGTCGGAGGTCAACAGCTTGCCCGGCAGACGCTCGAGCACGCGCGCCTGCACCCGGGCGAGCGGCATCGGCACGTCCAGCAGCAGCCGCTTCCGGTGCGTCTGCTCGAGGATGTAGGCGAGCAGCTCGCGGAACGACCACACGCGCGGGCCGCCGAGCTCGTAGGTCTGGCCTGCCGTCTCGTCGCGGGCGAGCGCGGCCGTCACCGCGTCGGCGACGTCGGCGACATAGATCGGCTGGAATTTCGTCTCACCGGCGATCACCGGCATCACCGGGGACAGCATCGCGAGCTGGCCGAAGCGATTGAAAAACCCGTCCTCGGCGCCGAAGACGACGGACGGGCGCAGGATGGTCGCGCCCGGGAACGCCGCGCGCACGGCCGCCTCGCCCTCGCCCTTGGTCGCGGCGTAGCGGCTCGGGCTCGCCGGATCGGCGCCGACCGCGGAGACATGCACGAGCCGGCGGACCCCCGCCGCGGCGGCCAGGCGCGCGATTCGGCCGGCGCCCTCGGCATGGACGCGGGCGAAATCGCCCGGCCGCTGCTCGGCGAGGAGCCCGACCAGGTTGACGGCCAGGTCCGCCCCCTCCAGCGCCCGCGCGACCGCGGCCTCATCGGTGATCGGGCACGCCAGCGGCACGATCTGGCCCACCGCCCCCATGGGCTTCAGGGCACGCGCCGCCTCCGGGTCCCGCCCGGCGACGCGGACGATGTGGCCCTGCCGGGCCAGACGCTTGACCACATAGCGGCCGATGAAGCCGGCGCCGCCGAAAACCGTTGCCACCGTTCGCGTTGCCATCGCTTTGCTCTCTAATGTTCCGTCTGTGTCGCGCGTCCGTTTAGCCCCGCCGCCAGCCGCCCTCAACCGATCACGGCTCCTGCAGCGCGAAGAGGCCGCTGCGGAAGCTGATCCAGCCGCTCTCGATCAGCCCGACGCAGGCGGCCCAGACCAAGGTGGCGACCAGGGTCGTCCACAGCAGCTTGCGCCCCATGCGCGGGCGCGCGGGCGCGCCGCGCCAGCCGCTGGCGGCGTCCGGCGCCGCATCCGGGCGAACGCCGAAGGGCAGCACCGCGAACAGCACGACCCACCAGATCAGGGCGTAGAGAACGGCGCCGGTGAACCAGTCCATGCGGGTCTACCGGGCGCCGCCGGCGGCGCGCTGGAGGACGCGCGTCGGCGCCGGACGGGCGGATGTCGGGGCGGGCATGGCGCCAGTGTGCCAGAGGCCGGCGGAGGCGCAAAGCCGCGCGATCGAACGCGGTCCCCGGCCTCAGGGCGGTGTCAGAATCATCGGTCAAATCGATCAGAAATTCTGAAACAATCAATTTGATAAACATCCCGACCGGCTTCACATCGATGCCTGCCGGTCGCGCCCAGCGTTGCCGGCAGCGCCGAACCCCGGTGGTCCGATGCCGACGCACGCTGCGGGAGCCGACGTCGGGCCACACGATCAAGCACCGCCCCGCCGCATCCCGGCCCGTTCGGATGCGTCGGAGCACCAGAGGAGCCGCAACCGATGCTGACCGTTGGCGACCGCTTCCCCGACTTCCATCTCAAGGCCGTCAGGCCCGGCCCCGAAGGCCTGGCATTGGCCTCCGCCTTCACCGAGATCGGCCCCGAGACCGATGCCGGCAAGTGGAAGATCGTGTTCTTCTGGCCGAAGGACTTCACCTTCGTCTGCCCAACCGAGATCGTCGCCTTCGGCAAGCTCGCCGGCGACTTCGCCGACCGCGACGCCGTCGTCTACGGCGTCTCCACCGACAGCGAGTTCGTCCATCTCAACTGGCGCCTGCACCACGACGAGCTGCGCAGCCTGCCGATCCCGATGCTCGCCGACATCAAGCGCGAGCTGGCCGGCGCCTGCGGTGTGCTCGACAGGACCGAGGGCGTCGCCCTGCGCGCGACCTTCGTCGTCGATCCCGATGGCATCATCCGCTTTGCCTCGGTCAACGACCTTTCCGTCGGGCGCAACCCGAACGAGGTCATGCGCGTGCTCGACGCGCTGCAGAGCGACGAGCTGTGCCCGTGCAACTGGAACAAGGGTGAAGCGGTGCTGAAGCCGGCCGCCTGACCCCGCGGCCGGGACCGTCTGCCCGCGGTCCCGGCCGAACCTTCCTCACTCGTTCGGAGACCGCGCATGTCGATCGAAGACCTGAAGGCGCACCTGCCCGACTATGCCAAGGACCTGAGGCTCAATCTCGGTTCGCTGGCGACCGAGCCGACCCTGACCACGCAGCAGCGTGCCGGCACCTTTATCGCCGCCGCCCTCGCCGCCGGCGACGGCGTGGTGATCCGCGCCATCGTCGCCGAGTTCGGCCCGCTCCTCGCGCCGGCGGCACTGGCGGCGGCCAAGAGCGCCGCCGCCATCATGGGCATGAACAATGTCTACTACCGGTTCACCCATCTGGTCGGCGGCGACTATCCGCAGCTGCCGGCGAAGCTTCGCATGCATGTCATTGGCCGGCCCGGCGTGGAGAAGGCGGATTTCGAGCTCTGGTGCCTCGCCGTTTCGGCGGTCCATGGCTGCGGCACCTGCATGGCCAGCCACGAGCACGTGGTGCGCGAAGCGGGGCTGACGCAGGAGCAGGTGCAGAGCGCGGTGCGCATCGCCGCCGTGGTCCATGCGGTAGCACGCACGATCGCGGCCCAGCAGGCGCTGACAGGCCTGGCGATGGACGACGCCGCGTAGCTGGCGGGTTGAGGGGGCGGCGAGGTCCGTTGCTTACGCGGCGTTAGCAGCCGCCGTGCGAGAGTGCGCTGGCCGCTGGAGAGACCCTGATGCCGCCCCCCTCGTCCCTCGTCGAATCCCTGTGCGACGACGCCGCCGAGGCGAAGCACGCGCGCCAGCGGCTGCTCGCCTTCGCCTTCGCCGCCGCCGATATGCTCCTCGAGGTGACCCCGGAGGGGGTGATCCGCTACGCCGAGGGCATGTTCAAGAGCCATTTCGGGGCCTCGCCGGAACATTTCGTCGGCCGGCCGCTGGCGACGCTGATCGCGCCGGAAGACCATGCCGCACTCGCCGCCACGCTCGGGCTGGTGCTGATCCGCGGCCGGCTGCCGGCCCAGGCGTTCCGGCTCGATGATGGTGCCCGCACGCCCTGCGCGCTCTCCGCCATCACCATTGCCGGCCCGACGCCCCGCCTCTGCGTCACCCTCGGCCCCCTGCCCGCCCGCCCGCCGGCCGGCGCCCAGGAAACCGAGGCGCAGGATGCGACCGGGTTCGGGCGGCTGGCGGAGGCGCGTGCCCGCACCGGCAGCGGCACGCTCGGGCTTCTGGAGGTCAAGGGCTGGGCCGAGGCCGCCGCCCGTCTGCCGGCCGAGGAGCGGCGCCGGCTTCAGGGCGAAGTGACCCAGGGGTTGCAGGCAAGGCTCGGCGCATCGGCCACGCTCGGCGAACTGGAGGGCGGACAGTATGGCGTGCTCGGCGGCGCCGAACTCGATCTGCCGGAGCTGCGCCAGGCGCTCCAGGACGTGCTGAGCGAGACCCATGACGGGCCGGCCCTGACCGTGGACGGCGCGGTGCTGCCGCTGGCGGCGAAGGGTCTGACCCAGGCCCAGGCGGCGCGGGCGCTGCGCCACGCGCTGGTGAGCTTCGCCCAAAGCGGGCGCGCGGGGCTGGAGCAGGAAGGCTTCGTCCACGGGCTGACCGGATGGATCAAGCGGGTGCAGGCGCGCGGCACGGGGTTGCGCGGCGCCATTGCCAGCGGCCATTTCAACCTGCTGTTCCAGCCCATCGTCCGCCTCGCGGACCGCCGACTGGCCCATTACGAGGCGCTGGTCCGCCCCATCCCGACGCCGAACCAGGCCAGCACCGACTCCCAGGAATTCGTCACCTGCGTCGAGGCGATCGGTCTCGCCGAGGAATTCGACCTCGCCGTGCTCGATCGCGCGCTGCGGACCCTGGTCGCCACCCCGCCCGCCGCGATCGCGGTCAATGTCTCCGCCCTTTCGATGCAGTCGGCGAGCTTCCGGACGGCGATGCTCAAACGCATCACGGCCGATCGCGCGCCACGCCGGCGCCTGCTCGTGGAACTGACCGAGACCGCCGAGATCGAGGATGTCGCCGCCGCGGCCTCGTTCATCGGCGAGCTGCGCGCCGCGGGCGTCGCCGTCTGCATCGACGATTTCGGCGCCGGCGCCGCCGGATTCCGCTATCTGCGGGATTTCCGCGTCGACGGCGTCAAGATCGATGGCAGCTACGTCCAGGGCGCGGGCAAGGGCGGACGGGCGCGCGAACTCGTCGCCGCCATGGTGGCACTGGCGGGCTCGGTCAGCGCCACCGTCATCGCCGAGACCATCGAGACCGAGGAACAGGCGGCGCTGATGCTCTCTCTCGCCGTCGACGAAGGTCAGGGCTGGCTGTTCGGCCGGCCCGGCGTGCTGCCGGGCGGCCTCGCCTGACCGGATCCCGCGCCTCCCGCTACCAGCTTACCGACACCAGGTAGGTGAACGGCGGCACATAGGCCTGCAGCATCACCAGCACGCCGACCAATGCGGCCAGCGCCAGACTATGCACGAAGACATAGCGCAGGATATCGCCCTCATGGCCATACCAGCGCGTCGCCGTGGTGGCGACGACGATGCTCTGCGCATCGATCATCTTGCCCATCACGCCGCCGGAACTGTTGGCCGCCGCCATCAGGAGCGGGTTCAACCCGACCTGCTGGGCGGTGATGCGCTGCAAGCTGCCGAACAGTGCGTTCGACGCCGCGTCCGTGCCGGTGAGCGCGGTGCCGAGCCAGCCCAGCAGCGTGCCGAAGAACGGATACAGCACCCCGGTCTGAGCGAAGGCGAGACCGAGCGTGGCATCCGTGCCGGAATAGCGGGTGACGAAGCCGAGCCCGAGCATGCAGACGATGGTGAGCAGCGAGAAGCGCACCAGCTTCATCGTTCGCCCGTACATCACCACCATCTCCCCCGGCCGGTAGCCCATCGCCAGGCCGCCGATGATCGCGGCGATGAACACGCCGCTCCCGGCGACCGAGAGCCAGTTGAAATTGAACACCGCCGGCTCCCCGGTCGGCTGGGCCACCACCGGGGGCACCCGCTGCACCAGCCCGTGCAGCCCGGGCACGTGGACCTGGATCAGCGAGATGCCGTCGAGCAGGCGCTTGACCGGCGGGATGCCCCACAGGAAGACGACGGCGGTGAGGATGATCCAGGGCAGCCAGGCGCGCCAGGCGGTGGCGCGGTCGAGCGGCGCCGGCGCGGCACTCGGCGCGCCGCCGGCCTCCTCCTGCCAGATCCGCCGCGGCTTCCAGGCGCGCAGGAACAGCGCGAGCGCGCCCGTCGAGGCCAATCCGGCGACGATATCCACCAGCCAGGGACCATGGAAATTCGAAACCAGGAACTGGCACGTGGCAAAGACGCCGCCGGCGACCAGGATCGCCGGCCAGACCTCGATCATGCCGCGAAACCCGGCGAACGCCCAGACCAGCCAGAACGGCACCAACAGCGAAAAGAACGGCAATTGCCGCCCGACCATGCCGGAGAGCGCCATCAGGTCCATGCCGGTGACGCCCTGCAGCGTGAAGATCGGCGTGCCGAGACCGCCGAACGCCACCGGCGCCGTATTGGCGATCAGCGACAGCGCCGAGGCGGAGAGCGGCGAAAACCCGAGACCGATGAGCAGCGCGCCGCTGACGGCCACCGGCGTACCACCGCCCGCGGCGCCTTCGAAGAAGGCACCGAAGCAAAAGGCGATGAGCAGCAACTGCAGCCGCCGGTCGCGTGTGAGCCCAGAGATGCTGTCCTGCAGCACCGCGAACTGGCCCTTCTCGATCGTCATCTGGTAGAGAAAAATGACGTTGAGAATGATCCAGCAGATATTGAGCATGCCGAAGCTGGCGCCATAGGCGGCGGCACGGGCGGCCATGCCGGCGGGCATGCCGAACACGGCGATGGCGACGAACAGCGCCGCCGTGAGGCCCGCCATCGCGGCATAGTGCGCGCGGATGCGCAAGACCCCGAGCGCTCCGAGCATGACCAGAATCGGCAATGACGCGATCGCGGTGGACGCGACGGCACTGCCCAGCGGATTATATCCCTGTGCCCACACGGCGGTCTCCTTCCCATTCCTCCCCGACGCGAACGCGGGAGGGTCTTGGGCACGCGTTTCGCGCGCCGATTGGGAACGAGGCTACGCGGGCGGCGGCTCCGGCTCAAGCCGTCTGATGACGGCACCCGCGGGGGGCTGCGCGCGGGGTCAGCGCGCCAGGGCGGGCACGCGGGCCGGTGGGGCCTCGGCCGCCGTCGGCGCATAGGCACCGCGCTCGCCCGGCACGGCGACGAACCGGTCGCTGACGCCAAGCACGGTCTCGGCACCGCCGAGATAGAGCACCCCATCGGGCGCGATCTGCCGCGCGATCGCGGCGAGCACGCGCGCCTTGGTCGGCTGGTCGAAATAGATCAGAACATTGCGGCAGAACACGATGTCGAACTGGCCGAGCGGGCGCAGATCGCCGAGCAGGTTCCATTCGCGGAACTGCACCATCGCGCGCAGCTTCTGGTCGATGCGCCAGCCCGCGGTGTCCTTGCGGAAATACTTCACCAGCATCTGCATCGGCACGCCGCGCTGCATCTCGAACTGAGAATACAGGCCCTCGCGGGCGCGGGCGAGCGGCTCGCGCGCGATATCGGTGCCGACGATCTCGACCGCGCGGTTGCGCAGATCAGCGAGCTCGAGCGTCGTGATCCCGATCGAATAGGCTTCCTGCCCCGATGAAGCGGCGGCCGACCAGATGCGCAGCGGCGCCCCTGGCGCGCGCGCCGCATTCAGTCGCGGCAGGGCATGGGAGCGTAGATGCGCGAACGGCGTGCCGTCGCGAAAGAACAGCGTCTCGTTGGTCGTCATCGCCTCGACGATGGCGTCGGCGATCTTCTCGCTGCCTGGGGCGCGCAGCCGCGCCGCCAGAGCATCGAGATCGCGCAGACCGTGCTCCTTGAGAATCGGCGCCAGTCGGCTCTGCAGCAGGTAATCCTTGTCGGCCCCGACGACGAGGCCTGAACGCGTGCGCAACAGCCCGGCGAAGGTCTCGAGTGTCGTCGGCGTCATGCGCGCACCATCTCAAGCACCTTGGGGGCGATTTCGGGCAGCGGCAGCACCGCGTGGCAGAGCCCCGCCTGGGCGATTGCGCCGGGCATGCCCCAGACGACGCTGGTCGCCTCGTCCTGGGCGATCGCGGCGCCGCCGGATTCGACGACCTGGCGCGTTCCGGCCAAGCCGTCATGGCCCATGCCGGTGAGCATCACCACCAGCACATGCCCGTCGCAGGCGGCGGCGGCGCTGCGCAGCATCGGATCGACGGACGGGCGGCAGAAATTCTCCGGCGGATCCCGCGTCAGCTTGGCACGCAGCGTCTGACCGGCCGCGGTGACGAGAAGGTGATGATCCCCCGGCGCCAGATAGATGTGCCCGGCCTCCAGGACCTCGCCATCGCGCGCCTCGGTGCACGGCCTGATCCCGAGCTTGCCGATATGCTCGGCCAGAATTTTCGTGAAGGTCGGGGGCATGTGCTGCGTGATCACCACCGGCAGGCGGATCCCCGAGCCGAGCCCCTGCACCAGCGCGAACAGCGCCTGCGGCCCGCCGGTCGAACTGCCGACGGCGAGCAGCCGTGGCCGGCGCGCCGGACGCGGGCGCAGCGCCGCCACCGGTGCGGCCGGGGTCCGCCGGACCAGGCCCGAGGCGCCGGCGGGACGGCGGCGCAGCCGCGCCAGACCGCGGATCTTCGCCACCAGCTCGCGCCGGAAACTGTCGTTGGCGATCTCCGCGGCGCCGGGCTTCGGAATATAGTCGGCGGCACCGAGGCGGAGCGCGCGAAGCGCGACATCGGCCCCACGCGTCGTCAGCGTGGAGGCCATGATCACGCGCAGCTGCGGATCCGCCCGCAGCAGCGCCGGCAACGCCGCCAGCCCGTCCATCACTGGCATTTCGATGTCCAGCACCAGCACATCGAACGGCTGGGTCGTCACGGCGCGGCGCACCTCGTCGATCGCCAGCTGTCCGTTCGAGACGCGCGCGGCGACGACGATCCCGGCCTCCTGCTCCAGCATGCGCCCGATCGCCCCGCGGATGACGAGGGAATCGTCGCAGAGCATCACCCGGATCGGCGGCTCCGCCTCCGGCGCCGGCCGCTGCAGGGACAGACTCACAGCAGCCCGACCTGCGCGAACTTGCCGAGAAGAATCTCCTCGTTGAACGGCTTCATGATGAATTCCTGGGCGCCGTTCTCGATCGCCTGCTCGATGAAGCTCATCTCCGTCTCGGTGGTGCAGAACAGCACCGTCGGGTTGTCCGGCCCGTACTCCTTGCGCAGGGCCTGGAGGAATTCGAGTCCGTTCATCACCGGCATGTTCCAGTCGAGCAGAATGCAGTCGGGCATGCGCTGGTGGCAGGAATCGAGCGCCTGCTGCCCGTCCGCCGCCTCCTCGACCGCAAACCCGTGCTCTTCCAGGATCCGCCGCGCCACCTTGCGCACCACGCGGCTGTCATCGACCACCAGACAGCTTCGATCGCTCATGTCATCGCTCCGCGATACCGGGTCTCGATCCTTCGCGATGTGCGCCTCACGGGCGATCCGCCGTGATCGCGAGCAGCCGCGCGACATCGAGCACGACCATCAGCCGCTCCTTCAGCCGATAGATGCCGGCGCTGTGCGCCGCCCATACCGGCGGCAGGGTGGGCGGATTGCGCTCGAAGGACGATGCCGGAAGGCTCAACACTTCGCTCACCTGATCGACGAGCAGGGCATAGAGTTCGCCGCGTTGTTCCGCGACCACCGACATCGGCACCGTGTCCGGTGGCGCCGGCGGCAGACGCAGCCGCTGGCGCAGGTCGATCGCGGTGACGATACGGCCGCGCAAATTGAGACTGCCCGCGATCTCCGGCGGCGCGAGGGGGATGCGGGTGATGCTCTGCTGGCCGAGAATGTCGCGCACCGAGAGCACTGGCACGCCGCAGAGCTGATCGGCGAGGGTCAGCGTGACGAAAACCGCTTCCTCCTCGCCGGCCGTCTCGGCCGGGCGTGCCGCGCCGCCGGCAGCATGGGTCGGGCGCTCCAGAACCGCTTGTGTCATCGTCTCCACTCCCGGTTCACGCCGCGACCGGCTGCGCCAGGCATTGGCGCAGACTGGTCAACAGCGCATCGCGTTCGAACTTGACCACATAGTCCGTGAAGCCGGCATCACGCCCGGCCTCCACATCCTCCGCGCCGGCGCGGCCGGAGAGCGCGATCATCGGCAGCGCCGACCAGATGCCGCCGGCGCGCAGCGTGCGGACGAAAGCGAACCCGTCCATGTCCGGCATCTCGATGTCGGAGACGATGGCTTCGAACCTCTGCCCGGCATCGCGCAGTTTCAACGCCGCCGCCGCCGACCCCACCGCGGTGGCCCGATAGCCGGCCGCCGTCAGCGTCGGCACCAGGAGCTGGCGGAAAAAGGCGCTGTCCTCGACGACCAGCACCCGTGCCGCTGCCACCGACGCGCCATCTTCGGCGCCGCGGAACCAGTCCTCGAACGCCTGCGTCAACCAGAAGCCGATATCGATGACATCGGTGGCGCGCCCGGCGACCACGGCGGTGCCGAGCACACCGGGACGGGTCGCGGAGAGCTGGATCGAGAGCTCGGCGTCGACGACATCGACGATCTCGTCGACCATCAGCCCCATGGCGCGGCCGCGATCGCTGAACACCAGCACCGACTGGCGCTCGGAGTCGCTGGCGCCGCCATCCATCGCCACCAGCGGCATCAATTTGCCACGATACTGCGTGACAAGCCCCCCCGAGGCCAGCTCGATGCGATCGCGCGGAATATCCTCGAGCCGCGCGACGAGGCCGAGCGGAACCGCCTTGGGCTCGCTGCCGCCGGCACGGAACAGCAGCATCGCCGTCTTCTCGCCCGAGCTGGCCGCCTCGACGGAGGCACCGGCGATCTGACGGCTCTCGCCGACGGCGCCGATGCCGGCGGCGCGGGCGATGCCGTTGGGATCGAGGATCATGATCACCGATCCGTCGCCGAGGATCGTGTTGCCGGAGAACAGCGTCAGATGCCGCAGGATGGGCGCTACCGGCTTGACCACGATCTCCTCGGTGTCGAAGACGCGATCGACGATGATGCCGAGCGTGTTGGCACCGACCTGGACGACGACGATGTAGCGCGGCGCCTCCGCGCTCACACTCGCGGTTTCCCCGCTCAGGCGCAGCAGATCATTGAGCGCGACCAGCGGCAGCAGACGGTCGCGCAGACGCAGCACCGGCGTTTCGTTGATCCGCTCGATCGCCGACTGGCCGTCGGCGGCGCCGGCCTTGGCGTGAACCAGCTCGACGACGCTGATCTGCGGAATGGCGAACCGCTCGCCGCCGGACTGCACGATCAGCGCCGAGACGATCGCCAGTGTCAGCGGGATCTTGATGGTGAAGGTGGTGCCCTGGCCGGCGACGCTCTTCAGCTCGATGGTGCCGCCGATGCGCTCGATATTGGTCTTGACCACGTCCATGCCGACGCCGCGGCCGGAGACCGCGGTCACCACGCTCGCGGTGGAGAAGCCGGCATGGAAGATGAAGCGCTGCACCTCGTTCTCGGACATCGCCGCGAGCTCCGCCTCGCTGGCCAGCCCCTGCTTGAGGATTTTCGCGCGGATGCGATCGAGCGGCAGACCGCGGCCGTCGTCCGCGATCTCGATGATAATGTGGCCGCCCTCGTGGAAGGCGTTCAGCGTGATGCGCCCGGTCTCGGGCTTGCCCGCGGCCTGGCGCTCGGCCGGGGTTTCCAGCCCGTGATCGCCCGAGTTGCGCACCATGTGGGTGAGCGGATCCTTGATCAGCTCCAGCACCTGGCGGTCGAGCTCGGTGTCCGCGCCGATCATCACGAGCTCGATCTTCTTGGCGAGCTCGTGCGACAGGTCGCGCACCAGGCGCGGCAACTTGTTCCACGCATTGCTGATCGGCTGCATCCGCGTCTTCATCACCCCCTCCTGCAGGTCCGAGGTGATGTGCGACAGGCGCTGCAGCGGCACGGCGAGCGCGGCATTCTCCTGCGAGCGGGCGAGCTGGAGCAGCTGGTTGCGGGTCAGCACCAGCTCGCTCACCAGCGTCATGAGATGTTCGAGGACATCGACGCCGACGCGGATGGTCTGCCCGGCGACGGCCGGCTCGGCAGCCTCGGCCGGTGCCGCCGGCGGCGCGGCCGGAGCCGCCGCAGAGGCAGCGGGGGCCGGCTTCGCACTCTCCTCCACAGGCGCCGGCTCGGGCGCCGCGGGTGGCTCCGGCGCGGCGGCGGGCGGAGCATGGGCGTGGCCGGCGGCGGCCTCGTCGAGCGCCCCGATCAAGGCCGTATCGTCGCCTGCCGGCTCCTCGCCCGTCTCGGCCAGGCCGCCGACGATCGCCTTGATCCGATCGAGCCCGGCGAGGATCGCGGTGATGATCCCCGGCGTCGCGCTGAGCTGCCGGTCGCGCAGCTTGCCGAGCACGTTCTCGCCAGCATGGGCGACACGCTCGAGCCGCGGCAAGCCGAGGAAGCCGCAGGTCCCCTTGATCGTGTGCACCAGGCGAAAGATCTGCGACAGCGTCGCGTGGTCATCGGGCGTCTGCTCGAGCTTGACCAGAGCGACGTCAAGCTCAGCGAGACTCTCGCTGGTTTCCGTCAGGAAGTCGGCGAGCAAATCGTCCATGCGCGATCTCCGATACGTCGATCACGCAGTTTCAGCCGCACGTGCGAAGATTCGGTAAAGCGTTGCCGCCGGGCGGCTCAGGCGGTCGCGAACGGGCGCATCAGGAGCGGGGGCGGCTCGGCAGCGGCGGCTGGTCCGCCGGCCAGCAGCAGCGACAGACCAAGGCCGCTGGAAGCGGCGATCAGCACCGTGAGCGGCGCCAGCAGCGTCCGCGGCGCCGCGAACGCGGACCAGGCGGAGGACGGATCGGCGAGCAGACCGGCGAAGCCGGTGGGCCAGGCAGCGCGGGGCCCCACGATGGTGACGAGCACGCCCTGCTCCGGCCCGCCCGCGAGCGCCGCCTCACCCTCGCCGGCGAGGCTTTCCACCGCCAGCATCATCAGGTTCAGCAGCAGCCGCGCCGCCGGGGCGGGATAGGCGACATCCTCCAGGTCGAGCAGATGCAGCCGCATCCGCCGCCCGAGCGAGAGGCCCGTCGCCAGCCCCTGCAAGTCCCCGAGCCCCATCGGCGCGCCGGGCGGGCCCCAGGCCGCGCGCAGCAGGCGCAGCCGCCGGGCCAGCCCCTGCGCCGTCTCGATGGCGAGCGGCAGCGCCTCGGCGGCAGCCGAGGCATCCTCGCTGATCAGCTCCAGCGTGCCGACGAGCGAACCGCTCATGCCGGCGAGGTCGTGGCTGATCCGCGTCGCCAACAGCTCGGCGAGGCGCAGCGAGGCAGCTTGGTCGTCGCGCATGCGGTCCGGATCGGTCATCTGGCCCTACCCGAGGCGGAGGTTGTCGGCAGCGGTGCATAGCACCATGTGCCGAGCGTCTTGGAAACGACGATCGGCGCCGCCATGTCTCATTCCGGCTTCACCGACATCCTGCCCGGCCAGTTCGTCCGCCATCCCGGCCGTCCGGACTGGGGGATCGGGCAGGTCCAGTCGGTGATCGCCGGCCGTGCGACGGTGAATTTCGAGCATGTCGGCAAAGTATTGGTGAACCTGGCGGCGGTGGCGCTCGAACCCATCGAGGATCCCGCCCCTTGATCCCAGCTTGCGCTTGGTGGCTAATGCCCCCTTGGTGGCTAAGGCCCAGGGAGAGGAAACGGAGACCAGACCGCGCATGATCGACCCGTTCGGCCGCAGCATCACTTATTTACGCATCTCGGTCACCGACCGCTGCGACCTCCGCTGCGCCTACTGCATGGCGGAGGACATGACCTTCCTGCCGAAGGCACAGATTCTGTCTCTGGAGGAACTCGAGCGCGTCGCCGGCGCCTTCATCGCGCTGGGTACGCGCAAGATCCGCCTCACCGGCGGCGAGCCACTCGTCCGGCGCGAGGTGATGACGCTGTTCCGCGCCCTCGGCCAGCGCATCGGCTCCGGCGACGGCCTGCTCGACGAACTGACCCTCACCACCAACGGCACCCAGCTCGCCCGCTTCGCCGAGGATCTGGCCGCCGCCGGCGTGCGCCGGGTCAATGTCAGCCTGGACACGCTCTCGGCGGAGAAATTCGCCGCCATCACCCGCTGGGGCAAGATCGAGAAGACGCTGGATGGCATCTTCGCCGCCAAGGCCGCCGGGCTGGCCGTGAAGATCAATGCCGTCGCGCTCAAGGACGTCAACGAGCACGAACTCGACACCATGCTCGCTTGGTGCGGCGAGCATGGGTTCGACCTTTGTCTCATCGAGACGATGCCGATGGGCGAGATCGATGAGGACCGGACCGATCGGTATCTCCCGCTTTCACTCGTGCGGGCGCGGCTGAAGCGGCACTGGACGCTGACCGAGACCGACTACCGCACAGGCGGGCCGGCGCGCTACTACACCGTCGCCGAGACCGGGCGGCGCATCGGGTTCATCACCCCGATGACACATAATTTCTGCGAAAGCTGCAACCGCGTGCGGCTGACATGCACTGGCATGCTGTATATGTGCCTCGGCCAGGACGACCAGGCGGATCTGCGCCGCGTCCTGCGCGCCGGCGGCACCGACGCCGACCTCCGCGACGCGATCGAGGAAGCGATCGGGCGCAAGCCGAAGGGCCATGATTTCATCATCGACCGCCGCCACAACCGCCCCGCGGTGGCGCGACACATGAGCGTCACCGGCGGCTGACCGGCGCCGCTGCGCTTCATCCTTTCTTCAGGCCGCCGCCATACGCTCGCATGGGCAGGAGCGCCATCCGGCCCGTCAGGAGTGTGGCATGGACGGTTTCCAGGCGGCCGACGAGGCGGCCTTCGCGGCGGCGATGCGCGCCGCCGAACGCGGCGACTGGGCGGCGGCGCGCGCCGCGCTCGAAGCCCTGCTCGCAGCGCCGGAGTTGGCGTTGCAGGCGCGTCTGCTGCTGTGGGAAGTCTGCCAGGCGCAGGGAGACGCCGCCGCCGGCGTGGCCCATCTGCGCGATGCGGTCACCGGCACCCCGGTCATCATTCGCCCCGCCGCCGCGCCGGCGCGGCGCGTGCTGGCGCTGGCGGTGGTCGGGGATTTCCAGGCCAATCTGCCGCTGGGCTGCCTGCTGGACGCCGACCGGACCGGGCTGGCGACGCTGTGGATCGCCGACCCCGAGGCGGTGCTGGCGGATCCCGCCGGCACGCTGCCGCGAAATCTGCCGCCGTTCGACTGCGTCTTCATCGCCATCGCCGAGGATGACCGCCACGCGAGCGCGCTGGCCGCGGCCGATGCCTGGGCGGCGTGCCTCGGGGCGCCGGTGATCAATTCCGGCGCGCGGATCGCCGCCCTCTCACGCGAAGGCGCCGCGCGGCTGCTGGCCGGCCTGCCGGAGGCGGTGGTCCCTGCCCAGCACCTGCTCACCCGCGCCGCGCTGCGCATGGGCGCGTTCCCCGCCGGGCTCACATTCCCCCTGCTCGTCCGCCCCCGCGGCTCCCATGCCGGGCACGGGCTGGCCCGGGTCGCGGATGCGGCCGAACTCGCCGCCTACCTCGCCGAGGACAGCCTCGGCGACCTCTTCTACGCCGCCCCCTTCGTCGATTTCCGCAGCGCCGACGGGCACTGGCGCAAATACCGGGTGATCTTCGTCGATGGCAGGCCGTTTCCGTTCCATCTCGCCGTGCACGACGATTGGGCGATCTGGTACTACAACGCCGGCATGGACCGCGACGCCGGCAAGCGCGCCGAGGAGGCGCGATTCCTCGCAGACATCACCGCCAGCTTCCCGCCGCGCGCCATGGCAGCGCTCGCCGCGCTCGCCGAGCGGGTCGGGCTCGACTATTTCGGGCTCGATTGCGCGTTGATGCCGGACGGGCGGCTGCTCGTGTTCGAGGTCGAGACCGGCATGATCGTCCACGACACCGACCCGGCCGATCTCTACCCCTACAAGAAGCGCTATGTGCCGCGGATTTTCCGCGCCGTGGAGACGATGCTCGACGCGCGGATCGCGCAGGCCCGCGGCGGCCTCAGCCCGGTGCCCAGCCGGTCAGCAGCGCCAGCCGCAGCGTTGCCGTGATCCGCCCGTCCTCCGCCGGCAACCGGCTCAGCGCCATGGGAAAGAGCGCGCGCGGGGCGAAGCGGCGCTCGCGCAGGCGCAGCGCATTCGTCTCCCCGGCATCGCGCAGATCGCGCAGCAGGGCCAGCGGGTCGGCGTAGCGCAGGCGGACCTCGTCACGCTCCGCGACCGGCATGGCGAAGCCGGCGCGCTGCAGCAGCCCGGCGCAGTCGCGCAGATCCGGAAACGGCGCGACGCGCGGCGAAGCGCCCCCGGTGAGCTCCGCCTCCGCCTCCGTCAGCGCCGCCCGCAACCCGCCGAGCGTGCCGACGATGGGCAGGCTGGCCAGAAACAGCCCGTCCGGACGCAGGCTGCGGCGCAGCTGGATCAGCGCGCCGGGGAGATCGTTGGCCCAGTGCAGCGACAGGTTGGCGACGATGAGATCGAAGCTGGACGGAGCGAAGGGAAGAATCTCCTCGTCCGCCACCACCACCGGCGCGCCGCCGGCGGCTGCCTGGCGCGGCGAGAGCGCAGCCTCGATCACCTCGATCCCGCGCGCGCGGAGCCGCGGGGCGACGACGCCGCGGCCGCCGAGATCCAGCGCCCGGGCGAATGGCCGGCGAACCGCGTCCAGCGTCTCGGTCAGCCGCTCGGCGACCTCGCCCAGCAGTCCGGCCACGCGCGGGAGCGCGTCGGCGGCACGGTCCCGGCGCAGGCGGAGGGCGCTTCGGTCGAACACGAACGGATCGGGCATGGCGCGCATGTGCGCCCGCCACGCCAGCGTTGCAACCGGGGCGCGCAGAACCGTATCCTGGCGCGATGGACGAAATGCGCCCGGCTGCCCCGTCGGTGCTGGTCCGGCTGGCGCGCGGCGCCGCCTGCGGCGGCCTCGGGCTGCTCGACGCGCTGCTGCCGCCATCGTGTCTCACCTGTGATGAACCCGTGCAGCGGGTCGGCCAGCTCTGCGCCGCCTGCTTCGGCCGCACGTCGTTCATCACCCACCCGCTGTGCCAGCGCTGCGGCGTGCCCTTCACCCACGGCGCACAAGGGGGACGCGACGCGCTGTGCCAGCCTTGCCGAACAGCGCCGCCGCTCTACGAACGCGCCCGCGCGGCGCTGCGCTACGACGCCCAGGCGCGGCGCCTCATCCTGCCCTTCAAGCACGCGGACCGCACCGAAACGGCGGCGGCACTGGCGCCGTTCATGGCCCGCGCCGGCGCGGCACTGCTTGCGGAAGCGGATCTGTTGGTACCGGTGCCGCTGCATTGGCGCCGACGGCTCGCGCGCCGCTACAATCAGTCGGCGCTGCTGGCGCTGGCGCTGGGGCGACTGACAAGGCGCCCGGTACTCGTCGACGCGCTGGTGCGCCGCCACGCGACGGCAACGCTGGCGGGCGGCCGGCACTCGGCCGCCGAGCGGGAGCGGATCATGGCCGAGGCGATCGCGGTGCGGCCCCGCCGAGCCACGCGCCTCGCTGGCGCGCGGGTGTTGCTGATCGACGACGTGCTCACCTCCGGTGCCACCGCCAATGCCTGCGTCGCGGCGCTGCACAGCGCCGGGGTGTGCGCCGTGGACGTGCTCGCGGCGGCAAGGGTGCCGGACCCGCGGCTGGACTGAGCGCGCCTCACGCTGCGCCGGCGCTCTCTTGCGCAACGCCGGCGGCGGTGCAATTTCCTCCGTTGAAGGAGATGCCTATGGCCGACGTCGAAATCTATACCCAGCCCTGGTGCCCGTACTGTGCCCGCGCGCTGAATCTGCTGCAGGCGAAGGGCGTCGCATTCCGCGAGATCGACGCGCCCAACGGCACCCCCGCGCGCGAGGAAGCCCGGCGCCGGTCCGGCGGCCAGACCACCGTGCCGCAGATTTTCATCGATGGCGCCGCCGTCGGCGGCTGCGACGACCTGCTGGCCCTCGATGCGGCCGGGCGACTCGACGCGCTGCTCGGCGCCGCCTGATCCAACGGGGCTGTCCCGCCGCCATGATCCATTACCAGTTGCGCTGCGCCCAGGACCACGGCTTCGATGGGTGGTTCCGCGACAGCGCCGCCTTCGACGAACAGGCCGGGCGCGGTCTGCTGGAGTGCCCGGTCTGCGGCGATCACACCGTCGAACGGGCGCTGATGGCACCGGCGGTCGCGCGCTTGCCCGGCTCCGGCACCCGGCTGCCGGCGGAGGCGCCCGCCGCGCCGGTCCCCGGGCCAGCCTCGGGCCCGGTTCCCATGCCTGCGCCCGGTCCGA
>DAIDKZ010000117.1 GCA_027449745.1 Acetobacteraceae bacterium | reverse complement strand
ACCATCGTCGTTCGCCCCGCGCCGTCCTCGCTGCTGCTGTCGCAGGAGAACACCATCGTCGGGAACACCGTGCTGTATGGGGCGACGTCGGGCGCGCTGTTCGCGGCCGGCCAGGCCGGCGAGCGCTTCGCCGTGCGCAATTCCGGCGCCGAGGCGGTGGTCGAAGGATGCGGCTGCAATGGCTGCGAATATATGACTGGCGGAACCGTGGTTATTCTGGGCGAGGTCGGCGACAATTTCGGCGCCGGGTTCACCGGCGGCATGGCGTTCGTCTATGACTCCGCCGGCCTGTTCGAAAAGCGCCTCAACTCGGACTCGCTCACTTGGCAGCGGATTGCCTCCAGCCATTGGGAAGGCGTGCTGCGCGATCTCATCGCGCGCCATGTCGCGGAGACGAACAGCCGCTTCGCCGCGCTTCTGTTGCACGACTGGGCGCGCGTGCTGCCGAATTTCTGGCAGGTGGTGCCGAAGGATTTCGTGAAATATCTCCCGGTGCCGCTGATCGAGGCCGAGGCAGCGCGGCGAGCCTGACGCCGGGGTCGTCCACCGCCCCTCGCCGGCTGGCGAGGGGCGATCGCGTCACAGTGGGGCGTCACCGTGGGGCATACGGATAGTAGCTCTGGGCGACGTCCAGCCGGGCGAGTTGCGGGCCGCCGAGCCAAAGCTGAATGATCTTGCTGTCGCGCAGATATTTCTCCACGTGGTAGTCGCGCGCGTAGCCGTATGACCCCATGAGTTCCATCGCGCGGTTGCACACCATCTCGGTGACATCGCAGGCGTGGATCTTGGCGGCGCTGGCTTGGCCGAGCAGGAAATCGTCCGACAACTTGCCGAAGCGCTCGCGGTCGTTGAACATCGCGGCGACGTGGAGGTAATGCGCCCGGGCGGCCTGGATCGCTGTCGCCATGTCACCGATCATCGCGGCCTGCAGCGAGTGGTTCCGCACCGGTTTGCCGCCGTAGAACCGTGTTTCCGTATAGGCGATGACGATCTCGAGAACCGCCTGGGCGTTGCCGAGAGTGAGCGGCGCGCTGGTGAGGCGGCCCCAGCTCAGATTGTTGCGAAAGAGCTGCCAATCAATCCCGGGCCCGCCGGCGCGGTAGTGTTTGGGGACGCGGACGTCGTTGAAATAGATCGCCGCATTCACGTCGGTGACGCGCATGCCCATCTTGCTCTCCGGCTTGCCGAAGGAGAGCCCGGGCGTGCCGCTCGGCACGTAGATCAGCGCGACGCCCTCGCTTTTGAGGCTGGCGTCGGTGGTGCACACGACACAGTAGAGGTCCGCGGTTCCGGCGCCGCTGGGCCACATCTTCTCGCCGTTGATGACCCATTCATCGCCCTCCAGCCGCGCGGTCGTGCGGATCGTGCGTCCCTGTTCGGCGCCATCCTCCACATTGCATCCGCCGGCCGGTTCCGTGATGGCGAGGCACGCCGAGCGCGGCTCGTCGGAGCAGTACATCGGGATGAACTGATCCATCAGCGCCTTGTTGCGCGCGCCGATGGCCGCGGCCATCGCCCAGGGGACCAGCAGCGCGTGCAGTGATACGCCGCTGTCGCCGCGCGATATTTCCTCCGTGATCGCGCAGACCATCGGGGCGGAGCGGATGCCGAGCCCGCCATAGGAGGTCGAGAAGCCGCGCTTCTGGATGCCGAGTTTGACGAGACCGGCATACACGCGCTCGAAGACCGCGTGATCCTCGTCGAGCTGCATGCGGACCGGCATGATGTTCCGGTCCACATGGGCGCGGATGGATTCGAGAATCGCCGTCTCTTCCGGCGAGGTGATGAAGGCCCCGTAGCGTCTCATCGCCGCTTCCTCCTGGGGATTTTCCTTGATTGGGGCTGGGGCGGCCGCGACCCGTCGGTTCGTGCGCGCGCGCCCGCCCGAGCCGCGGTCAGTGGCCGTGGGTCTCAGCCATAATTCACCATGATCGTCTTCTTGTGCATGAAGTGTTCGAGCATCGCCTCCAGGCTCGCTTCCTTGCCGAGGCCGGAGCTCTTCACTCCGCCATAGGAGAGATTCGCCTGCACGACGAGGTTCTGGTTGATCTGCACCAGGCCGGCCTCGATCCGGTGGGCGAGCGAGAGGCCGCGCTTGAGATCGTTCGTCCACACCGACGCGGCGAGCCCGTATTCGCTGTCATTGGCCGCCGCCAGCACGGCCTCGGCATCGTCGAAGGGAAATACCGTGGTGACCGGGCCGAAAATCTCCTCCCGCGCGAGACGGCTGTCGTCGGGCAGGCCGGTGAAGATGTGCGGCTGGATGAAGAGGCCCTTGCGCAGAGCAGCATCCTCGGGCATTCGCGAGCAGGCGATGGCCGTCGCGCCCTTGGTCGCCCGGCCCTCCTGGATGAAGCCCTGCACCTTCTCGAACTGGCCGGCGCTGATGATGGTGCCGATATCGGTCTTCTCGTCGAGCGGGTCGCCCATCACCATCGCGTCCACCTTGGCCGCGAGGGCCGCGACGAACCGATCGAAGATCGGGCGCTCCACATAGATGCGGCTCGCCGCGGTGCAGCTCTGGCCCTGGCGCGTGAAGCGCATCGAGGTGATCGCGCCCATCACGGTCTTCTCGAAGTCGCAATCGGCGAAGACGATCATCGGGCTCTTGCCGCCGAGCTCCAGCGTTACCGGGATGATCTTCGCCGCGGCGGCCTGATAGACGATGCGTCCGACCTCGACGCTGCCGGTGAAGGTCACCTTGCGCACTTTGGGGTGGGCGACGAGCGGCGCGCCGCACTCGGGGCCGAAGCCGGAGAGCATGTTGAAGGCGCCCGGCGGCAGCACGCGATTCATCAGCTCGCAAACCCTGAGCACGGCAAGCGGCGCCTCCTCGGCCGACTTCACCACCACCGTGTTGCCCGCCACGAGCGCCGGGGCGATTTTCAGCGCCATCAGCAACATTGGCACGTTCCACGGAATGATCGCGCCCACCACCCCGAGCGGCTCGCGGACCGTCACCGAGAGCACGTCGGGCGCGAACGGCACGCTCTCGCCCTTCAGCTCGCTGCCCAAGCCGCCGTAGAACTCGAAAATGTCGGCGACGACATTGGCCTCCACGCGGCTCTCGGTGCGCAGCGCCTTGCCGGTTTCGAGCGCGATCAGCCGGGCGAGTTCCTCGGCGTGCGCGCTGATCAGGGCGCCGCATCGGGCCACCAGGGCGCCGCGCTTGCGTGCCGGCAGCTTTGCCCAGGCGCGTTGAGCCGTGGCTGCGCTCTCGACCGCGGCGGCGACATCCGCCCCGTCGCCGTCGGCCGCGCGGCCGATTTCCTCCCCGGTCGCTGGGTTGTGGACGGCAAAGCTGCCCCCGGCGCGGGCCGGAACAAAGCCGCCATCGATGAAGTGCATGCCGGAGAGGGCGCGCGCGAGGGCGCGCTCATCGAGAGTGGGCGCATCGGGCGGGGTGAGGGGACGGTCGAGCATCGGGTTTTCCTCCCGGGCTGGGGCACCTATAAGCGGCGGGCAAGATGAACCGGCCACTCGGGCAGGGCAAGCCAGGCCAGCGGAGCAAAAGGATGAGCAGCCAATCGACAGGGCCCCTCAGCGGGCTGCGCGTGTTCGACCTCACCCGTGTCCTCGCCGGTCCGACCTGCGTTCAGATGCTGGGCGATCTCGGCGCCGACGTGATCAAGATCGAAAAGCCCGGGGCCGGGGACGATACCCGCGGCTTTGCGCCGCCCTTCCTGCCGGGCACGACGGAGAGCGCCTATTTTGTCGGCGTGAACCGCAACAAGCAGTCCGTCACGCTCGACATCGCCACCGCGGAGGGCCAGGCGCTGGCGCTGGAGCTGATCGCGCGCTGCGACATTCTGGTGGAGAATTTCAAGGTCGGCGCGCTGGCCAAGTACGGCCTCGGCTACGACCAGATCAAGGACCGCTTTCCTGGCCTGATCTACTGCTCCATCACCGGCTTCGGCCAGACGGGGCCCTACGCCAGGCGCCCCGGCTATGACAGCCTGATCCAGGCGATGGGCGGGGTGATGAGCCTCACCGGCGAGCCGGAGGGCATGCCGCAGAAGGTGGGCATCCCGGTCGCCGACCTGTTCGCCGGGCTCTACGCCACCATCGGCGTGCTCGCCGCCCTGCGCCACCGCGAGCACACCGGCGCCGGCCAGTTCATCGATGTCGGCATGCTGGATACGCACGTCGCCTGGCTCGCCAACCAGGGCATGAACTACCTCGCCACCGGGGAGAACCCGCCGCGGCTCGGCAACCAGCACCCGAACATCGTGCCCTACCAGGTGTTCGCCACCGCCGACGGGCATATCGTTCTCTCCATCGGCAATGACCCCACGTTTACCCGTTTCTGCGAGAATTTCGGTCTCGCCGCTCTGTTGGAGGATGACCGATTCCGCACCAATGCCGCGCGCGTGGCGAACCGGCAGCTCGTCACCGACACGCTGAGCCCGGTCCTGGCGCAGCAGACGACCTCGTGGTGGATCACCCAGCTCGAGGCGCTGTCGATCGGGTGCGGCCCGATCAACCGGCTCTCGGAGGTGTTCGCAGACCCCCAGGTGCAGGCGAGGGGAATGGTGGTCGAGGTGGCGCATCCGTCCTCACCCTCCGGGGTGGCGAAGGTGATCGCCAACCCGATCCGCCTCTCGGCGACGCCGGCGGCGTACCGGCTCGGCCCGCCGACGCTGGGCGAGCACACGGGGGCGGTCCTCTCCGCCCTGCTCGGGATGGCCCCGGAGGCGATCGCTTCGTTGCGGGCGAAGGGCGTCGTCTGATGGCGCCCCGCGAGGGGGAAGTCCGCTACCTGCTCGCCGGCGCCTTCTACCGCATGGCCTATACCGAGTTCGGGCACGCCGGCGCGCCCGTCGTCGTCTGCGTTCACGGCCTGACGCGGACCGGGCGCGATTTCGACGCGCTGGCCACCGGGCTGGCCGACAAATTCCGTGTCGTCTGCCCCGATCTGCCTGGGCGGGGCGGGTCGGACTGGCTGCCGGACGCGAATCTCTACGAGCCGCCGGCCTATGTGCAGGCGCTGGGCCATCTGCTGGCCGCCATCGGCGGGCCAGTGGACTGGGTCGGCACCTCCCTCGGCGGGCTCTGCGGCATGATGGTGGCGAGCGCCCTCGGCCACCCGATCCGGCGGCTGGTGCTCAACGATATCGGCCCGTTCATCCCCGCCGCCGCGATCCGCGCCATCCGCGACTATATCAGCGCGGTGCGGCCGGAATTCCCGGACATCCTGGCGCTGGAAGCCTATCTCCGCCGCGTCCATGCCGGGTTCGGCCCGCTCAGCGACCGGCAATGGGAGCATCTGGCCAAGACCTCCTCGCGGCCGCTGCCGGACGGGCGCGTGGCGCTGCACTACGACCCCGGCATCGCCAAGCCGATCCGCTCCACGCTGGCGATCGACGTGGATCTCTGGTCGCTGTGGGAGAAAATCCATATCCCGGTGATGGCCGTGCGCGGCGCGGCGAGCGAACTGCTGCTGCCGCGCACGCTCGCGCGCATGCAGACCTCCGGCGCGCGGGCGATCGAGGTGGCGAACAGTGCCCACGCCCCGGCGCTGATGGACAGCCCGACCATCCGCGCCATCCGCGCCTTCCTGCTCGCATCCTGATGCGGAAATTCGCCAGCGAATTTCCGGGACACTCGCCTTTTGTTTTCAGTGGCCTGCTCATCCCTGAAATGCAGACGCATTCCAGGGGCAGGGCACTGGCGCCCGGCTGACAGTTGGGGCAGGCTCCGCGCTGGCGATGGCGGATCCGCTCGAACCGAAGGACGTCAAGCTGCTCGCGGACATCCTGGCGCTGGTCCTGGAGGATCAGCCGGGGGCGTCGGAGGCTGCGCTGGCGACCCTGCGCCGGCGTGCGCGCGAGCAGGGGACGAGCGGCGGGGCGATCAAGAACCTGTTCCTTCGTCTGGCCAACCCGCCGGATGCAGCGCGATCGAGCGCCGATCTGGCGGCGGCGCGCGGGGCGATCCGCGAGCTGGAAGCGGTCGCCGCGGCCCAGCGGGCCGAGCTTTCCCGGTTGCGCGCGCAGGTCGAGGCGGCGGCGAGTGGGCCGCAGACCCATTTTCGCTTCGCCGTGTCGCGCGCCTGGATCGCTGCCGCCGTGGCGGGGGTGGCCCTGGTCGCGGCCATGCTCGCCGCACGGAGCCCGGTGCCGCCGCCGGCCGAGCCGGCCCCGGACCCATTGCCGGCGCCGCGGGCGGCCGAAAGCACCCTGCCGCTCTCGCCGGCCCAGCGGGTCTTCATCGCCGATCATGTCCGCGCCTGCTGGGACGGGCGTGCGGTGCCGGGCGCGGGGGACGGTGTGGTGCTGGTGGTGCGGACCGATCAGGCCGGCGTGGCCCGCGCCGCCTGGGTGGACGCGTTCGATCGCGACCAGCTCGCCAATCCCGGCTTTGCCGCGCTGGCGGCCGGCGCGGTGCGCGCGGTGCTGGACCCGCGCTGCGCGCGTCTGCCCCTGCCGGCCGCCGCGGCGGGTCAGGCGCACACGCTGAGCTTCCGGTTCATTCCATAGCGGTGCCGAGCCGGCCGGCGAGGTCCTGGATGAACTGCCAGGCCACGCGCCCGGAGCGCGCGCCGCGCGTCACCGACCATTCCACTGCCTCGGCGCGCAGGGCGGCGTCGTCGATCGGGAGGGCCAGCGCCAGCGCATAGCCCTCGACCATGGCGAAGAACGTGTCCTGGTCGCAATTGTGGAAGCCGATCCAGAGGCCGAACCGGTCGGAGAGCGAGACCTTCTCCTCCGTCGCCTCCGAGGGGTTGATGGCGGTCGCGCGCTCGTTCTCGATCATGTCGCGCGGCATCAGGTGGCGCCGGTTGGACGTGGCATAGAACAGCACGTTCGCCGGCCGCCCCTCGATGCCGCCATCGAGTACCGATTTCAGCGCCTTGTAGTCGGCGTCTTCGCGTTCGAAGGAGAGGTCGTCGCAGAAGATGAGCGTCCGCCGCGTCTGCCCGCGGATCAGGCGCAGCAGATCGGGCAGGGAGGCGATATCCTCGCGGTGGATCTCCACCAGCGCCAACGCGCCCGGGGCGTCCTCATTGGCCGCCGCGTGCACCGCCTTGACCAGGGAGGATTTGCCCATGCCGCGCGCGCCCCAGAGCATGGCGTTATTGGCGGGCAGGCCGTGGGCGAAGCGCAGCGTGTTGGCGAGCAGGATCTCCTTCTGGCGTTCGACGCCCTTGAGCAGCCCGATATCGACCCGGGCGACGCGCGCCACCGGGGCGAGCGTGCCGCGCTCCGGCTGCCAGACGAACCCGTCGGCGCTGGCGAGATCGATCGGGGCGGGCGGCGGCGGCGCGATCCGCTCCAGGGCATCGGCGATACGCGTGGCGAGCTCGATCAGGCGCGGGTCCATCGGCGGCGGAGACCTATTCTCGGCGGAGGGTGTTGACGGGCGGGGGGCGCACAGTATGGTCCCGACCGACCCGCGGCAACCCGGAAAGAACCCCCATGCTGCTCACGCTGATCGCTCCCGCCTATGCGCAGGGGCTCGATTCCCGCTCGCTCGCCGGCGCCATGCAGTTCGCGCCGCTGGTGCTGATTTTCGTCGTCTTCTACTTTCTGCTCATCCGGCCGCAGCAGCAGCGCCAGAAGGAGCTGAAGCGGGCCCTGGGCGAGCTCAAGCGTGGCGATCGCGTCGTCACGGCCGGCGGCATCGTCGCCACGGTGCAGAAGGTGCGCGAGGGCAGCAACGAGATCGAACTCGAGATCGCGCCCAATGTCCGCGTGACGGCGCTGCGCGAGACGATCTCCACCGTGCTGAAGCCGGCGGCCGCGAACGACGCCAAGCCGCCGCCGGCCAAAGCCGCCGGCTGACCGCCGGCGCGGGGTTGCCGCGCCGGCAGAGGGGCATCAGCCGAGCCGGGACGCGGCGAACTCGTAATTGGCGATCTTGTCGAGCCAGTTCTGCACGTAGTCCGGACGGCGGTTGCGGAAATCCAGATAGTAGCTGTGCTCCCACACGTCGCAGGCGAGCAGCACCTTGCCCTCGCCGGTCGCGAGCGGGTTGGAGCCGTTCGGCGTCTTGGTCACCTTGAGCTTGCCGTCCGCAGCCAGCACGAGCCAGGCCCAGCCGGAGCCGAACTGGCTGACGGCGGCGGCTTTGAAGGCATCCTTGAACTGGGTCACGCTGCCGAAATCGGCGGTGATCTTCTGCTCCAACTTGCCGGGGATGCGGCCGCCGTCGGTCGGTGACATCGCCTGCCAGAACAGGATGTGGTTCCAGTGCTGGCCGGCATTGTTGAACACCGGCGCCATCTCGGCGTTGTTGTGGCTGAGATGGACGATGTCCTCCAGCGTCTTGCCGGCGAGCGCGGCGTTCTTCTCGACGAAGCCGTTCAGCGCCGTCACATAGGCCTGGTGGTGCTTGCCGTGGTGCAGCTCCAACGTTTCCTGGCACATGCCGAGCGCGGCGAGCGCGTTCGTGCTGTAGGGAAGGGCGGGTAGGTCGAAAGCCATGACAGGTTTCTCCGCGCTGTTCTGGTTGATGGGCGCTGGCGGGGGCGCGCCGCGCCGACCCGCGAGCGTGGACGAGCCCGGGTTAGCTATGACCCCGGCCCGGACGCGTCAAGCGCGCCGCCGCGGTTCGCGCCGATGCTGAGCCGCGCCTCGCTGCCGCCGCTGGCGGCGCTGGTCCGCCGGCATGACCCCGACCGGTTTCTCGCCAGCCTGTTCGCACCGCCGGCGGCGCGCGAGACGCTGTTCGTGCTCTACGCCTTCGATCGCGAACTGGCCCGGGCGCGGGTCGTGACCTCGGAGCCGATGCTGGCGCTGATCCGGCTGCAATGGTGGCGCGAGGTGGTCGAGGGGGCGGCGCGGCGGCACGAGATCGCGACGGCGCTGCGGATCGCGCTCGATCGCGGCGCGCTGCACGCGGAGTCGCTGCTCGGCCTGATCGGCGCGCGCGAGGCGGAAATCGAGGCCGGGCTGCCCGACCTCGCCGCCTGGCGCGCCTTCGTCGCCGGCACCGCCGGGGCGCTCGCCGTCGCCGCCGGTCAGGTGCTCGGCCACGCCGAGCCGGCGGCGGAGGAGACGCTGCGCGCCGCCGGGGCGGCCTATGGCGCCGCCCGCCTGATCGGCGACGTGACGCGCGAGGCGCGGGCGGGGCGGTGCCGGCTCCCCGCCGATCTCCTCGCCGCCGCGAAGCTGACGCCCGAAGACGTGATCGCCGCGCCTGGCGATGCCCGGCTCGGCCCGGTCCTGGAGCGGCTGCGCCAGGAGGCCGCCGGGCTGCTCGCCCGAGCGCGAACGCGGTTACCGCGGGAGCTGCTGCCGGCGGCATTGCCGGTCGTGCTCGCCGCGCGCGATCTGCGCCGCCGAGCCGACTCGCCAGCGCGCGTCGGCCGGCCGCTCGGCGACCGGCTGGCGGTGATCCTGGCCGGGTTGCGTGGGCGGCTGGCCTGAGCCGCGCCCTCAGGCTGTTCCCCTCAGGCCGCCGCCGTCTGCGCCGAGGCAACCTCCCAGGCGATGCGCCCGGCGGCGCCGCAGCCGCTGCAGACCGGTTGCCATTGCGCATGCTCCAGACCGCAAGCGGCGCATCGCCATGCCGGATCGGGCTCGGCCGTGGCGGCGTGGCGCAGCGCGTCGCGCACCGCCGGGCTCGGCCCATGCTCGGCCTCCTCGATATCGGCGATCAGCATCCAGACCCGGCGCTGATTGAGCGTCTGGCGTGCGGCTTCGGCGTGGCGCCGCGCCTCGCCGGTCAGCCCCGCCGCCAGGGCCGCGCGGGCGAGCAGGATGTGGCTCTCCGGCTCGGCGCTGGTTTCGGCGACGAAAGTCTCGGCCGCGCGCAGCCGGGCCAGCCCGGTGCCGGTGCCGGCGAGCGCTGCCTCGGCGATGTCCGGGTGGGGCGCCAGGCGCCAGGCCTGGCGCAGCACGCGCCGTGCGCGCCGCGGGTGGGAAGCGGCTTCGAGCCGGCTGGCGTAGGCCAGCGCCGCCGCGGTCAGCTTGGGATCGGCCTCCCAGGCGCGCCGGGCGAGACGGAGCGCCTCTGCCGGGTCCGGCTCGGCGGCGGCGGCGGCGGCGGCGAAGACGGCGCGTGGTGTCTCCGGACCGGCCAGGAGCAGCGCCTCCTTCCAGTTGCCGGTGCGCACCGCGAGCCGCGCACGCTCCTCCCGCAGCCAGGCGGCGCCGGGATGGGCCGCCTCGGCGCGCCGGGCGAGCGCGGCAGCTTCGCTCCAGTCGCGCCGCGCCATGGCCATCTGCATGAGCCCGCGCAGGCCGAGCAGTGGCGCGTCCCGGTGCGCCGCGAGGAGGCGGAAAATCCTGTCGGCCTCGTCCTCCCGGCCGGCGAGCCGGCCCGCCTGGGCCGCGAGCAGCAGGGTCTGCGGCGTGTCGCCGAGCGCGCGCCGCGCCCGCGCGCTCTCCCGGCGGGCGCCAGCCGCTTCGCCGGCGGCGAGCGCCACCAGGGCGCGGGTCACCGCCACGTCGCCCTGCCGACGCCGCACCCCGGCGCGCCAGCGCCGCAGCCTACGCGGCAGGGTGAGCAGGATGCCGATCAGGCGCAGCACCCCGTAGCTGACGCCGATCAACAGCAGCAGTGCCAGCGCCGCCACGGCGGTCGGTGCTTCGATGCCGAGCCCGCCGAGTTCGATGGCCACGTGCCCGGGCAGGGTCGCGACCTTCCAGGCCAGCCCGACCGCCAGCACGGCGGCGAGCAAGGCGAGCAGAACCCGCCGCATCAGGCCCTCGGCGCCAGGTTGGTCAGCGCGGCGCGGGCGGCCAGCAGAGCCTCCGCGTCGGCGCGCCAGGCCGCGAAGGCCTGCGCGGGCTTGCCTTCCAGATGAGCGATCGTCGCGACGGAGGCGGGGACATCGCCGGCCGTCAGCGCGACACGGGCACGGGCGATCACCGCCTCCGTGCTGTCCCCCAGGATCACCTCGTCGCCGCGGCGAACCGTGACCAGCGCCTTCAAGCGCGTCAGCATCGCCTGCCAGAACGAAAGCCCAGCCGTTTCCGGCGTGCTCACCGCCTCTGCCGCGCGCGCCGCGGCGATGAAGCCGAGCCGCAGCGAAGCCTCCGTCGGCGGCCGCGTGCTGGCGAACCGGGCCAGCGCGGGCGGTGCGCCATCGATCTCGCCCAGCGGTTCGCCCGCTTGCAGGGCCACGCCGGCGACAGCAAGGCGGGCGAGACGCAACGCGCGTTCCGCCGCCGCCGGCGCCTGGCGCGGCTCGGCGGCCTGCGTCGCCAGGCGCTCGGCCGCGCCGACGCGCGTCTCCGTTGCGTCCAGCCGGCGGTTGATCGCCGTTCCGAGCGCCTCGACCCGCGCCGCGAGATCATTCTCCGAGGTTTCGATCTGGCCCGTCTGATGGGCGAGGGTCTCGATCCGCTTGCCGAGTTCGGCAATGTCGGCGCTGCCGGTGGGCGCGGCATGCGCCTGCTGTTCGAGCGCATCGAGCCGGGTCTGCAGCGGTGCCAGGTCCGGCGCTGCACGCTGCTCGAGCGTGGCCAGCCGCTGGTCCAGCGACCGGACGGCGCGCGTCAGTTCAACGAGGCGGGGGTCCTCGGTCGGCACCGGAGCGCGCCCGGCCAGCAGGCCGCCGAGCGGGTGCAGCCAGACATAGACCACGGCGACGAGGAGGACGATGACGCCGAGGCCGAACAGCAGCGGCAGTGGATCGAACCGGCGCGCCGCCGGCGGTTGCGGCTCATGCGAGTCTGGTGGCGCCGTGGCCGTCGAGTCCGCGGGCGGAGGCGGCAGCGCCATCGGGGTCGAGCGCGTCGTCGGGTCTTCGGGGTCGGTCATGCGAGGAGGGCCAATAACTCGTCGTGGTTTGGGTGCAGTGCGACACGGACGCGCCGGAAGGGCAAGGGGGCAAGCGCCGCGGCAGTTCGCGCACTGATCGCAAGTGCGTCTGTGGCCTTCAACCGGGAGGAGAGATCAGAGTCGGCGCACAGACGGACGAAGCCCTCGGCAGTGGCGGCGGAGAAGAACATCGCCGCGCGCACACGCTCCTCCGCCAGCGCCAGTCTTACGGCGTCGGGCAGCGCGGCCACGGCGAGGGCGGCGTAGACCTCCCGGCGGAGGACCGTGAAGCCGCGCCGGGCAAGATCGGCGGCGAGATCCGTGCCCTGACCCTGCCCGACGGCCAGCAGCAGCGGTCCGCCGCCGGGCGTGCAGGCGCGCTCCGCCAGCGCGGCCAGCGCGGCGGCGTCGGCGGCGGCGCTGAGCACGTGCGCATGGCCGGCCCTGCGCGCGCGCGTCGCGGTGGCATCGCCCACGGCGAGCAGGGGCACGGCGTGACAGGCCTCCGGGAGGGTGGCGATCGCGTGACCGCTGGTGACGAGTATCGCCTGCAACCGGTCTGCGGGCGGCAGCGCCGCCGGCACGGCGCGGATCTCGAGCAGCGGGGCGATGATCGGCCGGAACCCGCGTGCTGCGACCCGCGCTGCGGTCTCCTCCGCCGCCTTCTGTGGCCGCGTGATCAGCACGCCGTCGGCCCTTCGCCCTGTGCCGTCGCCGCCAGCCATGGCGGCGTCAGGCAAAGATGTCGCCGGGGCTGTCGGCGCGCAGGCTGGCGCCGAGCTCGGCCCCGATGCGGGCCGCATCGGCCGCCGGTCCGCGCAGGCTGCGCCGGAGCAGGAAGGAGCCGTCGGCGCGGGCGAGGAGGCCGATCAGGTCGATCGTGCCGTCCGCCAGCAGGCGTGCATAGCCGCCGATCGGGGTGCGGCAGGAGCCGTCGAGACTGCCGAGCAGCGCCCGTTCCGCCGCGGCCACGGCGCGGGCCTCGGCATCCTCGATGCCGGCGAGCAATTCACGCAGTTCGGTGTCGTCGGCGCGCACCGTGACGCCGACGATGCCCTGGCCGGCCGCCGGCACCATGATCTCCGGGGACAGGACGACGCTGGCCCGCTCCGCCAGGCCGAGCCGGCGCAGCCCGGCCAGTGCCAGCAATGTCGCCGCGCAATGGCCCTCGCCGAGCCGGTCGAGCCGGGTCTGGACGTTGCCGCGGAGCATGGTGACGGCGAGGTCCGGCCGGCGGTGCAGCAGCTGCGCCTGGCGGCGGACCGAGGCGGTGCCGACCCGCGCCCCCGGCGGCAGCGCCGCGAACGGGTCCGCCGGGTCCGGCGCGGCGGCGTCGGCGGGCAGGATCAGCGCATCGCGCGCGTCCTCCCGGGTGAGGGTGCAGGCCAGCACGATGCCGTCGGGCAGTTCGGTTTCCAGGTCTTTCAGGCTGTGCACCGCGAAATCGATGCGGCCATCGGCCAGCGCCTCGTGGATTTCCTTGGCGAACAGCCCCTTGCCGCCGATCTCGGCGAGTCTCCGGTCCTGCACCGCATCGCCGGTGGTGCGGATGGCGTGCTCCTCGAACACGTCCAGGCTGCGCAGCACGGGGCAGAAGCCGCGCAGCACGGCCAGGAAGGCGCTGGTCTGGGTGCGCGCCAGCGGTGAGCCGCGGGTGCCTACGCGCAGCGGCAGATCGCGGGCGTGCGGCTTGACCGAACCGGGGTGGGGGGGCGCGCGTTCCATCGGCGCGTCGTAGTATCGCCGGCTCGGAAAGGAAAGACGCTGCGCATGCAAGACCGCCCCCGCGATCCGTCCGGCCCGGTGCTGCGTATCGGGCCCGTGCTGGGCATCGAAACCTCGTGCGACGAAACCGCCGCGGCGATCCTCGACGCGGACGGGCGGATCCTGGCCGAGGCGGTGCTGAGCCAGCTCGCCGAGCACGCAAGGTTCGGCGGCGTCGTCCCCGAGATCGCCGCCCGGGCGCATCTCGCCCATCTGCCCGACATGGTCGGCTCCGTGCTGCGCGCGGCGGGGCTCGGCTGGGGCGATCTGGCTGCCGTCGCGGCCAGCGCCGGGCCGGGGCTGATCGGCGGGCTGATCGTCGGCAGCGGCTTCGCCAAGGGCGCGGCGCTGGCGCGCGGCCTGCCCTTCGTCGCCGTCAACCATCTCGAGGCCCATGCCCTGACCGCGCGGCTGCCCGGCCTGCTCGGCGAGGCCGCGCCGGCGGTTGCCTTTCCCTACCTGCTGCTGCTGATCTCCGGCGGCCATTGCCAGTGCGTCGCGGTGGAGGGCGTCGGCCGCTATCACCGGCTCGGCGGCACCGTGGACGATGCGGTCGGCGAGGCGTTCGACAAGGCGGCGAAGCTGCTCGGCCTGCCCTGGCCCGGCGGCCCGGCGCTGGAGCGGCTCGCCGCGGCCGGCGATCCCGCGCGCTACCCGCTGCCGCGGCCGATGCTGGGGCGGGCGGGCTGCGATTTCAGCTTTTCCGGGCTGAAGACCGCGCTCGCCCAGCGCGTCGTCGCGTTTCCGCCCGGGCCGTTGCCGCGCGACGAGGCGGCCGATCTCGCGGCCTCGTTCCAGGCTTCGGTGGTCGCGGTGCTGGCGGACCGTCTGAGCCACGCGCTCGCCGCCTTCGCCGCGCGCCACCCTGCGCTGCCGCCCGGCCGGCGCCTGGCGGTCGCAGCCGGTGGCGTGGCGGCGAACGGCCCGATCCGCGCGGCGCTGGCCGGCGCGGCGCAGGCGGCGGGGTTCACGCTGGCGGTGCCGCCGGTGCGGCTCTGCACCGACAACGCGGTGATGGTCGCCTGGGCCGGGATCGAGCGGCTGCGCCTCGGCCTTGCCGATCCGCTCGAAACTGCGCCGCGCCCGCGCTGGCCGCTGGAGACGCTCAGCGGCGCCGGCGAACCGGGCGGCTCGCCTCAAGAAGCGGCCTGAGAAAGCGGCCGGTGTGCCCCTCGCCGGACGCGGCGACGGCCTCCGGCGTCCCCGCGGCGACGATGCGGCCGCCGCCGTCGCCGCCCTCGGGGCCGAGATCGATGATCCAGTCGGCGGTCTTGATGACCTCCAGATTGTGCTCGATGACGACGACGGTGTTGCCGAGATCGACGAGCGCGTGGAGGATTCCGAGCAGCTTGCGGACATCCTCGAAATGCAGCCCGGTGGTCGGCTCGTCGAGGATGTAGAGCGTGCGCCCGGTGGCGCGGCGGGAGAGTTCCTTCGCCAGCTTGATGCGCTGGGCTTCGCCGCCGGATAGCGTCGTCGCCGGCTGGCCGAGCTTGATGTAGCCGAGCCCGACCTCGCTCAGCAGGCGCAACCGGTCCTGGATGCGCGAAACGGCGCCGAAGAACGGCATCGCCTCGTCGATGGTCATGTCCAGGACATCCGAAATCGAATGGCCGCGGAACTTGATCTCGAGAGTTTCGCGATTGTAGCGCCTGCCCTTGCAGGTGTCGCAGGTGACGTAGACGTCCGGCAGGAAGTGCATCTCGATCTTGAGCACGCCGTCGCCCTGGCAGGCCTCGCAGCGCCCGCCCTTGACGTTGAAGCTGAAGCGCCCGGGCTTGTAGCCGCGCGCGCGTGCCTCCGGCAGCTCGGCGAACCATTCGCGCACCGGCGTGAACAGGTCCGTGTAGGTCGCGGGATTGGAGCGCGGCGTGCGTCCGATCGGCGACTGGTCGATATCGATGATCTTGTCGAGATGCTCGATGCCTTCGAGCCGGTCATGGGGCGCTGGTGCGCCCCCCGCGCCCATCAGCCGCCGTGCGAGCGCCTTGTAGAACGTATCGACCACCAGCGTGGACTTGCCGCCGCCGGAGACGCCGGTGACGCAGGTGAACAGGCCGAGCGGGAACTCTGCCGTGATGTTCTTGAGATTATGGCCGCGCGCGCCGACAAGCCGGAGCGTGTGGGTCTTCTGCGCCGGCCGCCGCTGGCGCGGGATCTCGACCTGCCGTCGGCCCGAGAGATAGTCGCCGGTGATCGATCGCGGATTCGCCGCGACCTCCGCCGGCGTTCCCTGCGCCACCACCGTTCCACCCGCCGTGCCCGCGCCCGGGCCCATGTCGATCACGTGATCGGCGGCGCGGATCGCGTCCTCGTCGTGCTCGACGACGAGCACCGTGTTGCCGAGCCGCTGCAGCCGGCGCAGCGTGGCGAGCAGGCGGGCATTGTCGCGCTGGTGCAGCCCGATCGAGGGTTCGTCGAGCACGTAGAGCACGCCGGTGAGGCCGGAGCCGATCTGGCTGGCGAGGCGGATGCGCTGGCCCTCGCCGCCGGAGAGCGTCGCCGAGGCGCGCGCCAGGGTGAGATAGTCGAGCCCGACATCGACGAGGAAGCTGAGCCGATCGACGATCTCGCGCAGGATGCGGCGCGCGATCTCCTGGCGCTGCGGCGTCAGCCGTGCCGGCACCTTTTCGAACCAGCCCAGCGTGTCGCGAATCGATCGCTCCGTGATCTCGGCGATGCTGCGCCCATCGATCTTCACCGCCAGGGCCTCGGGCTTCAGCCGCGCGCCGTGGCAGGTCGTGCAGGGTTTCTCGGCGCGGTAGCGGCCGAGTTCCTCGCGCACCCAGGCGCTGTCCGTTTCCGCCCAGCGGCGAGCCAGGTTCGGGATCACGCCTTCGAACGGCTTCGAGATCTGATAGCTGCGCGCGCCGTCCTTGTAGGTGATGGCGATCGGCTCGCCGCCCGAGCCGCCGAGGATGGCCTGGCGCACGGCCTCGGGAAGCTCGCTCCAGGCAGTGCGCGCGCTGACGCGGTAATGCCGGGCGAGCGCCTGCAGGGTCTGGTCGTAGAACGGCGTCTGCGTGCCGCGCCACGGCGCCACGGCGCCCTCGGCGAGGCTGAGCTTTTCATCGGGAACGACCAGGACGGGGTCGAAGAACCCTTCGGTTCCCAGCCCGCTGCAGGCGGGACAGGCGCCGTGCGGACTGTTGAAGCTGAACAGCCGCGGCTCGATTTCCTCGATGGTGAAGCCGCTGACCGGACAGGCGAAACGGCTGGAGAAGACGGTTCGCTCGCCGGTCTCGGCCTGCTCGGCATAGACGATGCCGTCGGCGAGGCCGAGGGCGGTCTCGAAACTGTCGGCGAGGCGCGGCTCTAGCCCGGGCCGGACCACCACCCGGTCCACGACGACGTCGATATCGTGCTTGAGCTTGCGGTTCAGCGCCGGCAGCCGGTCGATCTCGCTCAGCTTGCCGTCCACCTTCACGCGCGTGAAGCCGCGGGCCTGAAGCTCCGCCAGCTCCTTGCGGTATTCGCCCTTGCGGTCGCGCACGACCGGGGCGAGGAGCAGCAACCGCGTTCCCTCCGGCATGGCCATGACGCGATCGACCATCTGGCTGACGGTCTGCGCCTCGATCGGCAGGCCGGTGGCCGGCGAGTGGGGCACGCCCACGCGCGCCCAGAGCAGGCGCATATAGTCGTGGATCTCGGTGACAGTGCCGACGGTGGAGCGCGGATTGTGGCTGGTGGTCTTCTGCTCGATCGAGATCGCCGGCGAGAGTCCCTCGATCTGATCGACATCGGGCTTGCCCGCGATCTCCAGGAACTGGCGGGCATAGGCCGAGAGGCTCTCGACGTAGCGGCGCTGGCCCTCGGCATAGATCGTATCGAAGGCGAGCGAGGATTTGCCGGAGCCGGACAGGCCGGTGATGACGGTGAGCTTGTCGCGGGGCAGCCGGACGTCGATGTTCTTGAGGTTGTGCTCGCGCGCGCCGCGCACGTCGATGAAGCCGGCCATCTGGGACATCCTGCATGCGGTCGGTGGACATACTGTTCTACAACTGTTCCTGCAAGCCGGCGCCCCGCTGGCGCGCCTCCAGCGCCGCCCGCCCAGCCGCTGTAACCCCCTTCAAGCGGCATGTTGGCGCGGCGGCGGGCAAAGTTCTAGGATGCGCGTCCAGCGCAATCAGGAAGAGCAATCGGGTGAGCGGACCATGGCCGGAAGCGTGAACAAGGTGATTCTGATCGGGAATCTGGGTCGCGATCCCGAAGTGCGCAACACGCAGGACGGCACCAAGATCGTTCAGCTCTCGCTCGCCACCAGCGAGACCTGGAACGATCGGGCGAGCGGCGAGCGCAAGGAGCGCACCGAGTGGCATCGCGTCGTGATCTTCAACGACCGCATCGCCGAGGTTGCCGAGCGCTACCTGCGCAAGGGCAGCAAGGTCTATGCCGAGGGCGCGCTGCAGACGCGGAAATGGACGGACCAGTCCGGGCAGGAGAAATACACCACGGAAGTCGTCATCGGCCGGTTCCGGGGTGAGCTCGTTCTGCTCGATCGCGCCGGGGAAGGTGGCGCCGAAGGGGCCCCGCCGCGCGAACGGAGCGCGGGCAGCCGGCCCGCCGATCGCGGCGCCGCCGATCGCGGCTCGCCGGGGCGTGCCGGCGGGCAGAGCTGGGAGCCGCCGGCCGGCGGCGATCTCGACGACGATATTCCGTTCTGATCGAGCGGGGCGAGGCTGGTTGTCGCGATTCCGGTCTAGAGCACGGTCCGACTTGATGGAATCATCTGGTCGGGCGGTCGTGCTCTAGAAACCTATGACTCTAGAGCAACTTATCTCCGATCGGCCCGAGCCGGAACGGCTCGGTCAGATCGGAGGTTGCTCTAGGTCCTGTGGACACTTATCTGATCCAGAGGACGATTGCGGCGAGGGTGACGACGGCGAGGTAGTTCCTGGCGGTCTTTTCGAAGCGAGTTGCGACCCTGCGGAACTGCTTGAGCTTGGAGAAGCAACACTCGATCA
>DAIDKZ010000116.1 GCA_027449745.1 Acetobacteraceae bacterium | reverse complement strand
GCGCGGCTATGCTGTTGTCGGGTGGTCGGGGTCCACATCGCGATCTCGTCTGGTGTGTCGCAACCCTGACGAATCACGATTTGCCCCGGCTGCCCAGCCCGACCATGTCATGCCGATATCGTTCCGAGACAGCCTCTTAGGAAGAGAGCTTCTTCCCAAAGCAGCCGGATGGCCAGGAAATCGGTGATCGTCGCGTCCGCGCCGCCGGCGAGTTCGGCCTGCCATAGCGCGTAGCGGGCAAACTGCGCCCAGCCGCCAAGGGTCATGAGCATCTGATGGAAGTATGTCTCGACGGCGTCCGCACCGAGACCCAGCCGGACCACGACCCGTTCGACCGCCGCAAGCGCGGTTTCCGGTGCCTCCGATACGTGAAGGGCGAAGTCGGGCAACCCGGCGATTTCGGGCGTGAGATCGTGAGTCGCTACCGCCCGCCACGCGGCGTAGGCGCCCCTGCCCTTCGGCGCCGCCCACAGCGCCTGTCCCTCGTCGAAATAGCCGGCGGCCCAGGCTCCGAAGCGTTCGGTGATGATCCCCGGCCAATCGACGCCGGATGCGCACGCGGCAAGTTCGGCGATGGTCGGAAGAGCTTTTGGCGGCGGCGCGTCCACGCTGGCCGCGGATTTGAGAGCCGAGACATCGACGGGCATCGACCCGACCGGCGCGCTCGCTATCGCCGCCTCGAGATCAGCATCGCTGATCGCGCCCGTTGCGATCTTCTGAGCAAACCAGCTCCGAGGCATGGTAACGCGCGCGCCGGCGACCCGCGCAAGCCGTGCGCCAACCTTGGCGAGCGGCTCTTTGGTTTGGCCAAAAAACGGATTGACCGCGACGCTGGAAGCCAAAGGCCAGGCCGGCGGTATCGCGCGGGCGGCGCGATCCATCGCCAGCGCCAATGCTTGCGGGGAGGGCCAGGCTGAGAGGATTTCGTTGGTCATGATCGTTCCTCCTGGTCGATTAGGACCGGCTGCGAATGGACCAGGCGCCGATCAGCCGGTCGAAGACCGCGTTGGCGTAGAATCCGTTCGAAAGATGCACGCGCAGGCCAGCGGCCGCGGGATGGTTAGCCCAGAGGGGAAACATGGCCTGCCCGATGGCGACGAGGCCGAAGCTTGCGGCTGTCAGTGCGATCAGCGCCCATTCTAGCGGACCAGGGGGCGGTGGCGGCGGCAGGACATTCGCGGTGATCGCGGTCGTCGCCCACTGAAGGGCGAAGTAGCTGACCGAGGTCGCCATGGCGTAGACGGCCGTGCGCCGGGTGAGCGCTTTAGGCGCCGTATCGGCGAACCCTTGCGCCAGCATATAGGCGACGCCGAAGATCAGAATGGCGCCCAGCGCGATCGCCTGAGGCGACTTGTGTTCGAAGCCGAAGCAAGCCCCGACGAGAACGTAGATGGCGAGTGCCGATAGGAAGGCGCGCACCACGGCGCCACCCTTCGGGATGGCGACCGGGCCCGGCCTGCGGATCGAAGCCACTCTCTCAACGGCGCCGCCGGAGGCGAGGAAGGAATGGGCCTTGTAGAGCGAATGAGCCACGATGTGCAGCAGCGCCAGGGGGAAGAGCGCCAGGCCGCACTCGAAGATCATGAACCCCATCTGGGCCACGGTGGACCAGGCGAGCGAGGTCTTGACCGCAGGCTGGGTCAGCATGACCAGGCTGCCGAAGAGCGCGGTGAACCCGCCGATCATGACCAGCGTGGCGAGGACGCCGGGCGCCAGCAACATGACGTCGGCAAAGCGGATCAGCAGGAAGCCGCCAGCATTGATGACGCCGGCGTGCAGGAGCGCCGACACTGGCGTTGGCGTCTCCATGACTTCCGTGAGCCAGCCATGGGCGGGAAATTGAGCAGACTTCAACCCCGCGGCGATCGCCAGAAGGCTGGCGGCGCCGATTGCGAGCCCTCCGCCCGAACCCGATCGCGCGGCCGCAAGGATTGCCCCTACGTCAGACGTGCGATAAGCGGCAACCAGCAGGAACGAGGCGATGAAGAGCGAGGCATCGCCAAGGCGCGCCGTCATGAATTTCTTGCGCGCCGCGCGCTGCGCGGCGATCCGCTGCGGATAGAACAGCAGAAGCCTGTGCAGAAAGAGGCTGGTGGCGATCCAGGCGATCAGCAGCTGGAACAGATTGCCGGCGGTCACCAGGAGCGCTACCGACGCTAACGTCAGGCAAAGCCACCCGGTGAAGGCGCCTTGGCGGGCCTCTCCGTCCAGGTAGGTCCGCGCGTAGCGGACGACGACCCAGCCGACGAACATCACCAGAAGCAATATGGTCGTGCTGACGGCGTCGAGCCTGGCGGAGAGACCGGCGCCATCAAACCCGATGACGGGACTGTTGCCCGCGCCCAGGACGATCAGCCCGCCCGCTGAAAAGATCGCCGCGAGCAATGCGAGGAGCGAAGCGGCTTCGGCCAAAATAGGAGCCAGTTTCGGCCACCGGCCATGATCGAGGAAGCCGGTTGCTGCTGCCAGGAGCAGCGGAACGGGCGCCGACAGCGGCGCGAGAAATAGCTGCACGAGAGCCCCCTTCAAAGGCAGTGAGTGTTCGGAGACGTTGGTACCTGATCGCGAAATCCGACAAAAATTCATTGTTTTCGCAAATTCGTTCGCTTAAATCGAACGATATGAGGGACCTAAACTACAATCACCTGCGCTACTTCTGGGCAGTGGCTCACGCGGGCAGCCTCACGCGGGCAGCCGAGCGCATGAACCTGTCGCAGTCGGCGCTTTCCGTGCAACTCCAGAAGCTTGAACACCAGATGGGCCACCCGCTCTTCGAGCGCGCCGGCAGGAAGCTCATTCTGACGGAAGCGGGCCAGATCGCGCTCGACTACGCCGACACGATGTTCAAGACCGGCGACGAACTGATGAGCACCCTGCGGGGTCGCTCCCTGGCCACCCGTCAGGTTCTCCGCGTCGGCGCCCTGACGACGCTGTCGCGAAACTTCCAGCTCGAATTCCTCCGGCCCTTGGTCGGCCGATCGGATGTCGAACTGATCGTCCGCTCTGGCAACATCCGCGATCTGCTCGCGCAATTGGAGGCCCACGCCATCGACGTGGTTCTGGCCAACAGTGCCGCGCCGCGCGACGCCCGCTCTTCATTGCGCAATCATTTGCTCAACGAGCAGCCCGTGAGTCTGGTCGGCCACCCGCGTCCCAGTGGACGGCAGTTCAAATTTCCCGACGATCTCCGTTCGGAGCCAATTCTTTTGCCCAGCCTGGATAGCGATATCCGTGTCGCGTTCGACCGTGTCCTGGAGTTGGCGGGCGTCCGCCCGACCATTCTGGCTGAAGTCGACGACATGGCGATGCTGCGCTTGCTCGCCCGTGAACGGGAAGGCGTGACCCTTGTGCCCCCGATCGTCGTCCGCGACGAGCTCGAGGCGGGCATCCTCGTCGAGCACTGCCGGATACCGGAGGTTACCGAGACGTTTTACGCAATCGTGCAGAAGCGCCGGTTTCCCAATCGGCTGCTGAGTGATCTTCTGCCGATCGGCAAGTTCTCAGAGTCCATTCCGAACCCTGTCAGCGACGACCGAGCCTGCGCTGCAGGATGATGGCCGAGGCAACGTCGAGGAAAGCCTCAGCGAAGGCGACGCGGTTTCTCGCCATCGCGGGAGAGGCGGCGATTTCGACCGATCCAGGCGAAGAACCGTTCGACGACCCATCGGCGTTTGTGGCCCGAAGCGCACCGCGATCTCCACCGCGCTGGCGATCGCGAACCCGCCCGGTGCGGGATGGAACAGCCGCGTATGGGTGCCCATCGGCGCCCCTTCGCGCACCAGCCGGAAGCGCAGCGCACCGGTGCGTAGAACGCCGGCAACCTGTCGTCAGGGCGGGACGACGGCGGCCGCGGCCAGGACGGCGCGCCTGCCCGGCATCAGCGCGGCTCCAGCTGCCAGAGCCCCACGTCCACGCGGCCGGCGCGGAACCCGGCCTCGCAATACGCCAGATAGTAATCCCACAGCCGGCGGAACCGCGGCGGGAAGCCCATCGCCGCGATCGCGGGCCAGGCGGCGTGGAACCGGGCTCGCCAGGCAGCCAGGGTCCGCGCGTAGCTGTCGCCGAAGCTCTCCCGAGACCGCACTGCCAGCCCATGGCGTTCCGCGAGCGCAGCGATCGCCCCCGGTGAAGGCAGCATTCCGCCGGGGAAGATGGCGCGCTGGATGAAATCGGTGCCGCGGCGGTAGGTCTCGAACCAGTCGTCGGCGATCGTGATCGCCTGCAGCACCGCGACGCCGCCGGGAGCCAGGCGCGCGCGCAGGGTCGCGAAATAGATGGGCCAGTAGGCCTCGCCCACCGCCTCGATCATCTCGATCGAGACGATGCGGTCGAAGCAGCCGTCGGCGTCGCGATAGTCCTGCAGCCGCAGTTCGGCGCATCGGTCCAACCCCGCTTGCGCCAGCCGCGCGGCGGCATGGTCCCGCTGTGCCGGCGACAGGGTCAGTCCGGTGACATGCGCGCCGGCCGCGGCGATGCGCTCGGCCAGCCCGCCCCAGCCGCAACCGATCTCCAGCACATGCTGTCCCCGGCGAAGATCGAGCAACGCCAGCACCCGGTTCTGCTTTTCCGCCTGCGCCGCGTCCAGCCCGGTCACCGGATCGGCCGCCGGATCGGAGTAGATGCCCGAGGAATAGCTCATCCCCGGATCCAGCCATTGCGCGTAGAAGTCGTTGCCCAGGTCGTAATGCGCCATGATGTTGCGCCGGCTGCCGGCGCGGGTGTTGGCGCGTGCCATGTGGCGCAGCCGGTGCCACAGGCGGACCGGCAACGCGCCGCCCTGGGCGCCCGGGATCCGCGCCATGTTGCGCGCGGCGAGTTCCAGCAACGCCACCGGATCGGGGCTGGACCAGTCCTGATCGAGATAGGCCTCGGCAAAACCGATGTCCCCCCCGGTCGCCAACCGGCGCAGCGCACGCCAGCGATGCAGCACCAGGACCGCCTCCGGCCCCGGTGCCGGGCCAGCGTGACGCGCGCGCTGCCCGCCGGGCAGGATCACGGTCAGCGTGCCGGCCTCGATCCGGCCCAGAACGCGCGCCAGCAGCGCCCGGCCCGGATGCAGCACCCAGGGCGCCGGTCCGGCGATCGCATGCCCGCTCATGCCACCCTCCGCGGCAGGACGATACTCACCGGCTCCGCCAAGGGGACGATACTCACCGGCTGCGCCAAGGGGACGATACTCACCGGCTCCGCCGGTGGGGCCGGGCGCGGCCGCACGCGCATCCCCTTGCGCCAGAGCTTCGCCGCCTCCCAATGGATCCCGCCCAGCACCTGGGCGGCGAGCAGCGGATGGCGCAGGAAGCC
>DAIDKZ010000115.1 GCA_027449745.1 Acetobacteraceae bacterium | reverse complement strand
CCGCCCCAGCCACCGCCGCCACCCCATCCCGCACCGGTTCCGCCCCAGTTGCCGCGATAGCCACCCCAGCCGCCATGGCCGCCGTCGAAGCCGTAGCCGTGGCCATAATATCCGCCGTAGCCGCCATAGCCGCCGAAGCAGCAGCCGAGCCCCCAGCCCCAGCCGAGCAAGAATGGCAAGCCCCAACCATAGTCGTAGGCCGGATAGGCGTAGGACGGGTAGCCGTAGTAGCCGCCATAGCCGCCGCCATACCCGCCATAGCCACCATAGGTCCCGTAGCCGTAATAGTCGGGGTAGACGCAGGCGCCGCCGGCGAGCGGCAGCATCAGCGCCACCATCCGCGCCGCCCTCCGCCACCGTGCCACGGTCATGTCCGCGCTCCCCTTGCCGCGATCTCGGAACCGATCCTACCCATAAGTTGGATCGAGATCGGGGCGAGCGAATGGCACAAAAAGAATTTTATTCCGTACCCGCCACCACCCGGAGCCGCGCGACGCCCCGGGACCTTGACCCGCATCAAGGCGCGGCCAAGTCGCATCTGCTTAAAGGCACTAGCGTCTGTCCGCCGCAGGCGGAATCGCCGGAGGCGGATAAACAGACGCATAAACAAGGAACTAGAGTCTGTCAGCGCTTCAATGAAGCGCTGGCAGACTCCAACGTCGGATTGGCGAGGAGGTTCCCATGCGGAATTCGGCACTCCCTGGACATGTCGCGGTCTTGGTCCTCGCGCTGGCCGGCTGCACGCCGGACAGTCCGCTGACCGTTGGCGCCCCGCCGCCGGGCGGGGTGGTCGCGCTGAGGCTGGAGCCCTGCACCGACCTCACCCACGCCGCCGGCTACGATCTCGGTGCCGAGGCGACGAATGATTTCCGCAGCGTGCTCGAAGCCACGCCCGCCTTCCGCCTCGACCCCGCCGGACGCTACCGCCTGGTCTGCACGGTCAGCGACTTTGTCGAGGGGCCGCCCTCGTTCTACTGGATCCCTCCCGCCGGCGCGGCGACGCGCGGCAAGGTCGCCGCCCGCATCATCGACGGCGACAGCGGCGCCACGCTGGCCGCGGTCCGCAATGACGGCGAGGTTCCGGCCGGCGGCCTCATGAAGGTGAACGTGAACAGCTTCGTTCTGCGCACCACCGTGGAGAGGACCGTACGCGACCTCGCCGCGTGGGCGAAGGGCGAGCACGTCGCCGGCGCGCCCTGAGCGCGGCGCCGTGCCATGCCGGCGCCGTCGGCGCGTGCTCACGGCACGGCGGCCGGCGCCGACGCCGGGCTGAAGGCCAGGCCCTCGACCTCCATGCGATGGAGGTCGCCGATGACGAAGATCCACGTCAGCGCGCCGATCGCCGCGACGATGCCGACGAAGGCGATGGCGCCGACGAAGGAGCCGGTGACCTGGACGACGAAGCCGATCACCAGCGGCGTGACGATGCCGGCGAGATTGGCGGAGGCATTGAACAGCCCGGCGACGAGGCCGAGCAGCCCGACCGGCGCCACCTCCGGCAGCACTGCCCAGGCGGCCGAGGACATCGCCTGGGCGAAGAAGGCGAGCGAGAGGATGGCGATGACCAGCGCGTCGTTCTCGACATAGTTGGCGGCGACGATGCTGGACGCGAGGGCGAGCCCGGCCACCACCGGGGTCTTGCGCGCCAGGTTGAGCGAGGCGCCGCGGGCGAGCAGGAAATCGCCGAGCCAGCCGGCGAACAGAATGCCGAAGAACCCCGCGACATAGGGCAGGGTGGCCATGAACCCGACCTTGATGAATTCCATGTGGCGCGCGGTGGCCAGATAGCTCGGGAACCAGGTGAGGAAGAATACCAGCGTCGAGTTCACCGCGAACTGGCCGATGCAGAGCCCCCACATCTGCCGGTAGCGGAAGAGCTGACGCACGTGCCGGAGCGCGAAATGCGTGCCGGCGGCGCCGGCGCGGATACTGCCGCCGCCCGCTTCGATGTAGTCGAGTTCGGCCTGGTTCGCCCGCCGGTTCGCGTGCGGGTCGCGATAGGCGGACCACCAGACGACGGCAAACGCGAGCCCCACCGCGCCGGTGGCGAAGAACAGCGCCGGCCAGCCGAATTCCCGTAGAATCCAGAACAGCAGCGGGCTGAGAAAGCCGAGCCCGACATATTCGGCGGCGGTGAACACGCCCACCGCCATGCCGGTCTCGCGCCGGGGGAACCAGCGCCCGACGATCGCGCCGTTGGCGGGGAAGCAGGGCGCCTCGAACACCCCGAGCCCGAGCCGCATCCCGACCATCGCGGCGAGGCCGCCCGCCAGACCCTGCAGCAGCGTGAACAGCGACCAGCCGGCCAGCGCGATGGTGTAGATCGGCCGTGCCCCGAACCGGTCGAGCAGGATCCCCGAGGGAATCTGCATGGCGAAATACGACCAGGAGAAGGCAGAAAAGACGATCCCCATCTGCGCCGCGTCAAGCCCGAGCCCCTGGCGCACCGAGGGCGCGGCGATGCCGAGCACGGCGCGGTCGAGATAGTTGATGGTCACGGCGCCGACCAGCAAAGCAAGCACGGCGAAGCGGGCGCGGCTCGCATCGGGTGGCGCTCCGCGGTTCGCGGCCGGCGGCGTGGGCGCCCTATGGTTCGGCACGGTCATGGACGGTTTCCTCGTGTGCAGCCGTCGGTCGCGGCTGTTCCGGTTCGATGGTCATCGGCCGCCGGGCGGGCGGAGCAGCGCGGGCAGTTCGGTGGCGAACCACGCCGCCCGCGCCGCCGCGAGATCCGCCGGCCCGCGCGGGAATTCCAGCCCGCGCGGCAGGTCCGCTTCGAGCGCGACCGGGGTGCAGTGCGGATAGTCGCGCACCCGCCAGGCGGGATCGTGGGTCGGGAAGAAGGCCAGGCAGGAGACCGAGAAGGCGTCGGCGAGATGGACCATGGCGGTGTCGGTGGAGACGACGCGCCGCGCCGACGCGACCTGGCCGCAGAGTTCGGCGAGCGTCGCGGCCCGGCCCAGCGCGTGGACGCGGTTCGCGAGCTGGGCCGGCACCTCGCCCTGAGTGGCGAGCGGCCCCTCGTCGGCAAGCCGTGCCAGCATCGCCGCGTGGATCTCCGCCGGCATCTGCCGCAGCGCGCCGGCGGCGTTCGGGCAGAGCAGCGTGTAGCCCGGCGCCAGGCCGCGCGGCGGCGCGGGATGGAGGCGCGCGGCGAGCCAGGTGTTGCGCTTGGCGGCCGGCGGCACGGCGGCCGGGTCCAGTCCGAGGCGGGCGAGGAAGAAATCGACCATGCTGGTGCGCGCGAAGGCGGAATCGTAGGCGAAGTCGCGCAGGTCGATCACCCGGGCGAAGCCGGAAGCGGGGGCGTAGGCCCGGCCCGGCAGCGCCTCCTCCCAGGGCAGGTCGCGCACCTCGACGCCGGCGGCGCGGTAGAGCTCAAGCTGCACCGGGGCGAGGCCGGGCAGGCGGAACAGCACCGGGTGCGGCGGCAGGCGGTCGCGCGCGGCGGCCAGCGCGGTGAGGCCGATGAGACCGTCGCCGAGGGTGCGGCCGAAGCCGTTGAGGATCGCCCAGCGCGCGGCATCGGCCGGGTGCGCCTCAGACCCCATCGCCATCCTGTTTCAGCACCTCGCCGGCGAGGAAGAGGGAGCCGCAGATCAGCACCCGCGCCGTCCCACCGCGCGCGGCGATGGCATCGAGCGCGCCGGCGATGGTGGGGCCGGGCAGGGCGAGGCCGTCTGCAGCCGCGATCACCTCGTCGACCGGCATTGCCAGGTGCTGCTCCGGCTCGGCCACCGCCCAGGCGCCGGCCGCGCGCGCCAGCAGCGGGCGCAGAAACTCCGCCGCATCCTTGCCCTGTTTCATGCCGACGACGAGCAGCGTCGGGCGCTCCGCCCAGTCATCGAGTTGGTCCGCGAGCGCCGCGCCGGCGCCAGGGTTGTGGCCGCCATCCAGCCACAGCTCCATCGTCGGCGGCAGGCGGCGGGCCAGCCGGCCGGTGAGGCGCTGCAGCCGCGCCGGCCAGGTGGCACGCGCGACGCCCTCGGCCATCGCCGCATCGGGAATGCCCAGCCGTGCCGCCCGCAGCGCCGCGACGGCGATGGCGGCATTGTCGACCTGGTGGCGGCCGAGCAGCCCTGGCGACGGCAGCGCGAGCGTGCCGGTGGCACCGCGGAACTCGAACCCGTTCGTGCCCGGCGCCACCGTCCACTCCCGTCCGCGTGCGCTGAGGCGCGTGCCCGCCGCCGCCGCGGCCGCATCCAGCACCGCGAGCACCTCCGGCGCCTGCGTCCCGGTCACGGCAGGGGCTTCCGGCGCAATGATCCCTGCCTTCTCGAACGCGATCGCGGCCAGCGTTTCGCCGAGGAACTCGCGATGGTCGAGCGAGATCGAGGTGATGGCCGCGGCCGCCTTGGCCGGGACGACGTTGGTGGCATCGAACCGGCCGCCGAGCCCCACCTCCAGCACCAGCAGGTCCGCCGGGACGCGCGCGAACAGCATGAAGCCGGCGGCGGTGATCATTTCGAACACGGTGATCGGCGCCCCGGCGTTCACCGCCTCCGCCTCCGCCAGCGTCGCCTCCAGCGCGGCGTCGTCCACCAGTGCCCCGGCCAGGCGGAAGCGCTCGTTGAAGCGGACGAGATGGGGTGAGGTGTAGACATGCACCCGCCGCCCCGACGCTTCGCCGATGGCGCGCAGGAAGGCGCACACGCTGCCCTTGCCGTTGGTGCCGGCGACATGGATTACCGGCGGCAGCCGGCGTTCGGGATGGCCGAGACGGGCCAGGAGGGCTTCGAGGCGGTGCAGGCTGAGGTCGATCAGGCGCGGGTGCAGCGCGTGCAGCCGCGCGACGATCGCCTCGACGCGGCCGCTCACGCCGTGGCGTCCACCGGGGCCGTTTCGATCCGGCGCACGCGCAACAGCCCGATCAGCCGCGCGAGCGTCGCCTTGAGCTCGGCGCGCGGCACGACGAGATCGAGGATGCCGTGCTCGTGGAGATATTCCGCGCGCTGGAAGCCTTCGGGCAGCTTCTCGCGCACCGTCTGCTCGATCACCCGCGCCCCGGCGAAGCCGATCAGCGCGCCCGGCTCGCCGATCTGGATGTCGCCCAGCATGGCGAAGCTCGCCGTCACTCCGCCGGTGGTCGGGTCGGTGAGGACGATGATCACCGGCAGGCCGGCTTCCTTCACCAGCCGGGTCGCGATCACCGTGCGCGGCATCTGCATCAGGCTGATCGCGCCCTCCTGCATCCGCGCCCCGCCGGAGGCGGTGAAGACGACGAGCGGCGCGTCCTGCAACACCGCCAGGCGGGCGGCGGCGAGCAGGCCCTCGCCGACGGCGGCGCCCATGGACCCGCCCATGAACTCGAAATCCATCGCCGCCACCACGGCCTTGTGGCCCTCGATGGTGCCCGGCGCGACCAGGATGGCGTCGTCGTGCTTGGTCTTCTCGCGCGCCTCGCGCAGCCGGTCGGCGTAGCGCTTGGTGTCGCGGAAGCGCAGCGGGTCCGCCGGCGCCTTGGGCAGCTCGATCGGCGCGTAGCCCTCGTCGAGCGTCCAGGCCAGGCGCTCGGCTGCGCCGGCGCGCATGTGGTGGGCGCAGTGCGGGCAGACTTTCAGCGCCTTTTCCAGTTCGCGCTGGAAGATCATCTGCTCGCAGGAAGGGCACTGCACCCAGAGATTGTCCGGCACGTCGCGCCGGCCGAGCAGGGTGCGGATCTTGGGGCGGACGAATTCGGTGAGCCAGTTCATCGCTGCCCCCTCAGCCCGCGCGGACCGCGCTGGCGAGCGCGCGCACCTGGTCGAGCACCTTGGCCACCGTGCCGGGCCGCGCCCGGCCCTCGGCATCCAGGTCGGCGGCGAGCGTGTCGATCAGCGCCGAGGCGACGACCGCGCCGTCCGCGACCCGGCTCGCCGTCGCCGCCTGCTCGGGCGAGCGCACGCCGAAGCCGACGGCGATGGGCAGCGCACTGACGCGGCGGATGCGCGGCACCGCGGCTTCCAGCTGCGCCCCGCTCGCGGTGCGGGTGCCGGTGATGCCGGTGATGGAGACGTAGTAGATGAACCCGGAACTGCCCGCGAGCACCTTGGGCAGGCGGGCGTCGTCGGTGGTCGGCGCGACCAGGCGGATGATGTCGAGCCCATGGTGCGCGGCGTCGGTGGCGATCAGGTCGGCCTCCTCGGAGGGCAGATCGACGATGATGAGCCCATCGACGCCGGCGGCGGCGGCATCGGCGCAGAAGCGCGGCGGGCCGTAGGCGAGGATGGGGTTGAGATAGCCCATCAGGACGATCGGCGTCGCCGCGTCGGCGCGCCGGAACTCGCGCACCATGTCGAGAATGCGCCCCAGCTTGGCGCCGGCGGCGAGCGCGCGCTTGCCGGCGGCCTGGATGGTCGGCCCGTCGGCCATCGGGTCGGTGAAGGGCACGCCGATCTCGATCAGGTCTGCCCCGGCCGCGGGCATGCCGGCGAGCAGCGCCATCGAGGTCTCGCGGTCGGGGTCGAACGCCTCGACGAATGGGATCAGCGCGCCGCGGCCCTCGGCTGCGAGGGCGGCGAAGCGGGCCTCGATGCGGCTCACAGGCTCACCCCCAGATGCTCGGCGACGGCGAAGATGTCCTTGTCGCCGCGGCCGCAGAGATTGGCCAGGATGATCGCATCGCGCGGCAGGGTCGGTGCCAGCTTCGCCACCTGGGCGAGCGCGTGCGCCGGTTCCAGCGCCGGAATGATGCCCTCGGTGCGGGTGAGGAGCTGGAACGCCGCCAGCGCCTCGTCGTCGGTGATGGCGACATACTCGACCCGGCCGATATCGTGCAGCCAGGCATGTTCCGGCCCGACGCCGGGATAGTCGAGCCCGGCGCTGATCGAGTGCGCCTCCTCGATCTGCCCGTCCTCGTCCTGCAGCAGATAGGTCATGTTGCCGTGCAGCACGCCGGGCCGCCCGCGCGAGAGGCTGGCGGCGTGCGCGTGCGTCTCCAGCCCATGCCCGGCGGCCTCGACGCCGATCAGGCGCACGGCGGCGTCGTCGAGGAACGGATGGAACAGGCCCATGGCGTTGGACCCGCCGCCGATCGCCGCCACCGCGACGTCCGGCAGCCGGCCCTCCGCCTGCATCATCTGCAGCTTCGCCTCCTCGCCGATCACCGACTGGAAGTCGCGCACCATCATCGGATAGGGATGCGGGCCGGCGACCGTGCCGATGAGGTAGTAGGTATCGGCGACATTGGCGACCCAGTCGCGCATGGCCTCGTTCATCGCGTCCTTCAGCGTCGCCGCGCCGGAGCGCACCGCGCGCACTTCGGCGCCGAGCAGCTTCATGCGGAAGACGTTGGGCTTCTGCCGCTCGACGTCCGTGGCACCCATGTAGACGGTGCAGGGCAGGCCGAACAGCGCGCAGACCGTGGCGGTGGCGACGCCGTGCTGGCCGGCGCCGGTCTCGGCGATGATGCGGGTCTTGCCCATGCGCCGGGCCAGCAGGATCTGGCCGATGCAGGAATTGATCTTGTGCGCGCCGGTATGGTTCAGCTCGTCGCGCTTGAGATAGATTTTCGCGCCGCCGAGCCGCTCGGTGAGGCGTCGGGCGAACCAGAGCGGGCTCGGCCGGCCGACATAGTTCGCGAGATAGGCGTCGAGCTCGGCCTGGAAGACCGGGTCGGCGCGGGCCTCGCGGTAGGCCCGTTCCACGTCGAGGACGAGCGGCATCAGGGTCTCGGCGACGAAGCGCCCGCCATAGGCGCCGAACCGGCCGCGCGCGTCGGGGCCGGAGCGCAGGCTATTGGCGCCGATCGAAGATGCTGGCGTATTCACGCGGACAGGTCCCCCCTCAGGCCGCGCGCGGGCACCGGCGCGGACCGCGCCTCATAGCGCAGCGTTGCGGCAGGGTCACGCCCTTCCGGGCGGCGCCCGCGGCGGGGTGACATGCGCCCGGCGAGCGCCTATCTCTGGCGCGTCCGTTCCACAGAACATGGTTTCCGCCGCGTGACCCGGATGAATTCCTGGCGCCTCATGCCCGGCGCCTGTCTTGTCGCCATCCTGGCCGGATGCGCGCCGGACATCTCGCCCGACACCTATTCCGGCGCCGCGGTGCAGCAGGTGAACAAGGTCGATCGCGGCACCGTGATCGGCGCGCGCAAGGTCGATGTCAGCCTCGGCGGCGCCAC
>DAIDKZ010000114.1 GCA_027449745.1 Acetobacteraceae bacterium | reverse complement strand
GGGGTGACGGCGGGCGGGATGACGGCGCCGTTTTGGCGCCGTCCCTGCCGGACCTGTCCCCGGTGGGCCTGTCCGTGATGGGTCCGGAGGGGACGGGTCCGGAGAGGGACATCATCCGGGCCCGGCGTCCCGCGCTCAGGCCGGCGGCGGCGGCGCCGGGACGCCGCCTGCGGGCGGGGTCCGACGTCGCGCCCGCACGGCGGCGAGCGCGCTCCGGAAACTCTCCTGCTCGGCCTCCGGCGCCGCGAACTCGGCCGGGGTGGCGGAGAAGGTCGGCTGCCCGAAGGGGCGGAACAGCACCCGGCCGAGTGCGAGGGAGACGAAGGCGGCGATGTCGAAATCCCCCGCCCGGTAGGCGAAGACGCCATGCGCCGAGCCGTGGAACCCGCGCCGGAGGGCGAAGCAGTAGCGCCGCCCGCGCGGTGGCTGCGTCGTGGTCTTGACCTGCAGGCAGATGAGGCCGACCCCGCGGCCGCCATGGGCGATGATGTCATAGGGCAGGCCGGAGCCGGCGGGATGGGCGGGACTGCCCCAATGGAGCAGCCGTGACAGCACGAGATACGCCCCGCATCGCCAATCATGACGTCGGTCGGACGCGGCTCGGGAAAATCCTCGCCGTCCGCCATGGCCGGCGGCGGTGGTGCCGGCGGCATCGCGCCGCCCGCGGTCATCACCGCGGCCGGGGGCGGCGTATCGCGTTCCGGCCGGTCGATGCGGATGTCGTGCGGCCCCGACGGCAGGAACAGGGCGGCGGCGGGCACGGCCCGCGCCGACGGGCATGCGCCTCCCGGCTCGGCCTCGGGCGTGATAAGGCTGCGTGCAACTCGTGACATTGGTCCCTCCAATGGTGCGAGCCAGGCTGGGTGCAGTGTTGGCGCACTGCACTCGGCCGCCCCGCCCCGACAATCGGGGAAGCAACGGCCTGGCTGATTGTGTATATAGTCTCACCGCTGGCACGCGTCAATAGAAAAAGCGACAATCCGAGACGTTTTGATATAAGACGCGCTACGTCACACCTGCATCATCTCCGCCGACGACAGAGAATATCGCCGAAATGCGCTCCGGCCGCGGTCCGGTGTGGCAGCATGACTGATGGGGATTCTCGACTTCAATCATCGTGTCCGCGCTCTGCGGCGTTCCCAGGCCCTTGATTAGCCGCAAGTTGGGTATAAAGCCCGCGAGAGCGTTTGCCGCTGCATTCTACTTGTGTAGTTCGAGGACGTCCCTCTTCATCGGCAGGGGGGAGCAAATAATCGTGCCGCGCTTGTTCCTGGGGTGGTGACGCGGCTTCCCGCCAGGGAGGGGCGGCAGCGCCATTTTGGCGCCGTCCCTGGCGGGCCTCCTGTCGCTGCCGGGCCCCGCTGCCCCCGGGGCCCAGCGTCCGTCGTCAGACGGTGGGCCAGGCCGGAGGGGCCGCGTCACCGGCATCGCCGTCCGCCGGCGCCCAGTGCCCGGCCAGCAGCGCGGACAGGGCCGCGAACCAGCTCCGCAACTCGGCGCCATGGGTGAGGAGTGCGGCGGCACCGATGTGGATGCCGCCGACCAGCCGCGCCCGGAACTGCACCCGGCCGAGGTCCAGGGTCACGAAGGCGGCCAGGTCGAACTCTCCCGGGCGGTCATCGACCGTCCCGCGCCGGGCATGGTGATGGCCCTGTCGCAGGGCGAACCGGTTCCGGCGGCGCCGCTCGACCCGGATGGTCCTCACCCGGATGCGGACGCTCCCGAACTCCTCGCCCGGCTCGGCGATGAGGTCGTAGGGGAGGTCCGGCGCGGCGACCCGGGCGGGGATGCCCCAATGAAGCAGGCGCGCCAGGACCAAGTGTACCTCCGCCCTGCCGATGGGGATGTCGCGCGGGAGCGGCGGTGGTTCCTCCGGCCCGGCCTCCGCCGGACCGGCGCGGCGCTCGAAGCGCTCGCCGTCGGTCCTCCCTCCCGGCACGGCCGGGCCCGTGATATCGTCGTCGTCAGCCTTCGACATGGTGCACTCCATGCTGTAGGTCAGGCCGGGTGTCATGTTCCAGCATGCACTCGGCCGCCTGGTTCCCCGGGGACCGCCCGGGCGGGAGGCGTTGTGTTTGCCTCTGCCCGCAGTTATGTCTCATTTGCCGGGAAAAGTCAATAGAAAAAGCCAAGCACGCAAAATTTTACTGCAGGAGCAAAATCACGGGACTTCGCTGTTCTCTGCCTCCGCTGCAGACAGGCCCTGGAACCTCTGGGCCAGCGCACGGTGAGCAGACCATGCGTCGGCTGGTTCGCCGCTCGACTGGCCATGCGACCGGGTGGATTTTGGGCTGTGACGTCCGGGCAGGACGCGGCCTGGCGATGATTCGATGATGAGCCAGGTTGTAAGAGAACGGCCGACCATTCGTCTGCCAGAGTATTGGCCTGCCCTGGTGGCGGTCTGCCCGGCCTGAGGCATGAACCCGGTCGGCGGCGGTCGCGGTCCGGCGTGTCCGGGCGCCTATACGGTATCGGCACCGTATCCATACGGTATGGGCACCGTATCGGACCGGATGCTGTCTGACAGGTGGAGAGGCGGCGCCGTGCCGTCAGGGCCGTGCGGCGCCGCGAACGCCTACAGGCTTGCCGGTCCGGGCGGCGCCGGAGCGGGCGCCGGTCCGGGTGCGGGAGCCGGTCCCACGCTGGGACCAGGCGGGGCCGGGGCGGGCCCCGGAGCGGGCCCGGCGACGGGGCTGGGTCCGCGCGGCGCGGGGGCTGGTCCCGGAGGTGGAAGGGCTGCCTGCCGGATGGGAGCGGTCGGCCCCAGGGCGGGCATCGGCGCGATGGCGCCAAGCGTCGGGTTCCCCGTTGGCAGGCCGAGCAGCTGGTCCACCCGGCCGACGACGGGCGGGGTCAAGGTGCGCCCGGTCTCGTCGGCGAGGGTTTCACGGGCGCTGATGATGGCCTGGTCGCGGAGCGCCACCTGCTGCGGCGTTTGGGCGGGCATGGACAGGGCCGCCAGCATGGCGCGGTCATAGGTGGCTATCTTGCCGACCATGGAGCGCGGCGAGGCATGGGCGAGGGCTCCCGGCGCGGCGTGGGCGGCGTTGAGCGGCCCAAGCGCGGCGGCCAGCTGGCCGCGGCTGGCGGGATGGCCGCGGTATGGTCGCGCCATGTGACCGAAGGCCACCGGCCGGGGTGAGGAGACCTGTCCGGGCCGGGTGGCAGTGGGAACGACGATGCCGACATTGACCCGCCCTGGCCCGAGCCCATGGCCGGCGGCCGCGGTTCCCGTGGCGCCGCTGGCCGCACCCGCGCCGCCTGCACCTCCGGCACCGGCGCCCCCTGCACCGGCGCCCCCTGCTCCGGCCCCGCCAGCACCGGCCCCTCCTGCTCCCGCACCGCCTGCTCCGCCGCCTTTGGCCCAGGCCGGTGGTGCGACGAGGCCGCCGCCGATGAGGCAGGCGGCCAGGACAACGGCGGCGGCGTGCTTCATCCTGGGCGAATACGGGCTCCGCTTCATGGCTTTGCTCCTCCGGTTTGCCCCAGCGATGGTGGACACAGGACATGTCGTGAAACCACCGGCGTTTGCAACTCCGCGCCCGGCTGGCGGTCGCTGGTAGGGGCGAGCCCCGCACCGTATCCAAGCGGCCCCCGGTGCCGCGGAGTGCCTGCAGTCTGTGCGGCACGCATAGTATATAGAGTATGCACCAGCTTTGTCCGATGGTCCGACCCCGGTGTTGGTGGCCATGCTGCGACAGTCCGCAAAGACCATCAGGCGTCCAGGACGACAAAAAGTTCGAATGGCGCGCTTATACGTCGCTGCGCGACGTCCCTGGTGTCCGGATGACCTGATGTCCCGGGCGGCGTGGTGCCGGGGCGTCCTGATTATTTATTCGGGTGGACCGATATTCTTATCGTCTCCCTTGCCAGCGGAGCGGTCACGCTTGCGGCATGGCCATCTATCATCTCAGCGCGAAAATCCTCTCCCGCTCCGCCGGCCGCAGTGCCGTCGCGGCGGCGGCCTATCGCGCCGGGGCGCGGCTGCGCGATGCCCGGACCGACCGGGTGCACGACTACCGGCGGAAGGCTGGCGTCGTCCATGCCGCGGTCCTGCTGCCCGAAGGCGCCCCCGAGGCCTGGGGGGACCGCGCGGTGCTGTGGAACGCGGTCGAGGCGGCGGAGCGGCGCCGCGACGCCCAGCTCGCCCGCGAGCTCGAACTCGCCCTGCCGCGCGAGCTGTCCCAGGCCGAGGCCATCCGGCTGGCGCGGGACTTCGTCAGGACGGAGTGCGTGCGCCGCGGCATGGTCGCCGACCTCGCGGTGCATTGTCCCCGCGGCCGTGACGGCGAGGCCCAGCCCCATGCCCATGTGCTGCTGACCCTGCGCCGGGCCGGGCCGGACGGGTTCGGCGCCAAGGCGCGGGAGTGGAACGGGACCGACCTGCTGCGGCGCTGGCGCGAGCGCTGGGCCGGGCTGGTCAATGCCCGCCTGGCCGAGGCCGGGCAGGAGGTTCGCGTCGACCACCGCAGCTATGCCGACCAGGGCCTCGCCCTCCTGCCCCAGACCAAGATTGGTGCCGCCGCTTTGCGCATCGCCGCCGCGCCGGACCCCGAGCCGCCTGCCCCCGAGCGGCTCATCCCCGACCGGCTGGCCCGCCACCAGGGCATCGCGCAGGAGAACGGGAAAAAAATCATCGCCAGCCCGGCGCTGGCGCTGGCCGCCATCACCCGCCAGCAGGCGACCTTCACCCGCCGCGACCTGGCCCGCTTCCTCACCGGGCATACCGCCGACGCGGCGCAGTTCCGCACCGCCCTGGCGGTGGTGGAGGCGGCGCCGGAGCTGGTCCGGCTGGGCCGCGATGGCAGCGGGCAGGAGCGCTTCACCACCCGCGCGATGCTGGTGCTGGAGCAGACGCTGGCGCAGGCCGGGCTCGGGCTGGCGGGGCGGCGTGGTCATCCGGCCCTGGCCCCGGAGCCGGTCCGGGCGCTGGCCGGGGCGGCCGGGCTGGGCGAAGAGCAGCAAGCGGCGCTGGCCCACATCACCGCGGCGGACAGCCTCGCCGCCGTGGTTGGGCATGCCGGGACCGGCAAGAGCACGCTGCTCGGCGTCGCCCGGCAGGTCTGGACGGCGGCCGGCTACCGGGTGCGGGGCGCGGCGCTGTCCGGCATCGCCGCCGAGGGGCTGCAGCAGGGAGCGGGCATCGCCAGCCGGACCATCGCCTCGCTGCTGCACCAGTGGCGGCGGGGGCGGGAGCGGCTGACCTCCCGCGACGTGCTGGTCATCGACGAGGCGGGGATGGTCGGCAGCGAGCAGATGGCCGCGCTGGTGGCGGCGGTGCGGGCGGCGGGGGCGAAGCTGGTGCTGGTCGGCGACCCGGAGCAGCTGCAGCCCATCGCCGCCGGGGCCCCGTTCCGGGTCCTCGCCGAGCGCGTCGGCGCGGCGTCCATCGCCACGGTGCGGCGCCAGCGCGAGCCCTGGCAGCGGCAGGCGACGCAGGAGCTGGCCACCGGCCGCACGGCGGCGGCGCTGGCCCGCTACCAGGCGGCGGGGATGGTGCGGGGGCATCAGTGCCTCGAGGACGCCAAGGCGGCGCTGGTGGCCGGCTGGGCAGGGGCCCGGACGGCGCGGCCGGCGGCGACGCACATCATCCTCGCCCATCGCCGCGCCGATGTCCGCGACCTCAATGCCAGGGCCCGGGCGGTGCGGCGGCGGGCCGGGGAGCTTGGTCCCGACGTCGCGCTGCCGACCAGGCAGGGACCGCTCGTCCTCGCCGCCGGGGACCGGGTCTACTTCCTGCGGAACGAGCGGTCCCTGGGGGTGAAGAACGGCACGCTTGGCACGCTCGTTGCCATCGACGGGGCGGGGCCGGGGGCCAGGCTGACGGTGCGGCTCGACGACGGGCGGGAGGTCGCCTTCGACGTCAAGGACTATGCCGATATCGGCCACGGTTACGCCGCCACGGTGCACCGGAGCCAGGGCGTCACGGTCGACGAGGCCCATATCCTGGCGAGCCGGGGGATGGACCGTCACCTCGCCTATGTCGCCCTCAGCCGCCATCGCGACCGGCTCAGTCTGCACTGGAGCGCCGAGGAGATGGGCACCGAGGCCCGCCTGCGGACCGCCCTCTCGCGCCAGCGGCGCAACGACAGCACGCTCGACTACGGCGAGACCGACATCCCCGTCACCACCGCCGACGCCCGCTTCGCCGTCCGCAGGGGCCTGGTGCCCGACAGCGGCATCGTCGTCCCCGACGCACGGCCTTCGCCACCGTCACGGGGGCGGCCGGAGGCCGGACCGCGCCCGGTGGATGTGGCGGACGCCGTGTCCCGGCACCGCGCCGCCATCGCCGACAGCGCCCGAGCCCGGAAAACCCTCGCCGCGGCCTGGCGGGGCAGCGACGAGAACGAGGCCGAGCTCGCCCGCCTCGTCACCCAAGCCTGGCGCGCCGCCCAGGCCATCGCCGCGGACCCGGCGCTGCTTGCCGCCCTGCGGGCGCAGGACCCCGGCCTCGCCCGCCACGTCGAGGCCCTCGCACGCAGCCGCCTCGACACGCTCATCGCCCGGGCGCGACGGCAGATGCGCCCGCCCCGAACCGAGCCGGAGCAACCCGGGGCGGGGATGCGGATGTGACCATCATCGGACGGCTGGGCCCGAGTACGGCGAAGCAGTGACAATCGAAAGCGACGGGAATGGCAGGCTCTCGGGTCAATGCAGCAGAGTGCGGTATGTTTCGATTGGACGGTGAGGGCAAGCTCGCGGCAGGTGGAATATTTTGCACGCAACCATGCCAATTGATTGAGAAATGGCGTATGACGACACAGTAGTAATCCGTCAGTATCCGAAGACGGCGCATTCACTACCAATAAGGGGCATTTTAGGAGGCGGAGATGTCGAGTTGCATTAGCATCGAAGTTCCGGAGGAGTTTTAGGAGTCTCGTGGAGAGACCCACGCTGGCGGAAACCCGGTTTTGACGCTGCGCCTGCGCCACAGCACGTCCGCCGACGGCAACACGATGTTTTGCTAGGTCGACGGGGCGCCGGTGAATATGCTCAAGCGCCGTATCAAGCGCTGGGGCTTCACCCCGGACAGCTACCGCCGGGCCTTCGGGCCGGCGGGGGCTACCCGATGACGGCGCCGGGATATACGGCCATGAAGTGGAAGTCGACGGTTCGAATCAAGCTGGGGGCGCCTGAAAACAAGGCCGACAGAAAGCTTGTCGAAATGGTCCGGACAGGACTAGTCGCGTGCGTCCGAATATCGACGGGCTCCCAGCAGTTGGAAGATAGTTTGATAGAATTGAGTCGCGTCGTACACGGCAAACTGGTCGATATTAGAGTGCATATGGCTGGAACAAACCCAATCGAGGCCGGTTTAACCCCTCGAGCCAAGCCGACCCGAGGCGCTCGTCGTCAGCGCTTCCGCTTGGCCGGACCAGGTTCGCGATGCCGTCGACGCAGTCCTCGACATGGTGTCACTCCACCGGTTGCACGTCAGGCCGGGCGCCGTACTCCGGCATTGCGCTCGGCCCCTATTTCTCGGGGACCCCTCGATGCCGGAGGCGGGACGTCTACCTGCGCAGCAAAAATGTCGCAAAAATGGGCAATGTCAAGAAAAGACTCGACCGGACCCGTGCTGCCATGCGCGCTGCGTGCTGGGGTGTCAGGTCGCAACGCTGGCCGCGACCCCTGTCGCCACGATGGTCGACCGGGTGCGCCGCCGCTTGGCTGGGCACCGGGGCCGGGAAGAAAGAACCGGTCCGCCTCTCACCGCCTTGCGGCAGGCTGCCCGCGCTGTGGCTGCGGCCAGGGCGTCCCTCGCCGCACTGCGCGAGCAGAACCCTGGCTTGGCCGGCCTGGTCGAGCCGCTCGCACACAGCCGCATCGAGAAACTGTACGCGCCGGAGACAAACTCCCTCACGGAAGCGGCCGGGTGGTCTGGCTGCGCCGGTGTAAAAGTCCATCGGTGTGAAGCTCTTTGCGTTGAGCGCAGAGGGCTGGGGGATGAAGCTCGTGGAACTGTATGGTCGGGTCCGCTACGCGGTGCGGATTGAGGGGATGAGCCGTCGTGAGGCGGCGCGGCGTTTTGGGATTGACCCTCGGACGGTGGCGAAGATGCTGGCCTTCTCGGTGCCGCCTGGTTACCGCCGCTGCCGCGACGCCTTCCTCGGCCTCGCCAACACCTGCGGCAAGCTCGGCGTCGCCTTCTGGGACTACCGCGGCCACCGCCTCCGCGTCCCAGGCAGCCGGTCCGTCCCCTATCTCCCACACCTCGTCCGCTGCCGCGGCCAACCCGCCTCATAGGCAGTCATGCCCGGACTTTTGCCCCGGTTACCTTCTTGCGATATTTCGGGATGAAACGACATGACATTTGCACTCCCATGTGGCATGGTTCTGGTGATGCAACTGCGTCATTGGGGTCTCCTTCGTGGGAATAGCGGTTCCCAAGGAGACCCTTCTCAGGGCCTTGACCGCACGCAGATGAGCTTTTCGCCGGAATGCCTTGAGGACTAGGTCGACGAGAACACTTCGCGTCGGAACTGATGAGGCCATCATGGAATTTGATGAATATCTTGCGCAGATCCCGCATCTGCATACTTGGGATGGTGGAAAAACTTGGAACAGTGGCGGATTTGAAGCGTCACAACTCAAAGAACTTCACGAGTTCCTGTCAACCAGGCTGCCGCACAGGCCGGTGACACTGGAAACTGGGGCTGGCAATTCAACAATTACGATTTGTTTTTTAGACCCGGCGCGACACACGGTCATTTGCCCCGATGGCGGCGTCCTCGAACGCATTCGAAGCTTCCTAGCGCAAGCGGGGATTTCATCCACTTTTCTCGATATAAAGCAAAATCTATCTGAATGGGTCTTGCCAGATATCGCGCGTTCCACACGAGAGGGCGAGCCGCTTCTGGACTTCGCGCTTATCGATGGTGGCCACAATTGGCCTACAGTTTTCGTAGATTTCTTTTATGTGAATTTTATGCTCAGTAACGGTGGCTATTTGATGATCGACGACGTCCAGCTCCATTCGGTCAAGGAACTAGGACGTTTCTTGAGCCAAGACCCCAGATTTTCTCTATCGCTGGACATGGGAAAGTCTCTCGTGTTCCAAAAACAGTCTACTGACCGCTACATCGGAGAATGGAATACATCTCCATATATCCTGCAGATGACCGAAAAATATGCCCAACAGGCTAATCCTTTTGCGCTTTAACGCACAGTTGCGTGTAACCTGTCATTCGGCGTGGAATAAGGACCCCGTTTTGGGGGTGATCGGCATTCAAAAGGGACCCCCGAGGCATGGGGTCCCACTGGCTTCGTAGCAGACTGCTGAAAAGCGGGGCGGATTGCGGTGGATCGTTCGTTTTTCGGAGACATCTACGTGCGTCGGGTGCCTGTGGTGCGTCGGGGCGGGTGATTGGGGGATTGGGCGGCAGGGTTTGTGCAGGTTCCGTTTGTGCAGGTTCGGGGCGTCATGCCGCTGCTCCGAGCAGCCTGGGCAGGCGGATCAGGTTGTAGGCGGCCATCGCGAAGGTGAACTGCCAGCCGATCTTCGGCAGCCCTCGGTGCCGCGCCTTGCGCAGTCCGGCGACCGTCTTGGCCCAGCCGAAGGCTTCCTCGATGCGCTTGCGGATGCGCAGACTGACCGCATAGCCGGGATGGCGGGTGGTGCGGCCATCAATGGCCGAGCGCCGCCCGTTGTCGTTCTGCGCCACGTGCGGGGTGACGTTGATCTCGCGCATCTCGGCGACGAAGTTCTGGGTGTCGAAGCCCTTCTCGGCGCCGACGGTGATACGCTGAGGCCGGTCGGCATGCGGTTCGATGAGATGCTGTGCCGCCAGCCGCTCGGCATGGCCCGAGGCACGGGTGGCGGTGGCGCCGACAATGAGGCCATGTCGGTTCTCTGACCTGCCCCCGGATTTTCGGACCACGGCTAACTTGAGAGTCCGGCTCCTGCTCGCTGCTGTTGCCCCAGGCAGGGCCGTGATGCAACGGGCCCGGTCGTGGAGGCCCCACAGACCGCAGTGTCCCGGCCCGTTAAATCGCGGGGCGCTGTTCTTGCTACCTGCGCCGCGAACGCCATCGGTTTCCGGTCCGCCTCGCGGATGACCCCCACCACCTGCTCGTCCGTGAACCTCGACTGCGGCATCGCTCCCTCCATCCGGAGAGCCACTCTCTCAACTTCCGAGCGGCCCGAAAATTCCGGAGCAGGTCACCCCAACAGAAATCTCAGCGTCCGGGCGCCTGTATTCATGTCACCCCCGGCGTCGGATACGGAAGAACGATCGCGGAGGGAGGCAACGGGGGGACGCTTAAGGGCTGCGAAAGCCGCGCAGACGGCGCAGGGGACGGGTAAGGCGCCAGGAGGTGGATTCCCGCATGCACGTCAGCAGGTGATGCGCGGCTGCGAGTTCCTTCCGGATGGCGTCGCGTTCGGCGCCGGCGGCAGCGGCGCATTGGGCGCGGTCAAACAGCTCGGCGAGATGGGTTTCCTGTTTGGCGACCTGCTGGCGCAGAGTACTGTTCGCCGCTTCGAGAAGCTGGTTCGTGGCATTGGCCGCCGAGATTTTTGCGCCTAGCGCGAGGATTTCCCCGGTCTGCCGGTCGCGATCGGCGGTGAGTGCCGCGAGATCGGCCTCAAGGTTAGCGATATCCGCACGTAGGGTGTGGATTTCCCCGGCGAGCCGGTCGCGTTCGGCAACGGCCTGGGCGCTTGCGGTTTCGGCGGCGGCAAGCATCGCTTCGGGATCAGCGATGATCGTTCGGGTCAGGGGAAATCGGTCGGGCGCGTCAGGATTGGCGGTGGCGCGTGCCAGGGCGGCGAGTGCCGGCGGGGTGGTCGCCCCTTGCGCCCAGGCATTTCGCACGGCGCGATAATCGGCGGGTTCCTCGTCCCGGGCGGCGGCGCGGTAAGGACGCCAAAGATTGAGCGTGCCGGAGAGCCAGCATAGCGGATGAACACGCGCGAGCGGCGTTGCATCAGCGGCATGGGGGAGCGTTGCGGCCGCGGGGCTGCCTTCGCGCGCGAAGACCAGCAGATTCTGCGCGTACCACCAAGCGACGCGCGGATGGCTCCAGATCCGGTCGCGCCAGGGGTCGAAACATCGGAAGCCGTTGGCGCGGAACAGGATAGCCCAGAATTCCGGCCATTGTTCGTTGATATGATCGGTACCGTATTGGAACGGCAGCGCCGCCGAGAAGACGACGACATCGGCAAGCGCGCAGAGTTCGGCGATGAAGCCCGACGCGCGCGCGTGGGGCAGATGCTCGGCGACCTCGAGGCAGAGGGCGAGATCGAAACCCGCCGGGTGATGTTCGGCGATACGGCGCGGCAGGCCCGGTTCGGCGAGATCGGCGGGCAGGAAGCGATTGGGCGGGATGCGCAATGCGGCGCGATCGACATAGTTGCCATCGACGCCGAGGGTATCGGCGATGCCGCACTCGGCGGCGGCGGCGAGCCAGGTGCCCACGCCGCAACCGATATCCACGATCCGCGCGGGATTAAGGGCGGCGAGAATTAGCGGGAACACGATGCGGGCGGAAGCGAGGCTTTCGTCGCCCTGATCGGCGTAGAAGGCGGCATCATAGACGGCGCCGGTCATGTCAGGCGCGGCCGGAGGCGGCGAGGCCATATTCGAGAACGCTGCCGAAGCGGGGGGCGGGACGAACCCTGGCGGCGGCGGCGGCATCGGCCACACCCTTCGCGCGCGAGAGAAAAAAGGCGCGCCGATACGCCTCGTCGAGGGTCGACTGGAGGGTGGGGTCGGGCGGCAGTCCGGCCGACTGGCACGCATTCGCGGCACGATCGAGGTTGCGCGTCCAGCGCATATGCCCGGCATAGGCCAAACGGTCCCGCGACCAGGCCGCGAAGGCGGCATCGATTTCGCAATATCGACGAATTTCTGGGCCGTCGTGGAGGGTGGCGAAGCGGTACTGGGCAAGGCCCTGGCGGTAGGAGCGATGGCAGAACTGGTCGAAGCTGAGGGCGCGGATCATGACGGTATGGGCACGTGGCTCGAACCGGACAGAAAGCCCGTGCCGGCGCAAGCGGAAGCCGAGCTCGATATCCTCGCAGCCGAAGGTGAAATCGGGGTGAAAGACGCCATGACGCACCAGCAGGCCGCGCTTGACCGAACTGCGCCCGCCCCAGAAACCGGTATGGTCAAGTACCTGGCCGCGCTGCATCCAGCCATAGGAAAACAACTGACAGCCGACCTCGGTGACATGGCGCATGACCGGCAGATCACGGATTTCCGGGTCGAGGGTAGTGAGGCCGAGTACCGCGACCTCCGGCGCCGGCATGGCGAGATGCGCGGCGAGATGCGCCACAAACAGGCCGGGGGTTGCCACGTCGTCGTCGTCGAGAAAGACGAGAATGGGCGCGGTCGCAGCAAATACGCCGAGATTCTTGGCCGCGGCTAAGCCGGCCTGGCGCTGGCGGAAAATACGCAGCCTGAGGCGATCCTGCCAGGCGGCGAGGACTCGCGGCGTATCGTCGGTGGACCCGTCGTCGATGACGATGATTTCGAAGCGGTCACGGTCCAGGGTTTGCGCGGCCAGACCTTCCAGCACGCGCGGCAGGAGGTGCGCCCGGTTATGCGTGGTCAGCAGGGCCGAGAGGCTTAGGCTCATGCATGGGCTTCCAGCACCATGAACGCGGCATCATGCGACAGGTGCGGCGCCTGGGCAAGCAGATCGAACATCTGGCGATCGGCGTCGGCATGAACATACTCGCTGACGGGCCGGCGCAGGCGATGCGCAACGGGCGCGGCATCGATGATGCCGAGCCGCAGCCCTTGGCGTTCAAGCACGACAGGCCAGACGAAATCGAGCCCCCAACCCATGCCGCACGCTTCCGGGAACGGCAGCAGAAGTTCCGCCGCGTCGTGCCGAATGAGGGTAACGGGACCGATTTCGACGAAGCGCGTGCGGCGGGCGCTGAGACCGGGCATGATTTGCGTGATCGGATGGTCGATGAAACTGTCGGCGGTGCGGGCGGGCTGGCAGAGGGCGAAATCGTGCCGGTCGGCCAGTTCGGTCATGGTATCGAGGAAATCGGGGGCGAGTTCGACGTCGTCGTCGGTCAGCATGATCCAGTCGAAGTTTCGATGGTCTTCGAGCAGGCGGTTGAGCAGGGTGAATTTCGGAGTTTTTTCGGTGACGACGAGTTCCGTCAGCGGCAGATCGTAACTTCCCTGCCCGTCCGGCGCGAGCGCGATCCAGCGCTGGTGGACCTGGTGGTGGTTGCTGGCGGCGCATTCGAGCATGATATGCGCGGCGGTATTGGGCTTATGGGCAAGGTATATGCCGGCAACAAGAATTTCAGCCACCGAAAAGTTCCTTGACGCGGGGGCGGACGGCTTCGATGGACAGGGTCGCGGCGATATGCGCACGACCATTGGCGGCGAGCCGCGACCAGAGCGCGTCGTCGCGCAGGAGACGCAGCACCTCGGCCGCGAATTCGGCGGGATCGTCGGCGACCAGCAGGTGCTGGCCGGGAATTAGGCCCATGCCCTCGGCGCCGATGGTGGTAGCAACGACAGGCAGGGAATGGATAAGGCTCTGACCGACCTTACCCTTCATGCCGGCGCCATAGCGCAGCGGCGCGACGAAAACGCGATGCCGGTCGAATAGCGGATCGAGATCGGGGACGTAGCCGAGAATCTCGATGCCAGGGCGGGCACCGAGGGCCAGCACCTCGTTTTCGGCATTGGCGCCGACGATGCGCAGGACGATATCGGGGATTTCCGCCTGGATGGTCGGGAATACCTCGTTGGCAAACCAGAGCATGGCGTCGCCATTGGGACGGTGCCAGAAGCCGCCGACGAAAAGCAGGTCGCGCCGGGCAGAGGGCTCCGGGAACTGCCGTTCCGGAATTTCGAAAATATTGGGCAGAACCTCGACCACGACATCGGGCGCGGCCTGAAGCATGGCAGCGCGTTCGTCCTCGGTGATGGCGATGGTGACATCGGCGGCGCGGGCGGCGGCGATTTCGGCCTTAAACTGGCGTGCGGCCTGGTCGCGCAAGGCGGCATCCTGGCGCAATTCGGCCTCGCGGCGCATGCGCAGGCCATGGAAATCGACCATGTCGTAGACGACGCGCGCGCCGGGGCAGTGGCTACGGACGGGCGCCAGCATTTTGTGCATGGTATCGGGGAAGACGATGACCACCCAGGCAAGGCCGTTGCCGTTGGCCTTGAGGTAACCATCGATCTGCTCGGGTCCGAACAGGAAATCGGTGACGCCGAGGGCACCCAAGGCGGCTTGGTAACGGGCGCGGGCTTCCGGGTTGCCGAGGATGCCGGGCTGGAAATCGGGGCCGAACATCGAGGCATGGACCATGCGCAGGCCGGCCTCGCCGATCAGGCCGATCAGGGTTTTGAGGCGCAGCCCGCCGCTTTGCTGGTCGTAGAGGGGCAGATGGTCGGAGATGATGAGCATGACCGGGCCGCCGGAAGGCAGGGCCGGGATGGCCGGTGGCGGGGCCATGGCGGGAGCGGCGTCCGACGCCCCGGCCGGCACCGACGGGGGCGGGCGGCAGAGCGGGATGATTTTCCGGAGCCGGTGGGAGAGCGAACGGATGGGGGCGGTGAGGCGCCAGGAATGAGAGGCGTGGAGGTTGGCGATAAGCTGGTCACGCTCGGCAAGCTGACGAGCGAGCCAGTCGAGATCGCGGTTCTTGGCATCGATTTCCGCATCCAGCCGGGTGAGATGGTCCTGATTGGCGGCGAGCTGGCGCAGCAGGCGCGCGAGTTCCCGCTGGAACACCGCTTCACGGGCACGGGCCATGGCGGGCGTGGCGGAGGCCGTGTTGGCAGGGGCTGTCGGTTCGGAGGTGGATTGGTATTGCCGCACGGCCTTTGGGTCCTGCTGGGTTTGGGGGTGCGGAAGCATTGGGGATTAGCTAGCAGCAGACAGCATAGCCTGAAAAGGGGGTCGCGCCCGCTTCCTAGCTGCTGCGTGCGGCCCTCGCGCGAGGCGTTGACGCGCCTGATTTCCATCGTCCGTAAGGCGAGTTCATGAAAACCGTTGGCGCGGCCACGGCAGCGAGAGGCTGTCATAGTCGGTCACGAAGCGGAGACGTGCGCGAACCGGCACGCGCGGCCCCTTCTGGACCGGCGAGCACGGATTCAGCCCGAACGCGCCGCCGGCGACCCTGTACAGCCGCTCAGGATTTCGGGGGCGTGGTCCAGCCCTGGTGCGCATACGACGCAGCGGCCGCCGTCCAGAGTTTCGCCGCGGAGCCCCTGGGCAACAGCCGGAGTGCCGCGCCCAGCGCCGCACCAAGACGCACAATGCTGTTCAGGTAGCAGCCTTGGCCGTTCTCGATTGGCGCCCCTGTGGTCGGGCTCATGCCGGCAAGTTCCGCCACGCCCGCTCATCCCCCGGCGCCTTGGCAAGGTGGCCAGGCGCCCACCGCGGGTCTCCCCAGGAGGTTAGCGACCGGCCGCCGATTTCCGTCCCGAGCGCTGCGGCAATGGCGGCGTAGGTTGCGAGCGCGCCCTGGCCGAGCTCGGCCTGCCGACGTGTAGGCAGGGAAACCTGGACGCACTCGGCCAGCGCTGCCTGCGTCAGGTTGGCGGCACGACGGTCCGAGCGCAGGTTGGCGCCGAGAGTTGAGCACCGTCCTGATTTTGGCGCTGACAATGGAAACGCGGACCGCGCCGCTGCTGCGAAGTCCGATACGCCTGCACTCTGGACCGGATGGATGCCACCGAACGGACGCTGCTACCTGGCGAGGTTCTCGTTGCTTTTGGCCGCCGTGCCGGGAGGCGGAGGCGAATTCGGTATGGGCGCCGCGGGGTCGGAGAGAGCCGCCCTTGACTCTGCACGGTATTTTCCCGTACTCGCATATCCGAAAGGATATGCCCATGCCGTCTGTCGCCCGCACCACTCGTCCAGCTCGGGAACTGAAAAAGGACCGCATCGAGCTGCGCGTGGCTGGGTCGGCCAAGGCGTTGATTCAGAGGGCGATGGCGGTGTCGGGCCTGACGGCTGGTGACCTCGCCTACGAGGGCGCGCGCCGGGTACTGGATGAACACCAGCGCATGGTGCTGGCTGGAGCCGACCGTGACGCTTTCCTGGCAGCCGTGGCCAATCCTCCGGAGCCGACCGACAAGCTGGTGGCAGCGCTCCGGCGGCATCGTGACCTGATTGGCTGATGGCCTTCGCTATCGAGCCTCTGAACAAGGGGCACGTTCGGAAATCGTTCCAATGTGGCCAAGCCGACCTCGATGACTGGTTTCAGCGGCGCGCCAGCCAGGACGACAAGCGCAATGTCGCGCGGGTGTTCGTTGCATGCGATGACAAGCATGGCGTCATCGGCTTTTACAGCCTGAGTTCATTCACTCTGACAATCGAAGACCTGCCGGAGGAAATCGGACGGAAGCTGCCTCGCTATGAGGCAATCCCGGCGGCTTTGATTGGACGCTTGGCCCGAGACATCCGGGTCCGCGGGAGAGGCATCGGCGAATTGCTGCTGGCCGACGCCGTCCGCCGCATCATCAGCGCCGGTCGCACGCTCGCGGTGTTCGCAATCGTCGTTGAGGCCAAGGATGCGGCGGCCTCGGCCTTTTACGAGGGGTTCGGGTTCCGCCCGTTCCCCCAGCACCCGCGCCGCTTGTTTCTCTTGACCTCGACGGCAGTCGAGGCCGTCGAGAGGCTATAGCCCTGCGGGAAACATCCACGGTTACCCAGCCGGGCGGGCGCCCGATGCGGGGAGGGCTGCGGGATGTTGGTTCCTGCGTGGCCGGTTTCCCGTTCGTTTCCCGTGCCTTGCGGGAAGGCGGAGGCGAGTTCGGTATAAGTGGCCTCGTGTCCCTGCTTCGCGCCGATCATGCGCAAAAGGGCAGGGCGATGAAACCCTGCCCTGGCAGAAGCGTCAGATCAGGCGCGCCGGCGGCGAGGCGCGGCGGATGAGCGGCAGCAAAGCCAGCGGAAGCAGGAACACCGCCCAGGTTGCCGGCTCCGGAATCGGCGAGAGGTCGTTGGCGAGCGCGACGAGCACGTCGGGATAGACACCGGCGACAGAGTTGATGTTCTGCACATAGATGTTCTGGGTAGCGAGCTGGATCTGGGCCGGCGTCAGGCCGAGCTGCTGCAGCAGCGCGATCGTGGTCGAAGACAGCCCGTAACTCGCGAAATACTGCTCAATCTGCAGCACTTGCTGCGGCGTGATCGTGACCGACCCGCCGCGCGCGGCGGCGAGATTGGCGGCCAGGGTCCGCAGGTCGCTGGAGATCGACCCGGTCAGGCTGTTGAGCTCCGCGGTATATTGATCGACGGCGGCGAGCTGCTGTGCCTTCCAGTAGGAATCGCCCGCCACCTCGGCGCCCTGATAGCGATTGAGCGATGTGATGAGCGCCGCGGCGATCTCGATCGCCTTGGCTTCATCGGCGGCGAGACCGGAGGATGACAGGGAGGACGGCAAGGTGATGCTGCCGGGGGTGGCGATCACCTTGTAGTTCGGGTCGACCGGGTCGGCGGCGAGCAGTGCGAAATAGCCGGCGGTCGCCGAGGTCAGACCGGCAAGCACGCCGGCGGTGATGCTGGCGGCAGTGCCCCAGCCGGGGACCAGGTTGAGCGGCGCGCTGATCGTTCCGAGCACGCCGCCGGCAATCCCCAGGATCGCTGCGTCCTTGGTCCATTGCGCGACCTGGTCCGGCGTCTTGGCTGACGGGGGCGCGTTGACCGCGGTGGAGAAGGAGGCGCTCTCGTCCCCGTCGGCGCCCTGGATGTAGTAATCGATGCTGGTGGTGGGGATCGGCGCTCCCGGCGCGGTCAGGACCGGCGGGGCGGTGTAGGTCGTCGTCGACGCGATGCCGTAGTTGAAAACGACATTGATGTTGGCGCCATCGGCGGTGATGACGAGCGGCTCGCCCTCGCCGTTTTCGTTCGGATCGGTGGTGCTGAGGGTCGCGGTGACGCTGATCGTGTCGCCGGGATTGATCGTCGCCACATTGGCCCATGCGGCTGCCGGGACCAGCAGCGCCAGCACCGAAGCCGAGGCCAGCCATTGGGGTCCGCGCAGTCTCATCGTTCTCTCCAGTTGTCTAATTCGGTAGGGATTTCTTAACGCATTCGCTCTCCGGGGCACAAGAGAGCGAAAAACTGCAACAATGCAGATTTTTTCGTCATACAATCGTCATTGCGGACTCACAAAACCGTTATCGTGCTGAATTATATGTCGGATTCTGATCTGCAAGACGCCAATCAGGCCGGCCACGAGCGCGATTCCGCCGGCGATCACGACATTGAGAGCGGTCAGCGCGATGACCACCGGCCCGGTCAACCGCCCGAGGGCGACGAACAGCGCCCACTCGCCGCCAAGGATGGCGATCGTCGCCAGCCCGAGTTGCAGCCCGAACCCGATCCTCTGCAGTCGGTTTCCGCCCATGCCCATGCCTCCTCGCCATTGGTGGGCCGAGAATTGCCCTCGACCCAGCGTCGGGTCCAGCCGGCGGCGGTTCCTCGCCGTTCGGTCATGGACTAGCCTGCCGCCGGACCGGATGGCAGCGTCGGAGGCGAACATGCGGGCGTATCTCGGCATCGACATCGGCACTTTCGAGGCCAAGGGCGTCCTCGTCGACGCCTCCGGGCGCATTCTCGCCAGCGCGGCGCGGCGGCACCGCATGCTGGTGCCCGAGCCAGGCTGGGCCGAACACCGGCCGATCGAGGATTGGTGGGCCGGCCTGCGGGAGATCGCGGCGCGCCTGCTGGCCGAGACACGGCTTGATCCGCGCGAGATTCGGGGCGTTGGGCTGAGCGCGATCGGCCCCTGCATGCTCCCCGTCGACGCCGCCGGCGCGCCGCTTGGCAACGCGGTTCTCTACGGGGTCGATACGCGCGCCGCGCGGGAGATCGCCGAACTCACCGAGCGCATTGGCGAGGCGCGGCTGATCGCCCATGGCGGCAACCGGCTCACCGCGCAGTCCGTCGGGCCGAAAATCCTCTGGCTGCAGCGAAACCGGCCGGAGATTTTCGCCGCCGCCGCGCGCGTCCATACCGCGACCTCCTTCCTCGTCGAGCGGCTGACCGGGGAGGCGGTGATGGACCATTTCACCGCCGCCGGCTTCACCCCGCTCTATGATGCCAGTGCCCGACTCTGGGCCGCGCCGGCCGGCGTTGGGCTGCTCGAACCGGCTCGCCTGCCGCGTCTTGGCGAGACCACGGATATCGCCGGCACGATCACCAGCGAGGCCGCCGCGGCCACGGGGCTCGCCGCCGGCACGCCGGTCACCGTCGGCACCATCGATGCCGCGGCCGAGGCGTTCAGCGTCGGCGTCACCGCGCCGGGCGAGATGATGCTGATGTATGGGTCGACGATCTTCACCATCCTGCTCACCGCGGCGCCGGTGTTCGATGCCCGGCTGTGGTATGCCCCCTGGCTGCGCCCCGGCTTGCATGCGAGCCAGGCCGGGCTGGCCACCAGTGGCACGCTGACGAAGTGGTTCCGCGAGCATTTCGCGCGCGAGTTGCCCGCCGAGACGGCGATGGCCCGCCTCGCCGAGGAGGCCGCCGCCTCGCCGCCGGGTGCGGCGGGGCTCGTCGTGCTGCCCTATTTTTCAGGTGAGCGCACGCCGATCCATGACCCGCTGGCCCGCGGCTGTTTCTTCGGCCTCGATCTCACGCACACCCGCGGCCATCTGTTCCGGGCCGTGCTCGAGGGCATCGCCTGCTCCGTCCGCCACGCGCTCTCGGCCTATGCCAAGGCACCGCGGCGAGTGCTCGTCGCCGGCGGCGGCACGCGCAACCCGGTCTGGGTGCAGGCGGTCTCGGATGTCTGCGGCCTCGAGCAGATCGTCCCGCGTGAGACCATCGGCGCCTCACTGGGCGACGCGATGCTGGCGGCGTTTGCGATCGGCGATGTCGATGCCGCGGCCCTCGCCGACTGGAATCCGGCCCGCACCACCGTCACCCCGCGCGTCGAACTCGCTGGGCTCTACGACGCGCAGTTCAGCCTCTACCGGCGGCTTTACGAGCAGACCAAGGATCTCATGGCGGCGCTGCCGCGGCACGGCTGAGGCGCAGCGGGGCGAATTTGCCCAAGAAAAACGCCGCCGGAACAGGTTCCGGCGGCGCAGGAGGAACGGTCGCGGCGGCAGAGTTAAGACGCAGCGACCGACGAACCCGAGACCGAAGCGCTCCCGCTTGCCGCGGGCGCGCTCCGGGGCGGGGTCAGATCGCGATCGTATTGCCGATCGGCAGCTGGCGGATACGCTTGCCGGTAGCGTTGAAGATCGCATTGCAGAGCGCCGGCGCGAAGGGCGGCACGCCCGGCTCGCCGACGCCGCTCGGCGGCACTTCGATGCCGGCCGGAACGATGTAGACGTTGGTCACCTTCGGCGCCTCGCTGATGCGCACGACCTGGTAGTCGTTGAAGTTGCTCTGCTGGACGCGGCCGTTCTTGAAGGTGATCGCGCCGTGCTTGGCAATGCCGAGAGCCATCACCGCCGCGCCTTCGATCTGCGAGGTGATGCGCTCCGGATTGACGTGGAAGCCGCAATCGATCGCGGTGTCCACGCGCGGAATCGACCAGCTGCCGTCCTTGTTCACCGCGACCTCGACGACGGTGGCGATGTAGCTGACGAAGCTGCGGTGGACGGCGATCCCAAGCCCGTGGCCTTCGGGCAGCTTGCGTCCCCAGCCGGCCTTTTCCGCCGCCAGTTCGAGCACGCGGGCAAGACGCCCGGTGTCGATCGGATAGGATTCGAACGGCTCGCCGTAGTTCCACAGCTCCTTGACCGACTTCCGCGGATCGACGATGCGCGGCGGGCCGATCAGTTCGAGCAGCATCTCCTTCTGGTCTTTGCCCGTCGCCGCCGCGAGTTCGGCGGCGAAGCTCTGCACCGCGAAGCCTTGCGGGATGTTGATCACCGAGCGGAACCAGCCGATGCGCGTATGCGCCGCCGCCTCGCCCGTCTCACAACGGATATTGGCGATGTCGAACGGCATGTCGATCAGGCCCATGCTCGTCTCGAGCGGCTGCAGATGCTTCGGATCCGGGATGAAGGTGGACCAGATCGAAGGTGCGACGCTGCGGTGACGCCAGCCGATCACCTTGTTGTTCGAGTCGAGCGCGGCATCGATCCGCTGCCAAGCGACGGTGTGCAGATAGTCGTGCTGCAGATCGTCCTCGCGCGTCCAGATCACCTTCACCGGCGTGCCGCCCAGGGCCTTCGACAGCAGCGCCGCTTCCTGCGCGTAGTCGCACTTCGACTTGCGGCCGAAGCCGCCGCCCAGAAGCATGTTGTTGACGACGACCTTCTCGACCGGCAGACCGAGAGTCTTGGCGACATCATCGCGCGTGCCGCCCGGGCTCTGCACCGAGGACCAGATTTCCGCCCCGGCATCGGTCACCACCGCGGTTGCCGCCAGCGGCTCCATGGTCGCGTGGGCGATGTGCGGCAGATAGTACTCGGCGGTGATGACCTTCGCCGCGCCCTTCATGGCCGCATCGATGTCACCCTCGTTGCGCGCGACCTGGCCCGGCTTCGCCGCGGTGGCCTTCATCGCCTCGCGGTAGCTGTCGGAATTGTACGAAGCGTGTTCGCCGTCGTCCCAGACGATCTTCAGCTTGTCACGGCCCTTGATCGCCGCGCCGGTATTGCGCGCGATCACGGCGATGCCGCCGAGCGGCTGGAACTTCGCGGGCCAGGTCCAGCCCTTCAGTTCCATCACCTTCTCGACGCCGGGAACCTTCATCGCTTCGGTCGCGTCGAAGGAGACCAGCTTGCCGTTGAGCACGGGCGGACGGGCGATGACGGCGTATTTCATCCCCGGCAGCCGCACGTCCTGGCCATAGATGGCCCGGCCGGTGGTGATGTTGAACAGATCGACCGCTGGGATCGAGCCGGTGCCGATGTAGCGGAACGCCGCTGGATCCTTGAAGCGCAGCGTCTCGCGCGCCGGCGTGGCGAGCTTCGCCGCATCCGCCGCGACGGCGCCGTAGCCGAGACGCCGGCCGGAGCCGTGATGCACGATCTCGTGATTGGTCGCTTCGACCTCTTCGACCGGAACGCCCCAGCGCGCTGCCGCGGCGGTCTCGAGCATCATGCGCATCGCCGCGCCGCATTCGCGCATCGGCCACAGCCAGTGGCGCACGCTGCGTGAGCCGTCAGTATCCTGGTTGCCGTATTTGACCTCGTTGCCTTCGCCCTGGACGATGCGGACGCGCGCCCAGTCGGCCTCCATCTCGTCGGCCAGGATCATCGGCAGCGAGGTGCGGGCGGCGCCGGTGCCCATCTCGGCGCGGGCCGCGACGATGGTGACAAGACCAGCGCTGTCGATGGCGACGAAGATGTGCGGGTCGTTCACCGTGCCGTGCGGCATCGCGCTGGCGCCGGTCGTGTATTTGGGCAGCGAGCCGGCTGCCTGGGCGGGCAGCGAGCGCGCGACGAGAATCACGGCGCCGCTGGCGACGACGCCCTTCAGCACGCCGCGGCGGCTGACATTCTCGACGATATGGGAGGGGTTATCGATGTGGGACATGGATCAAACTCCTGTCGCGGCCGCGCGGACAGCGGTCTGGATGCGCTGATAGCAGCCGCACCGGCAGATATTGCCGTCCATGGCCTCGGTGATCTGTTGCTCCGTCGGGTTCGGCGTCTTCGCCAGCAACGCTGCCGCCTGCATGATCTGCCCCGCCTGGCAGAAGCCGCACTGCGGAACGTTCACCGCGCGCCAGGCGCGCTGCACCGGATGATCACCACGCGGATCGAGCCCCTCGATGGTCACGACCTCGTGCCCGGCCGCGTCCGCCATGGACACGGCGCAGGACCGCACGGCATTGCCAGCGAGATGCACCGTGCAAGCGCCGCACAGGCCTTCACCGCAGCCGAACTTGGACCCGGTCAGCCCCAGCTCGTCCCGGAGGTACCACAGCAGGGGCAGCGATGGATCGCCATCGTAGGCCTGCACCTGCCCATTCACGCGCAAAGTGATCATTGATCAGCTCCGTTCAGTTGTCACAGGCAGAGAGCACGGACGGACGGTTCGCCGCCCCCGCACCCGATTGATCCCGCGCGCGGCGCGCGCGGTGGGCGTGCAAGGAAGACACCAGCGCCCAGCGCCCCGGCGATCGCCACGGGCGGAACGCACCCGTAGCGCTCGCTCAGGCGCCGCTCGTCGACCCGCCGCAATTTTCACTTGACCCGTTATTCCCTGTTGAGTATAACGAGCCCAACGAGGACCGGAGCCGAACCGAGCCGGGGAGTGTCCAGACGTAGCCGAGGACAGCCAAGCGGAGCCCGACGCCGGAATCATTTCTCTCCCACCAGACAGCGCTGGCCTATTCCCCGACCGCGCGTTCTGGCGGCCTTCCGTGCGCGATATTGATCCCGCCCAGTGCACATGGTCAAGCGGTTTCGCCGCCGGACCGAGCCGCCGAGGTCATGCCCCCGGCGGTCCGCATCGGCGACGACATCAGGCGTCGTACTCTGCGGAAATGTCCCGGTTCGTGTAGTCCTTCAGCAACGACGTCGCGATCAGGCTGACCACGCTGCAGCCGGCGATGAAGCCCGCGATGGCGTAGCCCGAGTGGTAGGTTGCGAACAGCCAGGTCGCGATCAGCGGCGCTGGTCCGCCGGCGATGATCGAAGCCAACTGGTAGCCAACGGAGGCACCGCTGTAGCGCAGCCGCGGCGTGAAACTCTCGGCGATCAGCGCCGCCTGCGGCCCATACATGATATCGTGCGGGATGAGCGACAGAACGATGGCGACGAAGATCAGGACCGGGGATTTGCTATCGAGCATGCCGAAATAGAGCCAACCGAACAAACCGATCAGCAGCGCGCCGAACATATAGACCTTGCGGCGGCCGATGCGGTCGGAGAGATGCCCTGCGAGGGGGATCGTCACCAGCGAGACGACGGAGGCTGCCAGAACCGAGACCAGCAACAGGTCACGCGACACCTTGAGGGCGCCGACGCCATAAGAGAAAACGAAGGCGGTGAAAATATAGAATGGCGCCTGCTCGGCGAGGCGCGCGAGCGAACTGAGCAGGATCTCGCCCGGATGTTTGCGCCACACCTCGACCATTGGCGCCCGCTCCAGGCGGTTGTTCTCGACCAGGCCGCGGAACGTCGGGGTTTCGAGGATGCCGAGCCGAATCCATAGCCCGACCCCGACCAGCACGATGCTGAGCAGGAAGGGAATGCGCCAGCCCCAGACCAGGAAATCGGTCCCGGAAACGGCGCTGAACACGAGCACCGCAAGATTGGCAATGAACAGTCCGGCAGGCACTCCCAGTTGTGGCCAGGCGGCGACGAACCCGCGATGCTTGTTCGTGCGCGTCCACTCCATGGCCAAGAGTACAGATCCGCCCCACTCACCGCCGACGCCGACCCCCTGGATGAAGCGAAGCACGGTGAGCAGCACCGCGCCCCAGATGCCGATGCTCGTGTAGGTCGGCACCAGCGCCACCGCAAACGTGGCAAGCCCCATCAGCAACAATGTCGCGATCAGCGTCGATTTGCGGCCGATGCGATCGCCGTAATGGCCGAAGATCGCCGCCCCCACCGGGCGCGCGACAAAGCCCACGGCATAGATCAGGAATGCTTCGAGCGTCCCGACCAGCGGGTCCGACTTGGGGAAATAGAGTTTGGCGAACACCAGGCCGGTCACGATGCTGTAGAGAAAGAAATCATACCACTCGATGGTTGTCCCGATCGTGCTGGCGAGGACGGCCCGACGCAGTTGGGCGCGATGCTCTACCTCCGATAGCAAATGGCCGCCCGATATGGCGGTATCGCTGGTTCCCGGCATTCTGTTTCCTCCATTGGCGGCGGCGATCACGAAGTCGTCATACCCCGTCTCGTGGCGTTATGCACGCACCAGATTTCTATCCGGCCTCCGGGTGCCGGCGGCACTCACGGCGTGACGGCCGCCGCCGGCTCGCGCGTCACCGCGCCGGGACGGGTGGCCGTAGCGCGCCGCGACAGTGCCGAAAACACGGGCGCGAAGCATGGCCGGTTGACGTAGCGGCCGGCGCCCCGCACCGCACGCAGATCGCCATCGGTCCAGACCAGCTTGCCCTGGCTGATCGTATGCCGCGCCAGGCCTTGCACCGTCATGCCCTCGTAGATATTGAAATCCACGTTCTGATGGTGCGTCCTCGCCGAGATCGTGCGCTGCCCCTGCGGGTCCCACACCACAAGGTCCGCGTCCGAACCCGCCGCGACCGCGCCTTTGCGCGGGTAGAGATTGAAGATCTGCGCGGTATTGGTCGACGTGATGCGGACGAACTCATTCGCGGTGATGCGCCCTTCATTGACGCCGTGATGCCAAAGGATGCCCATGCGGTCTTCGACGCCACCGACCCCGTTCGGGATCATGGTGAAATTGTCGCGTCCCATCGCCTTCTGCGGTGCGCAAAAGCAGCAATGGTCGCTCGCCGTGGTCTGCAACTGGCCGGACGCGAGGCCGGCCCACAGGGCCTTGCGGTGGTGCTTGGGGCGGAAGGGCGGGCTCATCACATAGGCCGCGGCCTCAGCCCAGTCCGGCCGCCGATAGACGCTCTCGTCGATGACGAGATGCTGGGCCAGAACCTCGCCGTAGGCACGCACGCCGCGCGCCCGCGCCCGCCCGATGGCCGCGGCGGCCTCTTCGGCGGAGACGTGGACGATGTAGATGGGGGCGCCCTGAACCTCGGCGATCGCGATGGCACGGTTCGTCGCCTCCGCTTCCACCTCGGGCGGGCGGGAGAGCGCATGACCCTCGGGGCCGGTGATCCCCATCTCCAGCATCTTCTTCTGCAACTGGAACACGGCTTCGCCATTCTCGGCGTGCACCGTGCAGATCGCGCCCAGTTCCAGCGCGCGGCCGATGCTGTGCATCAGCACGCCGTCATCGATCATGATGGCGTTCTTGTAGGCCAGGAAGTGCTTGAAGCTGTTGACGCCGTGGTCGCGCGCGAGGATGCCCATCTCCTCGCGGACCTGCTCGGACCACCAGGTGACGGCGACGTGCAGGCTGTAATCCGACGCCGCTTTCTCGGCCCAGCCGCGCCAGGTGCGGAACCCCTCGAGCAGGGAGACGCCGGGATTCGGGATGACGAAGTCGATGATCATCGTCGTGCCGCCTGCCATCGCCGCCGCCGTGCCGGTGTAGAAATCCTCGCTCGCCACCGTGCCCATGAACGGCAGCTCCATATGGGTGTGCGGATCGATGCCGCCGGGCATCACGAGCATGCCGCCGGCATCGACGATCTCGGTGCCTGCCGGCGCCTCGGTGGCGGTGCCGACGGCCTTGATCAGACCGCCGTCGCACAGCACGTCGGCGCGAAAGCTCTGCTCGGCGGTCACCACCGTGCCGCCACGGATCAGGATCGACATGGGCCTTGCTCTCCCTCGTTGATGTCTTCGGTCGTGAGCCCGCAGCCATGGAGGACCAGGCGCAGCACCGTTTGCTCGCCCGCCTCGTATTCGGCCGTACCGAGCGCCGCGCAGCCAAGCACCGCGCGCATCTGCACGTCGAAGTCGGCATAGGTCTGGGTCATCGCCCAGATGGCGAAGAACAGATGCACGGGATCGACTTTTGCCATGCGCCCGCGCGCGATCCAGTGCTCGATCACGCGTGTCTTTTCGGCCACCCGGCGCCGCAACTCATGGGTAAGAAAGCCGCGCAGATGCGGCGCGCCGTGCAGGATCTCGCTTGCAAACACTTTCGATGCGTGCGGCCGTGCGCGGCTGTGACCCATTTTCGCCCGGATGTAGGCGCCGAGCGCCTCGGCCGGCGCCCGCTCGGGCACGATCGGGGCCATGTCGTCGAGCCAGAGGGTCAGGATATTCTCCAGCACCGCACGATAGAGTTTCTCCTTGGTGCCGAAATAATAGTGGAGATTCGCCTTGGGCAGCCCGGCCGCCTCGGCGAGCCGGGTCATGGTGGTGCCGGCAAAGCCGGCCTCGGCGAAGGCGCGCTCCGCGGATTCGACGATATGCAGCAACTGCCCGCGCCGGATGCGTCCCGCGTTGGCCGTTTCCTCAGCCGCCGCCGCCTGTTTTCCAGGCATTGCGCCCAATTCCTCGCCAGAAAAAATTTGACCGCTCCAATTCTGAAAGAAGTTGACCAAACAGTCAATTTCTTCCACGCTGAGTTGGTCACGCTGCGAAGGGAGCCCGCCCGGATGGACGAGCCTGCCAGCATCACCGCCACCCCTCCCGCGGACGAGGTGACGAGCGCGGCCGGTCCGGCCGGCCTGTTCAGCGACCTGCATCCGCCGCTCTCGCATGATGAGGCCCTGGTCGAAGCGAATCGTTGCTATTTCTGCTTCGACGCGCCCTGCCTGCACGCCTGCCCGACCGGCATCGACATTCCGGGCTTCATCCGCCGCATCGCGACCGGCAACCTGAAGGGTGCTGCCGTGCGCATCCTCGAGGAGAACAGTTTCGGCGGCAGCTGCGCCCGCGTCTGCCCGACGGAGATTCTCTGCGAGCAAGCCTGCGTCCGCCGCGCCCAGGAGGAACGGCCGGTGAAGATCGGCCTGCTCCAGCGCCACGCCACCGACTGGCTGATGGATCGTCAGATCCAGCCGTTCCAGCGCGCCCCGGCGAGCGGCAAGTGCGTCGCCGTCGTCGGCGCTGGCCCCGCCGGTCTCGCCTGTGCCCACCGCCTGGCCCGCCATGGCCACGACGTCACGGTGTTCGAGGCGCGCGCGAAGCCGGGCGGGCTCAACGAGTACGGCATCGCGGCGTACAAGCTCGTCGACGATTTCGCGCAGCGCGAGGTGGCTTTTCTCCTCGCCCTGGGCGGCATCCGCATCGAGTATGGCCGCGCGCTCGGCGCCGATCTGACGCTGGGCGCACTGCGACGTGATTTCGACGCCGTGTTCCTCGGCCTCGGTCTCGCCGGCGTGAACGGCCTCTCCTGCGCGCCGGAGGCACCGCTCGTTGGCCTGCGCGACGCCGTCGGTTTCATCGCCGAACTGCGGCAGGCGCCGGAGCCGCGGCACCTCATGCCGGGGCGGCGCGTCATCGTCATCGGCGGCGGCAACACCGCGATCGACGCCGCGGTGCAGTCGCGTCGTCTCGGTGCCGAGGATGTCACCATCGCCTATCGACGTGGCCCGGCCGAAATGGGCGCGACGCGTTGGGAGCAGGATTTCGCGCGGACGGAGGGGGTGCGCATCCTGCATCACCTCACCCCCGTCGGCCTCGTCGCCGCCGGGGGGGCCGTGGCGGGGGTGGAATTCGCGCATGGCCGTCCAGACACGGCACAACCGGCCAGCGAGCGGGTGACGTTGCCCGCCGACCGTGTGCTGATCGCAATCGGACAGCGGCTCGACTTGCCTGTCCTCGACGTCACCCCGCGTATCGTGGCCGGACGGATCGTCGTCGATGCCAATTGCGAAACGTCGCTGCCCGGCGTCTTCGCCGGCGGCGACTGCGTGGCAGGGCAGGACCTCACGGTGCGTGCGGTGCAGGATGGCAAGGTCGCCGCCGAGGCGATCCATCGCCGCCTGGCCGACCTCAGGGAGTGACCGGGATGGCCGACCTCTCGGTGAATTTCGCCTCGATCCGCGCGCCCAATCCGTTCTGGCTCGCCTCCGCACCGCCCACGGACAAGGAATACAACGTCGTCCGCGCCTTCCGGGCCGGCTGGGGCGGCGTGGTGTGGAAGACGCTCGGCGAGGATCCGCCGATCGTGAATGTCTCCAGCCGCTATGGGGCGGTTTCCTATGCCGGCGCGCGCATGGCCGGCTTTTCGAATATCGAGCTCATCACCGATCGTCCGCTCGAGGTCAATCTCCGCGAGATCGCCACGGTGAAGCGCGACTGGCCGGACCGCGCGCTGGTCGTCAGTCTCATGGTGCCCTGCACCGAGGAGAGCTGGAAGCGCATCCTGCCGCGCGTCGAAGCCACTGGCTGCGACGGCATCGAGCTGAATTTCGGGTGCCCGCACGGCATGTCCGAGCGCGGCATGGGCTCGGCGGTCGGGCAAGTGCCGGAGTATGTCGAGATGGTCACGCGCTGGTGCAAGCAGCACTCGCGCATGCCGGTGATCGTCAAGCTGACTCCGAACGTGACCGACATCCGTGCGCCGGCGCGGGCGGCGAAGCGCGGCGGGGCAGACGCGCTGTCGCTCATCAATACCATCCAGTCCATCGTCGCCGTTGATCTCGACACCATGGCGCCCGAACCCGTGGTCGATGGCCAGGGCACGCATGGCGGCTATTGCGGCCCCGCCGTGAAGCCGATCGCACTGCGGATGGTGGCCGAGTTGGCACGCGACCCGGAGCTCGCCGGCCTGCCGATCTCCGGGATCGGAGGCATCTCGACCTGGCGTGACGCCGCGGAGTTCATCGCGCTTGGCGCGGGCACGGTGCAGGTCTGCACGGCGGTGATGCATCGGGGTTTCCGCATCATCGAGGAGATGCAGGACGGGCTGGCCAACTGGATGGACGAGAAGGGCTATGCCGGCATCGGTTCCTTCCTCGGCCGTGCGGTGCCGAACTTCGTCCACTGGGAGGACCTGAACCTCGACTACGTCACCAAGGCGCGGATTGACCCCGCGCTCTGCATCGAGTGCGGTCTCTGCCACATTGCCTGCGAGGATACGTCGCATCAGGCCATCGCGATCCACCGCGACGGGGTTCGTCGGCGCTTCGAGGTGATCGACGCTGAATGCGTTGGCTGCAACCTGTGCGCCCACGTCTGCCCGGTGAGCGGCTGTATCCGCATGGTGGCGCAGGAGGTCGCGCGGCCGAAGCGCACCTGGAAGCAGCACCCGAACAATCCCGATCGTCGTGAGGCCGCCGAATGAGCCAGACTGCAAGCAATCTGCACATCAACCCGGAGCGCCTCTGGGACAGTCTGATGGAGACGGCGCGGATCGGCGCCACCGAGAAGGGCGGCATTCGACGCCTGACACTGAGCGATCTCGACCGCGAGGTGCGCGACTGGTTCGTCGCCGCCTGCAAGGCCGCCGGGTGCAGCATCAACATCGATGACATGGGCAACATCTTCGCCCGCCGTCCCGGCCGCAATCCGGATCTCAAGCCCATCGCCATGGGCAGCCATCTCGATACCCAGCCAACCGGCGGCAAATATGACGGCATCGTCGGCGTCCTGGCCGGACTCGAGGTGCTGCGCACGCTCAACGATGCCGGTTACGAGACCAATGCACCGATCGAGGTGATCGACTGGACCAACGAGGAGGGCGCGCGCTTTGCGCCCGCCATGCTCGCCTCCGGCGTTTTCGCCGGCAAATTCACCCGCGACTGGGCCTACGCGCGCGAGGATCGGGAGGGGCACCGGTTCGGTGACGAACTCGCGCGCATCGGCTACCGCGGTGAATTGCCTTGTGGCGCGCATCCGCTCTCCGCGCATTTCGAGGTTCATATCGAGCAGGGGCCGATCCTGGAGGAGGAGGGCAAGACGATCGGCGTCGTCACCGGGGTCCAGGGCATGCGCTGGTATGAAGTGACGGTGACGGGCCGCGAATCCCATTCCGGATCGACACCGATGACGCTGCGCCACGACGCACTGCTCGCGGCGGCGCGGATGGTCGAGGCCGTGAATGCGGCCGGCTTGCGGCAGGCACCGGTCGCGGTCGCCACGGTCGGATTGCTGGAAGTGAAGCCGAACAGCCGTAACGTCATTCCCGGCGAGGTGTTCTTCAGCATCGATCTGCGCCACCCGGAGGAGACCGTGCTGGAGAGCATGGAGCGTGACGTCTCTGCCGCCGTGCAGCGGATCGCGGCGGCGTCGGGGGTCGAGGCCGCGTTCACGCGCATCTGGAATGCGCCGCCGGTGCATTTCGACGCCGGCTGCATCGCTGCCGTACGCGATGCCGCTGCCGACCTCGGCTACCCGCATCGCGACATGATTTCGGGGCCCGGTCATGATTCCGCCTATGTCGCCTCCGTTGCGCCCACCTCGATGATTTTCCTGCCCTGCGCCAACGGGGTCAGCCACAACGAGGCCGAGAGCGCCGAGAAGCCAGATATCGCGGCGGCCGCGAACGTGCTGCTACGCGCCGTCCTCGCGACCGACGCGCGGCTTGCCGAAGCGGGTCAAGGCTGAGTGCATGGGCGAATCGGCCTTGCTCGCGAGCGAAACCGTTCCCGCACCGAACGCACCGGTGGTCGTCGAAGCGCGCGGGCTCGGCGTCGCCTTCGAGACCGACGGCCAACGCGTCAACGCGCTGACGAGCGTCGATCTCACCATTCGCCGCGGCGATTTCGTCTCGCTGATCGGGCCGTCCGGTTGTGGCAAGACGACGCTCCTGCGCGCGATCGCCGACCTTCAGGCGCCCAGTGGCGGCACGCTGACGGTGAACGGGATGAGCGCGGCCGAGGCCCGGCGGGCGCGCGCCTACGGCTACGTGTTTCAGGCACCCGCTCTCTATCCGTGGCGCAGCGTGGCCCGCAATGTCATGCTGCCGCTCGAAATCATGGGCATGGCCCGGGGCGAGCGGACGGAGCGGGCAGAGCGCTATCTGCGCCTGGTCGGGCTCGGCGATTTCGCGCGCAAATTCCCCTGGCAATTGTCGGGTGGTATGCAGCAGCGCGTTTCCATCGCCCGGGCGCTCTGCTTCGAGCCGACGCTGCTGCTGATGGACGAGCCGTTCGGGGCGCTGGACGAGATCACGCGCGACGGCCTCAACCTGCATCTGCACGAACTTTGGCGACGCACCGGCATGAGCGTCGTGTTCGTCACCCATTCCATCCCCGAAGCCGTTTTCCTGTCCACGCGCATCGTCGTGATGTCCGCCCGGCCAGGGCGGATCATCGACGTGATCGATAGCCCGCTTGGCGCGGCGCGCGCTCTCGGCATCCGCGAGTCGGCCGAATTCCTTGCCGTCGCCCATCGCGTGCGCGAAGGGCTGCGCGCCGGGCACAGCTATGACTGACGCCCCACGACAGTGGGCCGAGCGCATCCTGCCGATGGTGTCCGTCCTCGGCATCCTGACGGTCCTCTGGTATGCGCTGGCCATCCCGTTGAATGCGCCGCGGCTCGATCTGGATGAGACCGCGGGGCTTTCCACCCTGGCGAGCGCGGCATGGTCGATGGACCGCCCCGTCCTGCCGGCGCCACATCAGGTCGTGGCCGAGCTCTGGACCAGCGTCCTGTTCCATCCGCTGACCTCGCCTCGCAATCTGCTCTATCATGCCTGGGTGACACTGTCCGCCGCGCTCGCAGGGCTGGGCATCGCGCTGGTCCTCGGCATCGCGCTGGCGGTCGGGATCGTCTACGTGCGCACCCTCGATCGCTCGCTGATGCCGTGGGTGATCGCCAGCCAGACGGTTCCGGTTCTGGCCATCGCGCCGATGGTCGTTGTCGTGCTCGGCACTCTTGGCATCACGGGTCTGCTGCCGAAGGCCGCCATCGCCGGCTACCTCGCCTTCTTCCCGATCACCGTCGGCATGGTGACGGGGTTGCGCGCGCCGGATCCGCTGCAGCTCGACCTCATGCGCACCTATAGCGCCGCGCCCAGCGCCGTGTTCACCAAGCTGCGCTGGCCGATGTCCCTGGCGTTCCTGTTTCCCGGGCTGCGGGTCGCGGTGGCGCTCTCCCTGGTGGGCGCGATCGTCGCGGAACTGCCCACGGGCGCGCAGGCCGGGCTAGGCGCACGGCTGCTCACCGGCAGCTATTACGGGCAGACCATCCAGCTCTGGGCGGCGCTGGTGATGGCCGCGCTGCTCTCCATCGTCGCACTCCTCGGCGTCGCCATGGCGGAGCGCGCCGTGCTGCATGCGCGCGGCGGCCGGCTGTGAGGCAGATACGCGGCTCGGCGGTGTTCGCCGCCGTGCTGGCGCTGGCGAGCGCCGGTATCGCACGTGCAAGCCTGCCGGGCGCCCCGGCGTTCGCGCTCCTCGCGTCGCTGGTGGCACTACCGCTTCTCGTGCTGGCACTCGCCCGGTTCGCACGCCGGGACACGCTCGCGGCGCGGCTGGCCTCGCCGGCCTTGTTCGGGGCATTGCTGCTGTGGCTGTGGGAAATGCTCGTTCTGGGCTTGCACATTCCGTTCGTGTTGCTGCCGCCACCGTCCGCCATCGCGGCGGCGTTCGTGACCCATCTCGGCACGCTCGCGACTGACTTCCGGCAGACCTATCTGCACGCCGTGATCGCCGGCTACGCGCTCGGCTGCGGCGCCGGCTTCGCCGTCGCGCTCGCGGTGGACCGCTCGCCGTTCCTGCGCCGCGGCCTGTTGCCGCTCGGCAATCTGGCCAGTGTCATGCCGATCGTCGGCGTCGCGCCGATCATGGTGATGTGGTTCGGCTTCGACTGGCCGTCCAAGGCGGCAGTCGTCGTGGTGATGACGTTTTTCCCGATGCTGGTGAACACCACCGCGGGCCTCGCCGCGACGGGGGCGATGGAACGGGACCTGATGCATTGCTACGCGGCGGGCTACTGGCCGACGCTGCTGAAACTGCGCCTGCCGGCGTCGATGCCGTTCGTGTTCACCGCGCTGAAGCTGAATTCGACGCTGGCGCTCATCGGCGCCGTGGTGGCGGAGTTCTTCGGCACGCCCATCCTCGGCATGGGGTTCCGCATCTCCACCGAGGCCGCCCGCATGAACATGGACATCGTCTGGGCGACGATCACGGTCGCCGCCCTGGCCGGCTCGCTGAGCTTCGGCGCGATCGCCCTGATCGAGCGCGCGGCGACGTTCTGGCATCCCGCATTTCGCCGCTGACACGAAGGAGGACATGATGCGACGACTGCTTCTCGCCACCATCGCAATGAACACGCTCGCCTGGACCGGCGTGGCAAAAGCCGCGGATCCGCTGACCCTGCAACTGAAATGGGTGACGCAGGCCCAGTTCGCAGGCTATTACGTCGCCCGCGACAAGGGGTTCTACAAGGCGGCCGGACTCGACGTGACCATCAAGCCCGGTGGTCCGGACATCAATCCGTCCCAGGTGATCGCCGGCGGCGGCGCCGACGTGGTGGTGGATTGGATGCCCTCGGCGCTCGCCACGCGGGAGAAGGGGGTGGCACTGGTCAACATCGCGCAGGTCTACCAGAAATCCGGCATGGAGCTCACGTGCCGGAAGGACAGCGGCATCAAGACGCCCGCGGACTTCAAGGGAAAGACTCTCGGCGTCTGGTTCTCCGGCAATGAATATCCGTTTCTCGCCTGGATGGCGAAGCTCGGTTACAGCTACACCGGCGCCAACCCGGACGTGAAGGTGCTGAAGCAGGGTTTCAACGTCGATCCGCTGTTGCAGAAGCAGGCAGCGTGCATCTCGACCATGACGTATAACGAGTACTGGCAGCTCATCGAAGCCGGCATGAAGCCGGCCCAGCTCACCGTCTTCAAATACGAAGACGAGGGTGTGGCGACGCTGGAGGATGGGCTCTACACATTGCAGCCGAAGCTCGATGATCCGAAAGTGGTGGACCGCCTCGCCCGCTTCGTGAAGGCGACCATGCAGGGCTGGCAGTACGCGCTCGGCCACGAGAAGGAAGCGGTCAAGATCGTGCTCGACAATGACAGCACCGGCGCGCAGACCGAGGCGCACCAGACGCGCATGATGGGTGAGGTGGCAAAACTCGTCGCCGGCAGCAAGCGTGGCCTTGGCTATCTTGAGCCGGCCGACTATGAGCGCACGGTGTCCGTCCTGATGTCCGGCAAGTCCGATCCGGTGATCACGAAGAAGCCGGACGGCGCATGGACGCACGCCGTCTGGGACAAGGCCTTCGCGCATTGAGGCCGAACACGGCCGGCGCCGGGACTGACCCGGCGCCCGCCATCTCATTCAGCGCAT